>NZ_JACMYO010000284.1 GCF_020889685.1 Bradyrhizobium oropedii
TACGTTTTCTATGCCGCCGCTCGAAATGAAGACGTTGCTGGTGACGGTGCCGCCAAGGTTAAGCGTGCCACCCGACAGGGCGATGTCGTGCGCCGTCGCGCCGGCGGAAACATTCAAGGCACCGCCGCTCGAAACGCCGATAAAGGAGACCGCGCCACCCGACGAGACATTCAACGTGCCGCCCGCGGAAATGCCGGTCCCGGATCCAGCCGCACCGCTGACGATGCCGCCGGCATAGACATTCTCGACGCCGCCGCTCGCGACGTAGGACTGACCGAGCTCCTTGCCGTACACGTTGAAGACACCGCTGCTGGTCACGCCCACGAAGGTTGCCGTTCCGCCGGCCAGCAGATTGAGCGTGCCACCTGAAACCCCGGTACCCGATTGCGGAGAACCGCTGATCACACCTCCCGAAGAGACGTTCTCCACACCACCGCTGGAAACAGCGACGCTGCTGAGCACAGTCCCGCTGACATTGAACGTGCCGCCGCTCGAGACGATGAGATGCGCCGCCGTACCGCCTGCGAGCAGGTTCACGGTGCCGCCGGAGATAAAGGTTCCCGAGCTGGTCGCGCCGGTGATCAGACCACCCGAAGAGACGTTCTCAATGCCGCCCGCGAACACCGTCGTCTGGCTTTGGACGGTGCCAAGCACATTGAGCGTGCCGCCGCTGGAGATAAACAGATTGTCGGCCAGGCCGCCCGAAAGCACCGTCGCCGAGCCGCCATTCGACACTGTCGTGCTGGTCGCATCGCCGCCGGACGAGACCTGCAACTGACCACCACTCGACACGATCGTGCTGATCGTCACTCCGCTGTCGAACTCGATTCCGCCCTGGAGGACCGTGTTCAGAGCGGTGCCGCCCGATTGCACGGTCAAGGTCTGGCCACCGCTGATCACCAGTCCGGAGCTGACCTGGCCATTGCTGACGACGATGTTGCCACTCGTCCCGCCACTGCTGGCGACCAGGAAGATATCGGTGCCGCCACCGTCAGCGGCGCTGCCGAACTGCGTGCTGAAGGTCTGGCTTGGATTGAGCTGGATCGTCAGCGTGCCGTGGTCGTTGGTCGCGATGTCAAGGACGTTGCCGGCGCCGAGACCGACGCTCGTGATCTCCGCCATGCTCACGCCCGTCAGATTGATCGTATCCGTGACGGCAAGTCCGGAGATGACCGTGGTCGGCATCGCCGTGCCGTCGATCTCGAGCTTGCCGTTGGCGCCGACAAACACCACCGATCCGGATTCGGCGGCGCCCCCGCCGAGATCGGCCGTGCCGCCGGAAATCGTCAGCACACCACCAGCCATGATTTGCGTGTTCGACGTGGTGCCGTGGGACAACACGATCTCGGTGCCGCCGCTGGACACAGTGGTACCGATGTCAACACCGCCGGACAGCACATTCTCGATGCCGCCAGATACAACCGTGACGTTGGATGTGGTCATGCCGGCGACATTGATCGTACCGGATCCGGAGAAGGTGAGGTTGTGTGCCGAAGCCCCAGCAGAAATGTTGAGCACGCCACCGGAAAGCAGAGCGGCATGGTCGAACTCGGCACCCGAACTGACGTTCACCGTGCCGCCTGAAATACCCGTACCGCTGCCGGGGATGCCGGTGACGACGCCGCCGGACAAGACGTTCGCCGTACCGCCGCCGTAAACAGCCATGTTGTGGAGCATCGTGCCGGCAATATTGACGATCGACCCGCTCGATACGCCGATATTGGTAGCCGAGCCGCCGGCCGAGATATTCACCACGCCGCCAGCGGACACACCTGTCCCGTTACCCGTGCCGCCGCTGATCAGCGCGCCCGACATGACGTTCAGGACACCGCCGCTGCTGACCAGGATATGGTCGGCCTTGCCACCGGACAGAATATTGATCGTGCCGTTATCGCCGGTGAAAGTGCTGGCGTTGCCTGTTGCATAACCGCCAGAGGAAACTGTCTCGGTCCCGCCGGAGCCGATGAAAACATGGCTGAGCGTCGTGCCGTCCACGATCAGCGAACCGCCGCTGGAAACAGATATATCGTGCCCCGGAAGGCCGCTGGAGGATACGGTGTAGGTGCCGCCGCTGCCGACGAAGATGCCGCCGCCGCTGAGAATGTTCTCGCCTGAAACGGTACCACCGGCGAAAATCGCCAATTGCCCGCCGCTCCCGATCGTCGGATTGAGGGCAACGCCGCCCGAAACCGTCAATATCGCCAACAGGCCGGGAGAGTTTGCGCCGGATACGGTTGCCGAGATGCTTTCGCCCCCGACGAGGACGTTCTGGTTGGAGCCGGACAGAATCTGGGCGCCGCTATCCACACCGCCGCTGATAATGGACTCGTAACCGCCGGACAGGATCGTTCCGGTGGCGCTGCCGCCGGCCGAGCCGGCATTGCTGCCAAAGGGCGTCAGACCGAGGTCGAGGAATCCCTGGCTGGACACGACAGTACCCGTCGCGGTGCCGCCGCTGAGCACGGTGAGGCCGCCGAAGCTGCCAACCTGGGTTTGCGATGCCGCTCCGCCGGAGGAAACCGTCAATACGCCGTAGCTGCTGTTGTTGGATCCGGCGATCTGCGCGGAAATGCTGACGCCGCCTGCCGAAACGGACTCGTTGCCAGCCAGGATCGCGGCGCCGGAGTCGACGCCGCCGCTCTTCACGGCTTCATAGCCGCCGGACAGAATCGTGGTGCTGGTTGCACTGCCGCCATCGATCTCCATGTAGCCGGCAGAAGCGACGGTTGCACCGACGGCGCTGCCGCCAGAAAGATAAACGCTACCACCTGTCTCCACGGTCGCGCTCGACGTCACGCCGCCGAAAAAGACCACCTCGGAGCCAGCGGAAACGATGGTGCCAATCGCCGTGCCACTGTCGTTCTCGAGGCCGCCGTCGATGATGGTGTTGTTCACCGTGCCGCCCGCCTGCACCGTCAGCGTCTGACCGCTGCTGATCACCAGACCCGTGCTGGTCTGGCCGTTGCTCACGGTGATATTGCCGACGCCATTGCTGACCAGGTAGATATCGGTGCCGCTGCCGTCTGCGCTGCGGCCGAACTGGTTCGCAAAGCTCTGGCCCGGATCGAGCTGAATGCTGAGCGTGCCGTGATCGTTGGTCGCGACGTTCAGCACGTTGCCGGCGCCGAGGCCGACACTGGTGATCTCCGACATGTTGACGCCGGTCAGATCGATGGTGTCTCCGATGACCAGGCCGCCGACGACCGTCGTCGGCATCGATATCCCGTCGATCTCCAGCTTGCCGCCGGCGCCGGAGAAGATCACCGTCCCGCTTTCGCTCGATCCGCCGTTCAGATCGACGATGCCGCCGGCCGAGATCATGACCAGGCCGCCCGACGAGACCTGCGTATTCGACGTCGCGCCGAGATTCATGGCGAACAGCAAGCCGCCGCTCGAGACCTTGGCGCCGATGCTGAGGCCGCCCGCCGAGACATTCTGGTTGCCGCCGGACAGAATCGTGGCGCCGGAATCGACGCCGCCTCTGGAGACAGCCTCGAATCCGCCAGACAGGATCGTACCCGTCGCGCTGCCACCGGCCGATCCGGGAATGCCGTTGAACGGCCCTTGGCCGAGCTGGAAGTAGCCGCCGCTCAGCACCGTCGTGCTGGCCGCCGTGCCGCCGCTCAGCACGGTCATGCCCGCGGAGCTGGAGATCGTTGTTGCGGATGCCGCGCCGCCCGAGGCGACTAGCGCGCCGCCGCCACGCGCACCGTCGCCGGCCAGCGTTGTGGACACCGCGAGACCACCGGAGTTCACGTTGAGCTGGCCGCCCGACACCGTCGTGTTGCTGGCCGTTCCGCCGGCCGCACCACCCTGCCCCTGGTACGGCGGGACGCCGAGTTGCAGGAAGCCGGCATCGCCGACAATGGTGCCCAGGGCCGTGCCGCCCGACAGCACGCTCTCCATCCCGTTCGCCGTGAGGGTGATGGCGGAGGTCAGGCCGCCGGACAGCACGTCGAGGATCAGGCCGGTACTCACCGGATAGCCGCTCACGACAGCGCCGGGACCCACCTCGAGGTTGGTGCCGCCACCGAACGTCGTGCTGGAAAGCTGCGAAACGGACGCTCCGCTGACGAGTTCAACGGCGCCGAAATTGGTGACCGAGACGCCACTGAGCGATCCGCCTGAGAACAACTTCAGCAGACCGCCATTGACCGTCGTGGCGTTTGCCGCACCACCGGAAAGAACGTCGAGCTCACCGCCGCCGTTGACATTGGTGCCGTTCGCCACGCCTCCGGACGAAACGGTTTCCAGGCCGCTGTAGAAGACGTTGATGTTGCTGGTCGTGCTTCCCGCGAGATTGAGCCGGCCACCGATGTTCACGTTGACGTCATGCGCCGATGCGCCGGCCTGCAGGTTCAGGTTGCCACCGCTATTAACGGTAACATCGCCGACAGAGGCGCCTGAGGATGCATTCACGGTGCCGTTGACGTTGACCGTGAAGAAACCGGACGGATTGATCGATCCGCTGATGGCGCCGCCGGCAGAGACGTTCAGCGCGCCGCCGCCCGTCACGAACACGTTGCTCGTAGCCGTGCCGAGAAGGTTGAGCGTCGCCCCGCTCGATACAGTCAGATCGTGAACGGTGGCGCCGGCTGCGATAGCGACCGAGGCTCCGGACGACAAGGTGAAGAGCTCGGACTGGCCTCCGGAGGAAACGTTGAGCGAGCCTCCCGACAGCGTAAAGGACTGCGCATTGCCGCCCGAAAGCACGTTCAGCGTGCCTCCCGACACAGCGAAGTTCTGCGCGCTGCCGCCCGAAGATATGTTCTCCGTGCCACCGGAGTAGATCGCCGCGTTGCTGGTCTGAGAACCTGCGAGATTGAGGATGCCGCCGCTGCTGACGCTGATGTCGTGGATCGTGGCGCCATTGTCGACCGCGACAAGACCGCCACTGTTGATTGTGACGAAGGAGAACTGACCGCCCGCGGTCACGCTGACCGTGCCGCCCGAGACACCCGTCCCGCTGCCGGGTGCGCCGGTCTCCACGCCGCCCGAGGAGATCTCGACGAGGCCGCTCGAATAGACCGCAACCTGGCTTGTCACCGTTCCGGCGACGTTCATCGTGCCGCCCGAAGACACGGCGAGGAAGGACGCCGCGCCGCCCGAGGACACGTTGAGCGTGCCGCCCGCGTACACCGTGGAATGGTCGAACGTCGCGCCGACCAGAACGTTGAGCGTGCCGCCGGAAACCCCGGTGCCCGAACCGGTAACGCCGCTGGCGTGGCCGCCGGCAAGGACGTTCTCGGTGCCGCCGGACAACAGGGTCGTGTTGCTGGTGATCAATCCCGCAACGTTGAGCGTGCCACCACTCGACACGGTCAAGTCATGCGCGACCCCGCCGATGTCGATATTGAGCTGGCCACCACTGCTGACCTTTGTGCCCTGTTCGGTGCCGAACACGTTCTCCGTGCCGCCGCTCAGCATGGTGCCGATCGCCGCGCCGCCCGAGAGAACGTCGAGCGTTTGCCCGGCGCTGATCACGAGGCCGGTCGAGGTCTGGCCGGCGCTCACCTTGATGGCCGAACTATCGATGAAGGTGATGTCCGTTCCCGCACCGTCGGTGGCGCTGCTGAACGTGCCGCTGAACGTGTCTCCGGGCGAAAGCTGCAGGTTGAGCGTTCCATGGTCGCTGGTCGCGACCGCCAGGACATTGCCGGCACTAAGGGTGATGCCGGTGATGTTTGCGGCACTCTCACCGGTCAGATTGATCGTATCGCCGATGGCGAATCCGGAGATGACGGTGCCGGGCATGGCCGCACCGTCGATTTCGAGCTTGCCGCCGGCGCCGGCAAAAATCACCGAGCCCGACTCGGCCGCTCCTCCACTCAGGTCAACCGTGCCCGCGCCGGAAATCGTGACGACGCCGCCGGACAGGATTTGCGTGTTCGACGTCGTGCCATGGGCGTAGACGTTCTGCTGGCCGCCGCTGGATATTGTGGTGCCGATGTCGATGCCGCCCGACAGCACATTCTCGATTCCGCCCGAAACGACGGTGGCGCTGGACGTGATGGTGCCCGCCACGTTGAGGCTGCCGGATCCGGAAAACGTCAGATTGTGCGCAGTCGCGCCAGAATTGATGTTGAGCACGCCACCGGAGAGAAGCGCAGCATGATCGAACGAGGCGCCCGACATCACGTTGATGGTGCCGCCGGAAATGCCGGTGCCGCTGCCGCTGAAGCCGGTGACGACGCCACCCGACAAGACGTTCTCGATGCCGCCGCTGTAGACCGCCTGATTGCGGAGCACGGTGCCGGCGATATTCGCGGTGCCGCCGCTCGAAACGGCGAAGAAGGCGGCCGAGCCGCCGGCAAGGATGTTCAGGGTAGCGCCAGCCGACACACCCGTGCCGGAACCGGAAGTGCCGCTGATGAGGCCGCCCGAGTAGACGGTCTCGACCGCGCCGGCCGAGATGCCGACATTGCTCAGCGTCGTGCCGTAGACGTTCAGCACACCGCCGGGCTGGACGACGATATGGTCGGCCTGGCCGCCGGACAGAACGTTGATCGTGCCGCTGTCGCCGGTGAAAAGGCCGCCGCTGCCGCCGCCGCTTCCGGTGATGAGGCCGCCCGACAAAACGTTAACGACGCCACCACTGGCGACGAAGAGATTGCTCGTGACGGTGCCGGCGACGCCGAGGACCGCGCCGCTGTTGACAGCCATATGGTCGAGCGTGCCGCCCGACAGCACGTTGACTTGCCCGTTGTCGACGTTGTTGCCGCTGCCGAGCGCGGTCTCGATACCGCCGGACGCAATGGTTTCGATGGCGCCCGACTTGATGAAGACGTCGTGCAGCGTCTGGCCGGCTGAAACGGTGAAGAGCGCGCCGTTTTCGAGCGTGACGCGGCCGCCGCTCAGAACGGTCTCGCCGATCACCGTGCCGCCGCCCCCGATGTCCAGCAAGCCATTGCTGCCGACCGTCGTGCCGCTCGCGATGCCGCCGTTCGACACGAATTGGGCGGCAAGGAACCCGGAACTGTTCGTGCCAGAGACCGTGGCAGAGACGCTCAGACCACCGCTCGAGATATTCTGGCTGCCGCCGGACAGAATCATGGCGCCGCTGTCGACACCACCGCTCGAAATCACCTCGTAGCCACCGGACAAGGTCGTCCCTGTGGCCCTGCCGCCGCTTGAAATGTTCAGGCCGCCGGAAATCCCGACCGTCGTGTTCGTCGCCGAGCCGCCCGCGGAAATCGTGACGTTGCCGTAGGAGCCTGCGCCGCCGGTGATGGTCGTCGAGACTGCCAGCCCCCCCGATTCGATGCTGACACCGCCACCCGACACGACCGTGCCGCTCGCGGTCCCGCCGGCGAAAATGGCCGAACCGTTGCCGGGGTTGAATCCCAGCGCCAGAAAGCCACCGGCGTCGACCACGCCGCTGACGAGCGTCGCACCACTCAGGACGGTCTCGGCACCGCCCGCGGAGATGGTCGTGGCGGAAGCAACGCCGCCGGAGTCCACCTGCTCCTGGCCACCATTGTAGACCGTCGTGCCGGTCGTAGTCCCGGAGTTGAATATGAAGCCGCCGCTCAATTGCGTGCCAACGGCGCTGGCGCCGGGATCAACGATCAGCGTGCCGCCATTCAGGACGGTGTCGCCGGTTTCAGTGCCAGAAGATACGGTAACGGTCACGCCGCCGGAAATCGTCTGCATGGCTCTGCCCCTGGGCCAGAATAAAATTCATTTGTGGGATTGGGTCGCCAATGCCGCGTCGTCGGGCATCGACGTCGTCTACGTGCTACATTTTGGCGCCGACCGGAAATCCCGGTATGCGCTGG
>NZ_JACMYO010000285.1 GCF_020889685.1 Bradyrhizobium oropedii
CCGCGACCTGTTCGAATTCTAGCCCCCGGCACCGCCGATGCTGTCAGATCCGAAGGCAACCATGCAGAACGACGTTCCAATGGAGACGGTCTGGTCGATCCTCGAGGCTGCCAACGAACTGGGCGATACCCCGACGGTGGACGCCTGCCGCCGCATCATCGACGCCAATCTGCGCGGCGACGTTCCCGGCCAATCCGACCTGAACGCTGTCGCCGCCTTCTTTGCCTGATCAAGGCAACCTGTTGCTGTCTGTGAACCTAATGCGGCGCCGCGGTGACAGACCGTCCGGCGGAAACACAACAACATGGACCGGGACGTCGCTTAACTTTGCTTGACTTGCTTCGTCCGGAGCCGGCTGGCTAACTGCGAGCCCGCTTTCGATTCGGACTGGCCGATGAAATTGACGCGCGACGACCTGGTTGTCGGGATCACGATCCTCGGGTTCTTCGTCCTCAGCGTCGGCTCGTTGATCGCCTGCGGGCACACCTTCCCGGCGATGCACGTCTGGCGATCCGACGTGACGGTGGAGGCCGTGCTTGGCACCGCCGTCATGGTCGTCTTCATCCCGGCGTTTGTCGCAGCACGCTTCAGCTTCGGTTATCTGGTGGGCTTCTCGCTGCTGTCGGCCGTGTTCGGCTTCGTGTGGCTCAGCTTCTTCAGCGAATTCGATTATCCGCACGCCACCGCCCGCTGGGCCATGATTGCCGCGCTGGCCGCAGCGATCATCCCGCTGATGTTCCAGAATATCCATCTTTGGCGGCCCGACCTGTCGAGCGCCACCATTGAGCGTGTCGCGCTGCTGCTGCTGGTGTCGTCCTTCGCCGTGCTGATCGGCGACATCTCCTACGGTGCCAATCTCGGCAATCCCTATGGCGCTGCCCGCAACGCCGTCGTGCGGCCGGCGCTGCTGAACTATCTCACCGGAATCATGATCGGCGCGGTTCTGCCGTATCTGTTCGCGCATTTCGCATCGCGCCGCCGATGGATCGCGGCGGCCGGCGTGTTGCTGCTTGCGCTCTACTTCTATCCAGTCGTCAACAACAAGACCGTCCTCCTGTTGCCGATCTGGCTGCCGTTTCTGTTCTGGTTGTTCAGCCGCTTCAACCCGCGGCTCGCCACGGTGCTCGCATTCCTGATCCCGATGATCATCGGCCTTCTGGCTTTCTTCGTTCTCGCCGCCGACAGAAACTATGTCCTGTTCAGCGCCATCAATCTGCGCTTCCTCGCGATCCCCTCGCTCGCGCTTGATCACTACGCCGACTTCTTTGCGCATCGTGAGCTCACCTGGTTCTGCCAGATCACCGTCCTGCGCCACGCGACCGCCTGCCCGTATGGCGAGCTCGGCCCGACGCTCGGAGCGATCTATCGCAACGGCAATTTCAATGCCTCCTTCCTCGCCACCGAGGGCATCGCATCGGTCGGCCTTCCGCTCGCCCCGCTGTCGGCGCTGGCGTGCGGCCTGATCCTGTCGATCGGATCGATGGTCTCGCGCCATCTCCCGCCGCGCTTCATCGCGGTGTCGTCCGGCATCGCCGTTCAGGCGATCATGAACGTGCCGCTCACGACCGGCCTGCTGTCGAATGGGGTTGCTTTGCTGTTCCTGCTGTGGTGGCTGACGCCCGAACAGCAGGCGGCAGCGTCGCGTCATCGGCGACAGTCAACGCTGCCCATCAATGTCGTCGGTGTCGCGGCCTGATTTTTTCGCATCCTGCCGCGGCCCGACGTTGCCGAAAAACTGAAGACGTGCCTCACTTCTTTCGAAGCACGATGATGCCCTGATACGGCGATATCCCGTTCATGCCGACGTCGATAAGATCAAAGCGGTCGGTCCAGTGCGTCTCGATGTACCGTTTGGAAATGATCGTCTCGCCATAGGTCATTTCGCCGTCGACCGGATAGCTTTGGGGATAGAAGTAGAATCCGTCTCGCGCCACGGTCTCCGCGATTTTTTGCTGATCCCAGCCAGGCAATTTGGAGATCGGCTCATAGAATGCGTATGCCGGCGGTCGAATGGTGAGCAGAAACAGACCACGATTCTCCAAAGAGGCGTGGACCGCGTCCAAACACACCTCGCTCGCAGCAGGCGAGAGGTGTGTCCAGATCGACAAGGCGTACGCCACGTCGAATTTCTGGTTGAACGGAAGACGTCTCGGCAGGCTGTCCGACACCACGATATCGGCGCCCGGGTTGGAGCGTTGCGCGACCTGGATGATGCCCTTGTGAGGATCGCACCCGTGCAGATTGCGCAGCGGCACGTCCTTCATGAAATAGCGGAGCACACTCCCCCAGCCGCAACCATAGTCCAGCACCGAGCACTCATCGAATGGCTTGTCCAGATGACGCCTGAGCTTGTCGTGCAGGAGACGATAGGTTTCGATGACGGCGGCACCGAGCTCCATTCCGGAACGACCGCTCCAGTTTTTCTGGGTCCCGGCATCCGGTGGATCGGGAATAGCGGCCTTGATCGCCTTGAAGCCATCATATTCCTTCCAGAGCAGCACATTCCACAGATACGGATCGTCGATCCATTTGAGTGCCTCGTATACCGACTCTCCCCTTCGGCAGGCGGCATCCGCTTTTTCCAGTTCGTCGTTGTAGTATTCGTTGAGCCACGAACTCCAGTTCATCGACACGCCTCCGTGCTATGGCCGCTTCATCAGCGCTCGCCCGCGCCAATTGCATAGTTCGAGACTGTCTCGTTTCTCCGGCAACTTTAAGACGCATCGAAAGCATGTGAGTTCCGGAAGACGATGGAACCGCTGATGTCGTTCTGCTCCAAGTCGTTGTGACCGCTGTCACCGGGAGCGATTCAGAACGATGCCTATCCGCAGTATTTGATCCGTTCGGTGCGCAGCGCATCGGTGACCGAATTCAGCCGTCACACGGGTAAGGTTGGCGTCAGGCTCGCGCGTTACGCTGCGGAGATGAACCGAGACCTGCCGCACGTCCGTTTCTCACTGGTCTGGATGGCGATAGTCACTACCGCATCGGCTCACGTGATGCTGGTGTGCGCGGCGAACCAGTTGGCCAGCCTCCAGGAAGCATGTCGATGAAAGTCCGCGAGCTCATCCAGGTGCTCCAGGCACTCCCGGATCAGGACGCAACGGTCGTGATTGGAGAAGGCGCGAAGCCGGATACGTGGCTAATCGTGTCAGGCGTGGCGGAATGCCAGATTGCACGCGTGAATGATGATCACGCGACTGCCGGGAGCGAACCGGCTATCGAGATCGTCTGACCGATCGCGAGCGTCGGCGCAGGGTTGCTCTCGCGTTCCATGATGCGTGCCGGCGCCCCGGGCAAAGGCGCATTCAAAAGTGTCATGGCGGCGCGCCGCGTGACACGTCTCAAATCCGGAACTTGGGCTAAGTGCTTGATAAGACTGGCGCGAGAGACGGGACTCGAACCCGCGGCCTCCGCCGTGACAGGGCGGCGCTCTAACCAACTGAGCTACTCCCGCGGATGCCGATCGTCGATTGATCCGCGCAGGATCGAGGGCATAAAGGCCCGCATCCCGATAGTCAAGCACGTTGCGGATCCCTGCACAGCACAGCCATTTTTACGCCGCGGGCGCGAGTTGTCGCCTGTTTTGAGGGGAAACGGTGGTGTCAGCAAAGCCCCGAATCGAATAAGGCCTGATACGTCTGGGTTTCCTGTGGCCGGCCGGGCGCTGCCCGTTCCCAGAACCGGCGGTTTTCAGGACCTCTCCGGACACAATTTCCCGACGCGAACGGCGCGCCATTCGCGTGAAAGCAGCAATCCAGCCATTCAGCAACGAGGAGGGCCACACATGGCGAAGAAAGCAGCGACCCCGGCGACGATCACGCTGAAGCACCTGGCGGCGGCCATCGCCGAAGAGCAGGAGCTGTCCAAGAAGCAGGCCGAGGCGATCCTGACCGACATGGTCACCCGGATCACCAAGCACCTCAAGAAAGGCGAGCGGATTCGCATCGTCGGCCTCGGCATCCTCCAGGTCCGCAAGCGCGCCGCCCGAATGGGCCGCAACCCGGCAACCGGCGAGCAGATCCACATCAAGGCGAGCAAGAAGGTCGCCTTCCGCGCCGCCAAGGAGCTGAAGGAAGCCGTCTGAGGCTCTTAACTCTCCGTTGATATCAGGCGCCATTCCGGCTCGTGCGCGGCCCCGGAGTGGCGCTTTTCTGTTATAGAGTTCTGTCTTGATGCGTTTTGCTTGCGCGAACACCTTCGCCCAAGCGCTTTATTCCCGTTCCCCCACCCTTGCGCGGTCTTCATGCTGGCACCGGCTCTCGACTTCAAGCACACCGTCACCGAGCGCTTCCTGCGCTATGTCGTGATCGACACCCAGTCCGACCCGGATTCACCCACCACGCCTTCCACCGAGAAGCAGAAGAATCTCGGTCGCCTCCTGGTCGCCGAATTGCAAGCGATGGGCATATCGGACGCGCATCTTGATCCACACGGCTACGTCTACGCGACGATTCCGGCCAACACCGACAAGACGGTGCCGGTGATCTGCTTCTGCTCGCACATGGACACCTCACCCGACTGCACCGGCAAGAACGTCAGGCCGCAGGTCGTGAAGAATTATTCCGGCGGCGACATCGTGCTCCCGGCCGATGCCTCGCAGGTGATCCGCACCGCCGAGCACGAGGCGCTGGCCGACCAGATCGGCAACGACATCATCACGACCGACGGCACCACCCTGCTCGGCGCCGACAACAAGGCCGGCCTCGGGGAGATCATGGATGCCGCGCATTTCCTGATCACCAATCCGCAGGTGAAGCACGGCACCATCAAGATCCTGTTCACGCCGGACGAGGAGATCGGCCGCGGCGTCGACAAGGTCGACATCAAGAAGCTCGGCGCCGATTTCGGCTACACCATGGACGGCGAGACCGCCGGCCATATCGAGGACGAGACCTTCTCGGCCGACGGCGCCAGCATCATCATCGAAGGCGTCGCGACCCATCCGGGATTCGCCAAGGGCAAGATGGAGCACGCGATCAAGATCGCCGCCGCGATCGTCGATCGCCTGCCGAAGGATCATTGTTCGCCCGAGACCACCGAAGGCAAGGAAGGCTTTCTGCATCCGGTCGCGATCTCGGGCGCGCTGGAGAACGCACGGATCGATTTCATCGTGCGCGATTTCACCGAGGCCGGCCTGAAGCAGAAGGAAGCGCTGCTCGACGACATCGTGAAGGATGTCATGAAGGGATATCCGCGCTCGACCTACCGCATGGAGGTCAAGCAGCAATACCGCAACATGAAAGAGGTGATCGATCGCCACCCCCGGATCGTCGCCTACGCGATCGAGGCGATCGAGCGCGCCGGCCTGACGCCGGTCAAGACCTCGATCCGCGGCGGCACGGATGGTTCGCGGCTGTCCTTCATGGGTCTGCCCTGCCCCAACATCTTCGCGGGCGAGCACGCTTTCCATTCGCGGCTCGAATGGGTCAGCCGTCAGGACATGGAAAAGGCCGTGCAGACCATCGTTCATCTCGCGATGATCTGGGAAGAGCGGGCCTGATCAGGCCCGCGCCGTCACGATCCAGATCGCGCCCGGCAGCAGCACGGAATCGCCCTTGACGAAGGGCGCCAACGCCTCGCGCATCGAGGCGATCGCGGCGGAGCGCACCTCATCCGGATGGCCTTCCAGAGCACGGCTGGCCGGCCCGATCTCGAGCGCGCCCTGGATCGCCGCATCCATGCCGCGTCCGGTGGCGACATCGAGCTCGACCTTGCACGGCTCCATCGCGATGCCGGAGAAGCCGGCTTCGCCGAGGATCCGCTTCACCCGGGCTTCGGAGGCAAACGAAAACGGACCGGGATCCTCGGGCCCGAGCTGGGGCAGTTTCGGCACGTGCTTGTAGACCGCCTGCAGCGGCGCCATGAAGAACGGATTTTCGCGCGGCTCCTGCCAGCAGGCGAAGGCAAGGCGGCCCGTCGGCTTCATCGCCTTGTGCAGATTGGCAAAGGATGCTGCGGGATCGGCAAAGAACATCACGCCGAAGCGCGAGGCCAACAGGTCAAAGCTTTCGCGGGCGAACGGATAGACGGTCGCATCGGCAAGCGCGAACTCGACCGGCAATCCCTGCGCGCTTTGCCTTGCCCGCGTCAGCATCGGCTCCGAGACGTCGACGCCAAGCACGTGGCCGGCGGGCGCGACCTTCGACGCCAGCGCGAATGTCGTGGCGCCGCTGCCGCAGCCGACATCGACGATGCGCTCGCCGGCCTCCGGCGCGGCGCGATCGATCAGGAGGTCGAGCACCGGCTGCAGCACGATGTCCTGCGCGGCCTGCCGTGTGGCCCAGCGCTGACCGCCCGGTCCGTTCCAATATGCAATCTGATCGGCGTTTTGCGGATGGCCTGCGTTCATGCGATCCAAACCTTGTTGAGGAGCTTCCGTCGTTTCGTATGCGAGCATGATCTCCGCGCAAACGCGTTCGCGTTTGTCGCGAGGGAAAACCGCTTCGCACTGTTCGGGATCATGCTTTAGCAGCTCTCGCGCGTCGCAGCGCGCAGCATCGGCATCACTTGATAGGTGAATCCGGCATTGGCCCTGGTGACGGGATCGTTGGCGACGATCTCGTGCGGATCGGCATCATCGGACAGTTGCAGCACGCCGAGCCCCCAGACGCCGGCAGGATCGGCGACCGGCCCGAAGACCAGCGCCTTGCCGGCTTGCAGCAGCTCGCCGCAATAGGCGACGTGCGCCTGCATGATCGCGGCTTCCTGCGGCGTCATGTCCTGCGGGAAGGTCGGGCGCGGTCCGGTCAATTTGCACAGGTAGTACTTCATCGACCAGGTCCGCGCTCGGAGATCATTTGGCCGCTGCGCTCGTCGGCTTGGCCTGCTTCGTCTTCGCAGCATTCGCCTTGGGGGCGGCCTGCCCGTCACTGCGCGTGATGCCCCACGGATCGGTCGGCTTCTGGTCCGGCACGCCGCTGAGCGCACGCTGGTAGGCCCGCTGCTGCCGTGCCTCGTTGGCCGTATCGGCCGGCGACTTCTCGACTTCTTCGCGGTAGCGCTGGACGTGATCCGACTGTGCGAATGCAGGTCCGGCAATCATGGCGAGAAGAAAAATCGCGGCGAGTTTGCGCATGCATCAAGTTCCCGGTTAGGCGGAGATAATAGCATCGCTGCGGCGTCGGCGCCAAACCAGAGCGTTGCGCCGGCACGGATCGATCCGGCCCGCGACAAAAGCGTGACTTTCGGCACCTTTCGCGCCATCGGCCATCGCATGACATTTGGCGCGCCAGCGCGGAGCAAGCGCGGTCCCGGCCGCCCCACTAGACTACCCCAGGGCCGGGATCGCGCCCTCTCCACGCGCTCATGGAGGGCCGAGCATTGGCCTTACAGCCCAGAGCTCATCAGCCGGCGGCTGCTTTGCAGTATGTGAAGCACCGCGCCATCGTCATCCTGCGCGAGCATGTGCAGGTGGAGGCTGAGCTTGTCGGAAGGGCTGCCGTTCTCACCGATGGAACTGCGGGGACTGTCGAGAGCGTGTTTCTGGACGAGTCCCACGGGTTGCGCATATCGATCAGGGGGCACATCGGGAAGTAGCCGATCTCGACGATCAGGATGCTTCAGCCATAGGCGGTGGAGATGAGGGAGCCGGTGTGCCTTCGCTCTCCGAGCTTCGGCGCGACAGCCTTCACCCTGCGGACCGAACAACGGGATGAAGTAGTGCCCAAGGCTGGCTTGCCCAGCCGAAGCCCGTGAGGTGCGAAGGCTGGTAGGCGGCGAGAGATTCGAACTCCCGACCCTCTCGGTGTAAACGA
>NZ_JACMYO010000286.1 GCF_020889685.1 Bradyrhizobium oropedii
GACCTCTCCCCGCACGCGGGGCGAGGTGAAGTGGAGATCGTTTGGGGCATGGGACATATGTCGACGGCGGATTGAATAACGGGGAAGGGCGCCGGGTTCCCGGTTGCGCCGTGGAGCCGGCTTGATCACCATCCCCGCATGATTCGAGACAAGTCCAAAGCTACGTCAAAGACCACGTCGAAAAAAGCACCGGCCAAGCCGGCCAGGCGGGTCATCGCCGTGACCCGGCCGAGCTTCCGGCGCGAGCGCGCGCTGATCAAGCGCGGCGTCTGGCCGGTCGCCGGCTGCGACGAGGCGGGGCGCGGCCCGCTGGCAGGTCCGGTGGTTGCCGCCGCCGTGGTGCTCGATCCGAATCGCATTCCAAAAGGTCTCGATGATTCGAAGCGGCTGACCGCCGAGCGCCGCGAGGAGCTGTTCGAGGAGATTTGCGCTACCGCCGCGTTCTCGGTCGCGGTGGCCTCGCCGGCGCGAATCGATCGCGACAACATCCTGCGTGCCTCGCTGTGGGCGCTGGCGCGCGCGGTGCATGCGCTGCCGGAGATGCCGAAGCACGTCTTCGTCGACGGCCGCGACAAGCTCGCGACGCCCTGCGACTGCGACGCCGTGATCGGCGGCGACGGCATCGTGGCCTCGATCGCGGCGGCCTCGATCATCGCCAAGGTGACGCGCGACCGCCTGATGTGTGCGCTGGCGCTGGATTGCCCAGGCTACGGCTTCGAGCAGCACAAGGGCTACGGCGTCCCCGAGCACCTCGAGGCGCTGGACCGGCTCGGGCCGAGCACCCATCACCGCAGCTTCTTCGCCCCCGTCGTCGCCGCGCGGCTGAAGCATTTCCCTCGCCCGGCCGAGCCCGACCTGTTCACGGTGGATACTGAGAGCGAAGCGGCCGCATCCGCTGCGGCGTAGTTCGCGAGGACGCCCGCCCATCCTCTGCTGTCATCGCCCGAACACCCGTCGGTCATGTCCCCGGGCTGAACACTTGACCGGGCGATCGAGTATTCCAGAGACAGCCGCTTTCGATCGAGAGGCCGCGGCGTACTGGATGCCCCGCCTGCGCGGGGCATGACACCGGTGTTTGACTTTGCACCGTGGACTCATCCGGCCCCGGTTGCCTCCACCGCCGCCTCCCGTTATCAAAACCCTCGGGATCAGATTGCGCCGCTAGATGCGGTAGCTGGGGCATTTCAGGCGTTTCATGCGGTTTACCTCCCTGGTTGTCGAACTGATCCGCGCCCGGCCGCGCCTCGTGGTCTGGGTCGTGGTGCTGGTGCAGGCCGCGATCTGGCTGTTGCTGCCGCTAATCTTCTACGGCAGCCCGCCCGGCAACCTCGCCACCGTCCTTGCCTTCGGCCGCGAATACCAGGTCGGCACCGACATGGGGCCGCCGCTGGCGTTCTGGCTTTCCGACATTGCGTTCCGTGCCGCCGGCAATCACGTGTTCGGCGTCTATCTCCTGGCGCAGGTCTGCGAGATCGTCACCTTCATCGCCTTCTACTCCCTGGCGCGCGCCATCGTCGGCGGCCCGCAGGGCGTGCTGGCGGTGCTGCTGTCGATGACGGTCGTGGTGTTCTCCTCGCCCAGCGTCGAGTTCGGCCCGCTCATTCTGGCGCGTCCGCTGTGGGCGCTGCTGCTGCTGCATTCCTGGCAATTGATCGGGCAGAACCGGCGCAGCGCCTGGTTCGCCTGGTCGATCGATTGCGGCTTGCTGCTGCTGACGACGCCGGCGGCGATCGGCATGATCCTGCTCGTGGTCGGCTTTGCGGTCGCAACCGAGCGCGGGCGGCGTACGCTGCGCGCGGTCGATCCGCTCTATGCGCTGCTCGTCATCATCGTGCTGGCGCTGCCCTATCTGATCTGGCTCATCCGCGCCGACGTGCTGGCGCTGCCGGCCTTGCCAGCGCTTGCCGATCTCAAGGTGCGCGCGCTGCGCTGGGGCGTCGTGCTCGGCGGGCTGATCGTGGCGACGGCCGCGATCGTGCTGCTGGCGATCCTCAATTCGCGCTGGTTCGCCCGCGATAACGAGGACGCGCCGATCATCTACCGTCCGCCGGTTAGCCCGCTGGCGCAGCAATTCGTTTATTTCTTCGCGTTTGCGCCGGCGATCGTGAGCAGCTTCGTCTCCGGCCTGTTCGATCTCGACCGCACCTTCGGCGGCGCCGGCGTGGCGCTGTTGATGTCGGGGCTTGCCGTCGTCGTCGCGACCGGCGATCTGATCCGTCTCAGGCGGCAGCGGCTGTTGCGCTCGGTCTGGGCCTTCGCCGTTGCGGCACCCGCCGCGCTCGCGCTGGCCGCGGCGCTGTTCCTGCCCTGGACCAGCACCACCGAGGTGCCGACCTCGCTGCCGGCAGCCGCAATGGGGCGCTTCTTCGACGACAGCTATGAGCGCCGCACCAATCAGCGCCTGCGCGCGGTGGCCGGCGATCCTGAGCTCGCCAGCCTGATTGCGATGAACGGGCGCCGTCCGCATCTCTTGCTCGACGCCGCGCCGCAACGAACGCCCTGGCTGTCGGTCGCGAAGTTCAACGAGACCGGCGGTGTCGTGGTCTGGCGCGCGCAGGACACCGCCGGCACGCCGCCGCCCGAACTCGCGCAACGTTTCCCCGGCCTGGTGCCGGAAGTGCCGCGCTCGTTCGACCGGCTGGTCAATGGACGGCAGCCGGTGCTGCGGATCGGCTGGGCGATCGTGCGGCCGAAGGGGTCATAGCGTGGAATCCGTAGGGTGGGTTAGCGAAGCGTAACCCACCGACTTTGCTCATCGCGGAAAGAATGGCGGGTTACGCCTTCGGCTAACCCACCCTACGAAGCAACGCTACGCCGTCGCGGGCTGCAGCACCTTCGCGATCGCGCGCAGATCCTGCCACGACAGCCGCTTGTAGGACGGCGAGCGCAACAGATAGGCCGGGTGGAAGGTGGCGACTGCACGGATCGTGCGCGTGCCGGTGTCGTAGTCGATCCATTTGCCGCGCGTGCGCATGATGCCCTCGCGCGTGCCGAGCAGCGCCTGCGTCGAGGGATTGCCGAGCGTCACCAGCACGTCGGGATTCACCAGCTCGATGTGGCGCTGGATGAAGGGCAGGCACACCTGCGTCTCCTGTGGCGTCGGCGTGCGGTTGCCCGGCGGCCGCCACGGGATCACGTTGGCGATATAGGCCTTGCTGCGGTCGAGCCCGATCGCCGCGATCATGCGGTCGAGCAGCTTGCCGGAGCGGCCGACGAAGGGCAGGCCCTCGATGTCCTCATCGCGGCCCGGCGCCTCGCCGACGAACATCACGCGCGCCTGCGGATTGCCGTCGGCGAACACCAGCCTGGTCGCGGTGTGTTTCAGCGCGCAGCCGTCGAACGCCTCCATCAGCGCGCGCAAGGCTTCAAGCGTCGGTGCCGTCCGCGCAGCCTCGCGTGCGGAGGCGATCGCGGCTTCCGGCGCCACGGTGATTTCGCTCCGCGGAACTGAAGGCATCGGCGGCGGGCGCAGCGGATTGAGCGCGACCGGCGGCCGCGGCGCGGCGGGCGGGGGAACTGGCTCGGGTTCTTCCAACCGGTTGACCGGCACGTCGCCAAGCGCGCAATCGACCCCGGCCTCGAGGTAAAAGGCGAGCAATTGCTGCAGTGTAGGGGTGGGCTCGGGCGGCAGGGCCATCATGGGCGCAATCTAGAGCATCGACCGGAAAAGTGGAGGCGGTTTTCGGAAAAGATTATTCTCTGCGGTATCCGGACGGTGCAAAGCCATCGAAGCGCAATTCCATGGTTGTCCTGCGGTCAAAAATCGGAAACAACGACTTTTGAAAAGCTTAGAAGCGTTCTCAATGGGCTGAGATCAAAGATCATGAGTGCTGAAGACCTTCCCCCGCGCGAGTCTATGGAATTCGACGTTGTCATCGTCGGCGCCGGCCCGTCGGGCCTGTCGGCCGCGATCCGGCTGAAGCAGCTCAATCCGGAGCTCTCGATCGTCGTGGTGGAGAAGGGCTCCGAGGTCGGCGCGCACATCCTGTCCGGTGCGGTGATCGATCCCGCCGGCCTCGACAAGCTCGTGCCCGACTGGCGCGAGGATGCCGACTGTCCGCTGAAGACGCAGGTCAAGCAGGACCGCTTCTACTGGGCGACGTCGCAAGGCTGGTTCCGCATCCCGAACTTCATCATGCCGCCGTTGATGCACAATCATCACAACTATATCGGCTCGCTCGGTAATGTCTGCCGCTGGCTGGCGCCGAAGGCGGAAGCGCTCGGCGTCGAGATCTATCCGGGCTTTGCCGCCACTGAGGTGCTCTATGACGACAAGGGCGCGGTGCGCGGCATCGCTACCGGCGACATGGGCATCGCCAAGGACGGCAGCCACAAGGATTCCTATACCCGCGGCATGGAGCTGCTCGGCAAGTACACGCTGTTCGCCGAGGGCGCGCGGGGCTCGCTGTCCAAGCAGCTGATCGCCAAGTTCAAGCTCGACGCCAACTCCGAGCCGCCGAAATTCGGCATCGGCCTGAAGGAAGTCTGGCAGATCGATCCGGCGAAGCACAAGAAGGGCTGGGTACAGCACACGCTCGGATGGCCGCTGAACGACAAGACCGGCGGCGGCTCGTTCCTCTATCACTACGACGACAACCGCGTCGCGGTCGGCTTCGTCGTCCATCTGAACTACAACGATCCCTATCTGTCGCCGTTCGACGAATTCCAGCGGATGAAGACTCATCCTGATATCCGCGAGGTGTTCGAGGGCGGCAAGCGGCTCGCCTATGGCGCGCGCGCCATCACCGAGGGCGGCTACCAGTCGGTGCCGCGGCTGACCTTCCCGGGCGGCGCGCTGATCGGCTGCGCGGCGGGCTTCGTCAACGTGCCGCGCATCAAGGGCGTCCACAATGCGATGGGCTCCGGCATGCTCGCCGCCGAGCACGTCGCCGCCGCGCTGGGTGCCGGACGCGCCAATGACGAAATCGTCGAATACGAGAATGCGTGGCGCTCGTCGGCGATCGGCAAGGACCTGTTCAAGGTCCGCAACGCCAAGCCGCTGCTGTCGAAGTTCGGCAATCTGCTCGGAATGGCGCTGTCCGGCTTCGACATGTGGTGCAACACGCTCGGCTTCTCGTTGTTCGGCACCCAGTCGCACGCCAAGCCGGACCGCAAGACGCTCGATCCATCCAAGCAGCATCAGCCGATCGCCTATCCGAAGCCGGACGGCAAGATCTCGTTCGACAAGCTGTCGTCGGTGTTCCTGTCCAACACCAACCATGAGGAGGACCAGCCGGTCCATCTCAAGGTCGCCGACATGAACCTGCAGAAGACCTCGGAGCACGACGTGTTCGCGGGCCCCTCCAACCGCTATTGCCCGGCCGGCGTTTATGAATGGGTCGAGGAGGGCGCGAGCCCGCGCTTCCAGATCAACGCCCAGAACTGCGTCCACTGCAAAACCTGCGACGTGAAGGATCCCAACGGCAACATCACCTGGGTCCTCCGGAGGGCGGCGGCGGTCCGAACTACGAGGCGATGTAAGGCCAGGGTGAGGTCAAGGCGGCCGACCACATTTGCGTGAGGCCGCCGCCAACCTGCCGCACCCCTCGCGTGGCCTCTGTCATGTGGAAGCGGCGGATTGCACCGTCGGATACATCTGGGGACGCGGAACAGGGGGCCGCGGCGTCAGTATCCGGCGCTTTTTGCGTCGGCGCGCGAATATGCCGAGCCCGGTCACGATACCGCCATAGTGGGAGCGTCTTGCGGTGGGCTGGCTGGATCGGCGGGCCTAAAGGCCTAATCTGCCAATTGATTCGTCACGGGTTGCCTTTGGGCGATCCTTGCGGATAACCGCCAAAAGCGGCATTGTCGCTCGCCGTGATGCCGCCGCTTGGGTTCGCATTTTGAGACTGATCGCAAGATCTTGGCCGTAAGATCCATCTTGGCGTAAATCCCTGGAGCAAGGCGACCGTGATGCTGTCCACCCGTTTCAACCGCCTGACGATTGCCCTTCTTGCTGCCGCGGCGCTTGCCGTGCCTGCGCAGCTGGCGGCGCAAACGCCTGACCATCCGACCGACAATGCCGCGCAATTCCCGTCCAAGACCGACCTGAAGTCGCTGACCACGGCGGGGAGCTATCTCGCCGCCCGCCACGCCAGTGTCGAGCGCGATGCGTCCTCGGCTGCGGCGTTCTACCGCTCCGCGCTGCGCACCGACCCGAAGAATTCCGAGCTGCTCGACCGCGCCTTCATCTCCTCGCTCGCCGACGGCGACATCGAGGAGGCGGTCAAGCTCGCCGACCGTATCCTGACCCAGGACAAGGCCAACCGCGTTGCGCGCCTCGTCGTCGGCGTGCGCGACCTCAAGCTGAAGAAATATGCCGCCGCGCAGTCCAACATCAACCAGTCGGTGCGCGGCCCGATCACCGATCTGGTGGCGACGCTGCTGTCGGCCTGGGCGGCCTATGGCGCCGGCGACAGCAAGGGTGCGGTCGCCTCGATCGACAAGCTGACCGGCCCCGAGTGGTATCCGATCTTCAAGGACCTGCATGCCGGCATGATCTACGAGCTCGCCGGCAAGGAGAAGGACGCCGGCGCCCGCTTCGAGAAGGTCTACAAGCTCGACGACTCGATGCTGCGCACGGTCGACGAATATGCGCGCTGGACCTCGCGCAACAAGGACGCCGCCGCCGCGACCGCGATGTACGAGGCGTTCGACAAGAAACTGCCGCGTCATCCGCTGGTGCTGGAAGGCATCAAGGAGACCAAGGCCGGCAAGAAGCTGCCGCCGCTGATCGATTCACCGCAGGCCGGCGCCGCCGAGGCGCTGTACGGCATCGGCGCGACGCTGACCCGCCGCGGCGGAGAGGACCTCGCGCTGGTCTATCTGCAGCTCGCGCTCTATCTGCAGCCGAACCATCCGCTGGCGCTGCTGTCGCTTGCCGATCTCTATGAATCGGTGAAGAAGCCGCAGATGGCGATCAAGGTCTATGAGCGGATGCCGGCGTCCTCGCCGCTGAAGCGCAACGCCCAGATCCAGCTCGCGACCAATCTCGACGCCGCCGACCGCAGCGACGAGGCGATCAAGATCCTCAAGGAAGTCACATCAGATCAGCCGAAGGACGTCGAGGCGATCCTGGCGCTCGGCAATATCGAGCGCGGCCGCAAGAAGTTCGGCGACTGCGCCACCACCTATTCGCAGGCGATCGATGCGCTGCCGGCCGGTAACGGCGACAAGAATGCCTGGGTCACCTACTACTATCGCGGCATCTGCGAGGAGCGTTCCAAGCAGTGGAACAAGGCCGAGGCAGACATGCGCAAGGCGCTCGAGCTGCAGCCCGAGCAGCCGCATGTGCTGAACTATCTCGGCTATTCCTGGATCGACCAGGGCACCAACCTCGACGAAGGCATGAAGATGATCAAGCGTGCCGTCGATCAGCGCCCTGACGACGGCTACATCGTCGACTCGCTCGGCTGGGCTTACTACCGGATCGGCAATTTCGAAGAGGCGGTGAAGAACCTCGAGCGCGCGATCGATCTGAAGCCGGAAGATCCGACCATCAACGACCATCTCGGCGATGCCTATTGGCGCGTCGGCCGCACCCTGGAAGCCAAGTTCCAGTGGGCGCACGCCCGCGACCTCAAGCCCGAGCCGGAAGAGCTGCCGAAGATCCAGGCCAAGATCGACAACGGCCTGCCGGATGACACCTCCAACGCCGCCGCCGCCGACAAGAAGAAGGACGACGACGGCAAGGGTGGATAGGGCTCGCGGGTGCGGCAAACTCGGTGTCGTCCCTGCGAAAGCAGGGACCCA
>NZ_JACMYO010000287.1 GCF_020889685.1 Bradyrhizobium oropedii
GTTTATGGCCTCGGCGCCGACGCCGGCAACGCCTCCGCGATCGCCCGGCTCTACGAGGCCAAGGGCCGGCCGCCTTCAATCCGCTGATCGCCCATGTCGCCGATCTCGGCGCCGCCCGCCGGATCGCCCTGTTCAACGGGCAGGCCCTGCGACTGGCGGAAGCGTTCTGGCCCGGTCCGCTGACCCTGGTGCTGCCGAAGGCGCTCTCCTGCCCGGTCGCGGAACTCGCGACCGCCGGGCTCGATACGGTCGCCATCCGCATCCCGGCCCACAAGGTGGCCCGCGACATCATCAGGGCGTTCGGCGGTGCCGTGGTAGCACCATCGGCCAATCTTTCCGGCCATGTCTCGCCAACCACCGCCGAGCATGTGAAGGGCGATCTCGACGGCCGGATCGACCTGATCGTCGATGGCGGCCCGGTCGAGGTCGGCGTCGAATCAACCATCGTCGGCTGCTTCTCCGATCCGGTGCTGCTGCGGCCGGGCGGGCTGACGCGCGCCGAAATCGAGCGCGTGCTCGGCCATCCCCTGCAGTCGCCGCCGCAGGACGCCGAGAACGACGCTCAGCCGGTTGCCCCCGGCATGCTCGCCTCGCATTACGCGCCACGGACCCCGGTCCGGCTCAATGCCAGCGACGTCCATGTCGGCGAGGCCTTGCTGTCGTTCGGGTCGGCCAAGGTCGCGCGACGCGAATGCGCCTCGGTGGAGATGAACCTGTCCGAGCGCGGCGATCTCGCGGAGGCCGCCGCCAATTTGTTCGGCTACCTTCGCACGCTCGACAAGAGAAACGCGGATGCTATCGCCGTGATGCCCATTCCCGAGGACGGGCTGGGCGAAGCCATCAATGACCGGCTGCGCCGCGCAGCGGTTGGGCGGTAAATCCCGACATACGTGAAAGACCAAGAAAAAATGAACATCGTCCAATCAGCGGTGCCGCCGCTTCCGCCCGAATTGCTTGCAAAGTTCCGCGCCATCGTCGGCGAGAAATATGCGGTCACCGACGCCGCCGACATCAAGCCTTACGTCACCGAGGAACGCGACCTGTTTCACGGCCGCTCGCCGCTGGTGCTGCGCCCGGGCTCGACCGCCGAAGTCGCTGCGATCTGCACGCTTGCGACCGAGCACAGGATCGCGCTGGTGCCGCAGGGCGGCAACACCGGCCTGGTCGGCGGGCAGACGCCGCACAACGGCGAGGTCGTGGTGTCGCTGCGGCGCCTCGACAAGATCCGCGACATCGACGTCGAATCCAACACCATGACCTGCGAGGCCGGCGTGGTGCTGCAAATCGCGCAGCAAAAGGCAGCCGACGTCGACCGGCTGTTTCCGCTGTCGCTCGGCGCCGAAGGCAGCTGCACCATCGGCGGCAATCTCTCGACCAATGCCGGCGGCACCGGAGCGCTCGCCTATGGCGTGGCCCGCGAAATGGCGCTCGGGCTCGAGGTCGTGCTGGCCGACGGCCGCGTGCTGAACGCGCTGTCGAAGCTGAAGAAGGACAACACCGGCTACGATTTGCGCAACCTCTTCATCGGCGCCGAGGGCACGCTCGGCATCATCACCGCGGCGACCTTGAGGCTGTTTCCGCGGCCACGTGCGGTGGAGACCGCCTATGTCGGCCTGACGTCGCCGGCGGCGGCGCTCAAGCTGCTCTCGATCTCGCGCAATCAGGCGGCAGGCGCGCTGACAAGCTTCGAGCTGCTTGCCGACATCGCCGTCGATTTCTCGATCCGCCATGGCATCGATATCCGCGATCCCTTGACCAGCAAGCACCCCTGGTACGTGCTGATGGAATTGTCGTCGTCGCGCGACGACGCCCGCGACACGCTGGAGGCGATCCTCGCCCAGGGCATGGAGGACGGCATCGTCGATGACGCCGTGATCGCCGCCAATCTGAGCCAGCGCCAGGCGTTCTGGAAGCTGCGCGACGAGATGTCCGCGGCACAGAAGCCGGAGGGCGGCTCGATCAAGCACGATATCTCTGTGCCGGTCGCAGCGGTGCCCCCGTTCATCGCGGAGGCCAATGCCGCGGTCGTGAAGCTGATCCCGGGTGCGCGGCCGGTGCCGTTCGGTCATCTCGGCGACGGCAACATCCACTACAATGTCAGCCAGCCGGTCGGCGCCAACACGGCCGACTTCCTGGCGCGCTGGCACGACGTCAATGCCGTCGTGTTCGAGATCGTGCTGCGGATGGGCGGCTCGATCTCGGCCGAGCACGGCATCGGCGTGCTGAAGCGCGACGAACTGCCTGACGTCAAGGACAAGGTCGCGATCGAGCTGATGCGACAGCTCAAGGCGATGCTCGATCCGCTCGGCATCATGAACCCGGGCAAGGTGCTGTGACCGTGCAAGCGACAATGCCCTCTCCTTCCCTCGCCATTGCTCCAATCACCGACGCCGACATTTCTGACGTCGTCGCGCTGTGGCAGGCCTGCGGCCTGACGCGACCGTGGAACGATCCCACTTCCGACATCGCGCTGGCGCGCCGCGGGCCGAGCTCGGCCCTGCTGGTCGGCCGCGACGCCGGCACGATGGTCGCGACCGCGATGGTCGGTCATGACGGCCATCGCGGCTGGGTCTATTACGTCGCGGTCGATCCCAACCACCAGGGCAAGGGCCTGGGCCGCACCATGATGGAAGCGGTCGAGGACTGGCTGCGCGCGGCGGGTGTGCCGAAGCTGCAACTGCTGGTGCGCCGGGAAAACGCCAAGGCCAGCGCGTTTTACCAAACGCTCGGCTATGAAGAATCGACCTCGGTGATGCTGGCCAAATGGCTCGACGGTCGCGAAGCGACGCCGTGACAGATTGAGGATTGACGCATGAGCATCGCCGACCGCGTCCGCGTCAAGGACGTCCAGCTGCTGTCGAAGCGCCGCTACGAGCTGAAGAGCGCGACGTTCGACTACCGCCGCAGCAACGGCGAATGGCAGACCCAGGTGCGCGAGGTCTACGATCGCGGCAACGGTGCCGTGCTGTTGCCCTACAATCTGAAGACCCGCAGCGTCGTGCTGGTGCGTCAGTTCCGCTACCCCGCTTTCGCCAACGGCTATGATGATCTCCTGATCGAGGCCGCCGCCGGCATGCTCGACGACGCCGCGCCGGAGGCACGCATCCGCGCCGAGGCGGAAGAAGAGATCGGCTACCGGCTCGATCACGTGCGCAAGGTGTTCGAAGCCTTCATGACGCCGGGCGCGGTGACCGAGAAGCTGCATTTCTTCGTCGCTGAATACGACGCTGCGATGCGCATCAGCGATGGCGGCGGACTCGCCGACGAGGGCGAGGATATCGAGGTGCTGGAGCTTACGATCGACGAGGGGCTCGCCATGATCGGCGACGGCCGCATCGTCGACGCCAAGACCATCATGCTGCTGCAATACGCAGCGCTGCATCTGTTCAGGTAAGTAACGCCGCGGTCACTCGCGGTGGGTGGCGCGCTGCCAAAATATCGAAAACAACCCCATGCAAAGTAGCCGGCGGTGGCCGGCGCTCTGCTTGACACGTCGGGCAACTCACGGATACGCTTCCAATATTCCGAAATTATGCAGGCGCACGCCAGCCCCTAGTCTATCCCCGTCATCCCTGCGCAAAGGCGAAGCCTTTGCGCAGGGATGACGGGGATAGATTGGGTCACACCGAAATGCCCTACTGCATCGTGATCGCAAGGCCGCTCAGATCGGCGTTCGCCATCAGGCCGACCTGGTGGCCGGTCAGCTCGAGCACCGCACCCTTCTGATTGGTCAGCACGATCGCGCGGGCACCGCGGCCGAGGGCAAGCCCCGCGCCGGCTGCACCGTAGACGCCGGCGACGTCGGACGGACGATTGATGTTGCTGACGCGGCCGCGCAGCACGGTCTTGGAGCCGCCGAACACCAGGCCGTAATCGAGACCGCCCGTGGACAGCCGATACGAGCGGCCGCGGAAGGTCAGCACACCGCTGCCGCCGGAGCCGCCGATGATCCAGCCGGCCTTGTAGATGGTGAGCGTCACGAAGCCGCTGTCGGCGCGAGCGGCGGTGGAGAAAGCCGCGCCCGTGAAGGCCATCAGCGCGACCAGCGCGGCGCGAAGGGTAGATGAAAGTTTCATGTGCGGTCTCCCCAAAGTCTACTCAAGTCGATTTGCTCACGTCGATTTGCTCGCGTCGCGACGCGGGCGCGAATCGCAACGCGCCGACTGTAGCAAGCACACAATCCGGCGCAATTTGGCACAGCACCGGCGTTGAACCTGTTCCCGGGATTGCAACACTCACTGCATGTCCGGGGCGATCGGCCCCTGAGCTCCGGGATTGCCCCGCGGAGCATTCATTTTTCAAACCGGAGTTTTCCGATGCGTCGTCTTGCGATCGCCTGCGCCACCATTGCCGCCACCGTGTCCCTGCTTGCCGCCGCAAGCCCGGCCAGCGCCACGCCCTATCATCTGATCCGCTGGCAGGACACCGGCTTCTGCCAGATCTGGGACCAGAGCATCCCGACCGCGCCGTGGCCGGCGAACTACGCCGTCGTCAGCGAAGAACTGCCGACCTTCGACGCCGCATTCAGCTACAAGACCGGACTCCTGAACAACGGCACCTGCTCGTACTGAGCGACTGTCAATCGATCACGCGCAGGGCGGACACGCGGCAACGACGCGGTGTCCGCCCTTATGCTGTCCGGGTTGGCGCGATCGCGCATCAGTGATGCTTGATCAGTGCGTCGCGCGCGGCAGCGAGCTCGAGGAACGCCGGGCCGTTGCCGCCGCCGTCGGGATGCACCGTCTTGGCGGCGCGCTTGAACGCCTGATGGACTTCGGTTGCCGCGAGACGGCGGCCGAACGGCAGGCCCAGCAATTGCCGGTAGCGCTCTTCCTGCGTCAGCACCTTCGGCGGCAGGCCACGCCGGCCGAACTGCGGCGCGGACAGCATGTGCAGCGCATCGCTGACGATGCCGAGACGGCGCAGCGCCATCGATTTGGTCCGGCGGTCGGCCGATTTCAGCGCCGCCTGGCGCAGGATCGGCAGCACCTGTGCGGCCGCTTGCCGCAGCGTCTCGTCGATATCGGTCGCGGCGATCTCGGCAATCATTCTGGCGATCTCGCGATAGTCGGGATCCGGCGCCGCGCAGAAGCGCTCGATTGCAACTTTCCATTGTCTGATATGCGGGTCCATGATCGGTCCGTACTGTCATCCGAATCCGGATAACAGCAACGCGCAAACGCGGCTTGGCGTTTCGGTTGGCGCAGTTTTGAATAGTGTTGTCGACAACACTCATAAAACAGAACAAGGAAACGCCATGCCCCTTCTCGACAATCACATCGCCGTCATCACCGGTGCAGGCTCGGGCATCGGACGTGCCATCGCTGTCGGCTACGGCCGCGAGGGCGCACGCGTGGTGCTGCTCGACATGAACGGCGATGCGGTAGCGGAAGCGGCCAAGGAGATCCGCAACGCCGGCGGCAAGGCGGACAGCTTCACACTCGACGTGACCGATCGCGACGCCTGCATCGCGATTGCAAAGCAAGTGGCGGACAAGGTCGGACCTGTCTCGATCCTGGTCAACAATGCCGGCATCGCGCGCCGCAACGGCATGCTCGGCACTGAAGAGGCCGTGATCAAGGATTGGGAGGACATCATCTCGATCAATCTCACCGGCGTCTTCAACGTGACGCATTCGTTCCTCGCACCGCTGCGCACGAACAAGGGACGCATCGTCAACATCGGCTCGATCCAGTCCTTCGTGCATCTGCGCACGCCGAGCTCGCCGGCCTATACCGCCTCCAAGCACGGTGTGCTCGGCTTCACCAAGGCGCTGGCCGCCGAGCTCGGCAAGGACGGCGTGCGCGTCAATGCGATCGGCCCCGGCTTCATCGAGACGCCGCTGAACGAGAAGGTGCGCGCCACCAATCCCGACCTCGTCAAAGTCTTCATGGACCACACCCCGCTCGGCCGCGCCGGCAAGCCGGAAGACATCGTCGGTCCTGCGATCTTCCTCGCCTCGGACCTGTCGGCCTATGTCTCGGGATCGATCGTGATGGTGGACGGCGGGTACCGGACATTGTGACGGATGGAACCGCAATCGTGGCGATTTCTGGGTATTTTGCTTACAAAGCAGGGAGTTAGCTGCGCGTTAAGGTGCTGTTAACCAAACCGGCACACCGTGGATGTACGGGGTAGTTGGTTTCTCGATGTCTCCGCCTCATCGACGAGGCGGGCGTTTGATCGGGAGGAGTTCATGTCTTACGCGTCCACCGTACCTTCGCCGGAAGCACTGCTGCCGTCGCTGGCTCCAAATGAGATCGTCCCACTGCTGATCGGCGCGACTGTCGATGAAGTCGAGCGGGAACTGGTGCTGCAAACACTCGCGCGCTGCGACGGCAATCGCACCCGCGCCGCGCGCGTGCTCGGACTGTCGGTCCGCACCTTGCGGAACAAGATCCGCGAATATTCGGCCGACGGCATCGACGTGCCGCTGAGCGAGCACGCCGCAGCCTAGCGGTTTCAGGTCGACCTAGATCGGCAGGTCGATCGCAAGACGTCGCCAGCGCGACAGCAACGCGCTGTCCTCGTCACCGAGACAACGTGCGAGACGCACGTCGGTCATCATGGTCTGTTGCATCGTCTGGGCCACCAGCGCGGTCGCATAGTCCCAATAGTCGCGCCGTCCATTCGGATCGTCATCAACGAGGGACTTCGCGAGAATCTCGACATAGATCGCGGTGGCAGCCTTGTGCCAGAGCTGACCTGCGCGCAGCTCGGTTCGGGGCGCGCCGGTCCGCGCCTGCCACATCAGCCAGTAATTGTCTTCGCCTCCTGCCCAATCCGACGACGGCAGCGACGGATCACGACATGATGGGTCAAGACTTGGCGAGCGGCAGACGAGCGGCCGCATCGTGTGCACGTCGCAGAACACGGAGTAGTCGAGCTTGTCGTACCAGCTCACACGGAGCAGTCGGCGGACCGCGTCCTGCTCGTCCGCCACGAGCTGACGCCTGCCCGTTCGTTCGAGATCGGCGATGATTGCGTCCAGACGATCGCGATCGTACGGCTCGACTTCGAGCACCACGCCGATGTTGCGCGGAAACAGCGCATCGAGCATGGCGACCATCTCGCGATAGAACGCACGCGCGAGGCCGCCGCCGCGCCACGCCTTCGCGATGCCGACATGGTTGCAAAAAATCAGATCGCTTGCGTGATCGTAGGTGAAGAAGCCGAGTCCGATCGCGCGCCCGGCGGCACGCAGGATGAAGCAGCGCGAGTCGAGACGATAGGACATCTCCTGGCCGCCGACGCTGAAATGTCTGGGCTCGCCGACATCGTCCGACAGCAGCCAGCGCACGATGTCGTCGGGACTGTCGCGCTCGATCGCGGGAAACAACTGCTCATAGAGCTCGAGCACGCCGGTGCTGCGAAAGCTCGCTTCGTCAAGCACATCATGTCGCGTCACGACGATGTCGAGCGGTTGCGGTTCGTCGCCGTAGCCGTCGTTCAGAACCCGCAACACGTCCTCCGTTGTCATATGCCCACGGAATTATGACTGTTGATCGCTTGCATCCGCACCGACAGGCAGAATTGAAGCCGTCGTCCAACCTCTGTTACAAGCGGCTTCAAATCGCGACGGAGCATATCAGTGGCTGACGAGACAACTTCCCGCCAGGGGTCACGAGGGGCGCAGGGGCCGCAGGGCCGTCAGGGCGAGCCGGGAAAGCCCGGTCCGCAGGGACATCCGGGGCGGCCGGGGCCGGAAGGTGCACGGGGCAAGCCGGGTCCTCAGGG
>NZ_JACMYO010000288.1 GCF_020889685.1 Bradyrhizobium oropedii
CGCGCCGGGCGCGGTCGTCGGCCTCGTCGGCATCTTCCTGCCGGGAATTCTCATCCTGCTCGCGGCGCTGCCGTTCTGGGATGGCTTCCGCAAGCAGCCCACGGCGCAGGCGATGATGCGCGGCGTCAACGCAGCCGTGGTCGGCATCCTCGGTGCCGCGCTCTATAGTCCGGTGTGGACCAGCAGCGTGCAGCGTCCGCTCGATTTCGGCATCGCGCTGGCCGGCTTCGTCCTGCTCACGGCATGGCGCGCGCCGCCGCTCGTGGTGGTCGTGCTCAGCGCGGCCGCCGGCATCGCCACCGGGCTCCTGCAATCGTGAACGGACGAGCCGGCCTTCGCGGTCCGGATTAAGAACGCCTTCACGGCTGGCCACCATGATGGCGGGGTATGCCGAGTGCCCCTAGACTACCGGATTCCGCCCGGGTTCCTGTGCTGGACCTGCTGCGGCTCGCCGCGGTCGGGGCCGTGATCCTGTACCATTACGGCTTCTGGGGCACCGCATCGCACGGCGTTCAGAAAGTGGCGTTGCCCTACCTCGCCCCGGTCGCCCAGTACGGCTTCCTCGGCGTCCCCGTGTTCTTCGCGATCTCTGGCTTCGTCATTGCCTACTCGGCTGAAGGCCGCACGCCGATCGGTTTTGCGATCGCCCGCTTCAGCCGGATCTATCCGACCTTCGTCATCTGCATGACACTGACATTCCTCGCGACGCGGCTGGTGGGCCACGCGTATTTCCACGTGACATGGGGACAATGGCTGGCAAACCTGTTCGTCGCGGCGCCGATGCTCGGTCAGCCCTACATGGACGACGCCTACTGGTCGCTGGTGATCGAGGTCGTGTTCTACGCCTGGATCGCGCTGTTGCTCGCCTGGGGCATCTTCCCGCGGCGGATCGACATCATCATCGTGGCATGGATCGCGATCACCTTCGCCAACGAGCTGACGCTCGACGTTCCGCTGTTCGAGAAACTCTTCATGGCCGACGACAGCGGCTTCTTCGCCGTTGGCCTCCTGATCTATGAACATTATCGGGGACGGCGTGACACCAGGCTCTACAGCCTGCTGACGCTGGCGATGGGCACGGCGACCTTCCAGGCCGTCCACAAGCTGGAGCGGCTCGGCGTCCACACCCATGGCAGCTTCGATCCGCGCGTCGTCACCCTGATCTGCATCGTCTCGCTCGGCATCGTGTTCGCCGCCACGCGCATCAAGTCCGTGCCGCTGCCGGCCGGCTTCGTCAGAGCCGCGGGCGGCATCACCTATCCGCTCTATCTGCTGCATCTACAGCTCGGCTACGTGATCCTGCTCCTGATCACGCCAATGCCGGACGCGCTATCGACCGCGCTTGTCGTGGCCGGCATGGTCGCGCTGGCGTGGTTCGTCTGGCGCTTCCTCGAAGCTCCCGCGCACTACCTCGTCAGGGACAGACTGACGATGCTGGCCTCACGGCACGGATGGCCCTCGCGCATTCGCGCGGGCGAAGCCCGGATCGATCCGGGCCACATCGCCGCGCCGGCGGAGGCCGGGCGGATCGCCAATCACTGAGTTTCCCGGTGGCACGATTCCGCGCATCGATGCGAGCGCCGTCTCCGCTGCTCAGCGCCGCGACCAGCGATTTGGGGCCCATCCGGCGCAAAACACTGCATCGGCGCTGTCGGGAATGGTCTGCGCGAACCACCGGTCGACATCCGGCGACGTTTGGGTTCTCGGCTCATCACGATAGCGAAGCTGGCCATAGGCACCGCGCATCGCCATCGTCGTCTTCTCGATGATCTGACGCGGGTACAGGGTTGCGGCCAGCCTGGCGCAGAGATCATCGAGATCGCCGCCGCGCGTCTCGGCTGGAATGGCCGGCACGACGCTTCGGCATTGTGTGCGGCCCAATACGTAGATGACGGGATTGCGCGTCCGCCAGCACAGGCAGAACTCTGCCGGTGCCGCCGGATGACCGAACTCCGCCGTCATTGCTGTATCGAACATCCGCTTGAAAAAACCGCTGCCTCGATACGCATCTCTGACCGCGGTGCCCGACAGGTAGATCACGGGAGTGCCGGCATCGGCTAGGCGCTGAATGATGAGATAAGCCACACATTCAGCCCCGTGCTGGAGAAGAACAACGCCGTGGTCGGGTTTGAACGGTGAGTGCTGGCGCGACCAAAATCGTTCGTGCGTCAGCCAGTTCGTGTCGATGATGCTGTTGATGTCCTCCAGCACGGCATCGCGGCGATGTTCCGGGACATCAGAGGCGATTTGAAACAACTCGCCGGTAACAGCCCCGGGCTGCGTCGCGATCACGGCGGCTCCTTGTTGCTCGATTCGACTTCAGGTTGCTTTTGCAGGGTACGGCACCCATGATCCGCGTGGCAAGCCGGGCTCAGCCCCAAATCGCAAATCACTGAGTTGCCCGACGGCGCAAGCCCTCGCAGCAAAAATAATTCTATTTATCCGAACATCCAACTCAGTGTATGAATCTGCCGTCTCACCCGATCGAGGGGCGCTTCGCGGTCGTCACGAACGTGGGTCGAGATGCGGTGGACGCGGATGCGCGATTGACGATCGTGGCAGCGGCGGACGGCGAAATCGTGCAGGCCTGACGCCCTAGCGGCAGGTGTCTCATCAGCAAGGCTCGCTGATGACGGTGACAACCAAGCCCAGTCTCGCCGGGGAGAGCACGTATAAGCCGTAACCCATCGCGCAGGGAAAGCCGGGTTGTTTCCGGTTACACCTGTGGTCCTACCCCCGAGCTTTCTACCCATTGCTCGGGGCCCATGGGTGCGATCGGCACCCGGCTTTCCCTGCGCCCTCTTCAAGGAGAGGGCCTGAAAATTGGCAAACCTCGGGTGCATTCCGCACTGCGAGACCGCGAGAACATGCCGAGCCATGCAAGAAAGCCCCGTTCTGCCCTTTATGCAGGGCCAAAATCCCTGCAAGACCCTTGACATAGCTGCCCTTTCGGCAGAACGCGTGGGGTCAAGCCGTCATGGATATTTCATGGATCTGATTAGTACGACCTCCGACCTCGCCGCCGCCTGCGACCGGCTCGCCAAACACAAGGTCATCACCGTCGACACCGAGTTCCTGCGGGAGACGACTTACTATCCCCTGCTCTGCGTCGTGCAGATGGCGAGCGCGGAAGAAGCTGTCGTGGTCGACGCGCTGGCGCCCGGCATCGACCTCAAGCCGTTCTTCGAGCTGATGTCTGATGAGGCCGTGCTCAAGGTCTTCCACGCCGCGCGACAGGACATCGAAATCGTCTGGCATCTCTCCGGCACGATCCCGCATCCGATCTTCGACACCCAGGTCGCCGCCATGGTGCTCGGCTATGGCGACAGCATCGCCTATGACCAGCTGGTCGATCGCGTCACCGGCCACCGCCCCGACAAGACCCATCGCTTCACCGACTGGTCGCGCCGTCCGCTGAGCGAAGAGCAACTGCATTACGCCGTCTCCGACGTCACCCATCTGCGCGAAGTATTCGCGGCGCTCGACGCCGACTTGCGGAAGCGCGACCGCAGCGAATGGGTCAGCGAGGAGATGGAAATCCTGACCTCGCCGAAGACCTACGACTTCCATCCCGAGCGCGCCTGGGAGCGGCTCAAGACCCGTGTGCGCAAGCCGCGCGAGCTCGCGGTGCTGATCGAGGTCGCCGCCTGGCGCGAGCAGGAGGCGCAGAGCCGCGACGTGCCGCGCTCGCGCGTGCTCAAGGACGATGCGGTCGGCGATATCGCCACCCATGCGCCGACCTCGCTGGACAAGCTCGGCAATCTGCGTTCGCTGCCGAAGGGTTTCGAGCGCTCGAAATGGGGCGCCGACATCATTGCCGCCGTGCAGCGCGGGCTCGCGCGTGACCAGGCGACGCTCCCCAAGCTGGAAAAACCCCGAAACAATTCCAACGGCGCGGCAACCGTCGAGCTGTTGAAGGTGCTGCTGCGCATGACCTCGGAGCGCCACGGCGTTGCCAGCAAGGTGATCGCCACCGTCGACGATCTCGAGCAGATCGCGGCCAGCGATCAGGCCGAGGTCGGCGCCCTGCACGGCTGGCGGCGCGAATTGTTCGGCGAAGCGGCGCTCAAGCTCAAGCACGGCCAGCTCGCGCTCGCGATCGACAAGGGCCGCGTGGTGCGGGTCGATCGGGGTTAAAGAGCGTTTTCGAGCGAAGTGGGCACCGGTTCGCGTGAAGAAAACGCGTCAAAACAATATCTAGAGCGCACGTCGTTCGCTTGCTGCACGCCGGGTTCCGGCGCCACCGACCGTCGGCCACCGGCCGAACCCTCCACCGCGGAGAGCGGCCGGCACAGGCTGAGGTTGCGTCACGCGAAACCACCGCGCTTGCTAAGGGACAATTTTCGTGTTGCAATCCCTTCACAATCGGATTGCGGCCGTTCGACTGTGCGTTTCACGACGTTGATATCCAGGGCTTCGATATCCAAGCCTTCGAGAGGCGAAACTTCGGACTTGAAGACTTTGGATCTGAAGACCCGGAAATCGAACAGACAGCGGAAAGCACGCTTGTGGCGTGGCACGTGGAAAACGTGGCCGCGTCTTTTTTATGTCTAAACTGGGAGAGAGACGATGCCGAAGGGTACCGTCAAATGGTTCAACCCGACCAAAGGTTACGGGTTCATCAAGCCGGCCGTCGGCGACAAGGACGTGTTCGTCCACATCTCGGCGGTCGAACGCGCAGGCCTCAGCACACTCAACGAGAACCAGACCGTCGAGTACGAGCTGGTGGAGAACCGCGGCAAGGCGTCGGCAGAGAACCTCAAGGTTCACTGAACCTCGAAGGTTCACTGATCGCCGCTGCTAGCGGAATTCATCCTGCTGTCTCCCCCGGCAGCATCACCCGGGGGATTCTTCTCGGGGATCTCACTTGCAGCCGCGCGCTAAGGCGCCGGCGCAATCAGTGTGCTGTCCGTTGCGGCGCTGCCCTGCGTCTTGCAGCGGTCGCCTTCGAGCTTGAGCCGGCCGCTCGCCAGAAGCCGCAACGCCTCCGGATAGATGCGATGCTCGATTCCGATCACGCGCGCGGCGAGCGTCTCGGCCGTGTCATCGTCGGCCACGGTAACCGCGCCCTGCATCACGATCGGTCCGGCGTCGGTCTCCGGGATCACGAAATGCACCGTCGCTCCGGACAGCTTGACCCCTGCGCGCACGGCCTGGCCATGCGGGTCGAGGCCGGGAAAGCACGGCAGCAGCGACGGATGGATATTGAGCATCCGGCCGTACCAGTGCCGCGCGAATTCGGCCGTGAACAGCCGCATGAAGCCACCCAGACAAATCAGCTCGACCTGCCTGTCGTCGAGCGCCCGTTGCAGCACTGCCTCGAAGCCGGCGCGGTCCTTGCCGAACGGCTTGCTCTCGATGACGATGGTCGGAATGCCGCTCGCGGCCGCTTTCTCGAGTCCGGCTGCGTCAGTGCGGTTGGAGATCACGGCCACGATCTCGGCCGGAAAATCGGGAGCCTTGGCAGCCTCGATCAGCGCGACCATGTTGGAGCCGCGGCCGGAAATCAGGATGGCGACGCGGCGCTTCATCGCGAGAGATCGAGATGACCGTTATAGACCACGCGATCCTCGCCCTTGGCCTCGATCACCTCACCGAGCAGCGTCACGGTCTCGCCGCCGGCGGTGAAGGCCTCGGTCACCGCATCGACCGCGTCCGGCTTGACGATCGCGATCATGCCGATGCCGCAGTTGAAGGTGCGCAGCAGTTCGAGCTCGGCGATGCCGCCCTGCTCCGCCAGCCATTTGAACACCGGCAGCACCGGCAGCCGCGCCAGATCGATGCCGACACCGAGATGTTTCGGCAGCACGCGCGGAATGTTGTCGGTGAAGCCGCCGCCGGTGATGTGGGCGAGCCCCCTCACCGCGCCAGTCTCGCGGATCGCGCGCAGGCAGGATTTCACATAGAGCTTGGTCGGGGTCAGCAGCGCCGCGCCGAGCGTCATGACCGGCGCGAACGGCGCCGGCGCGTCATAGGCAATGCCGGACAGCTCGACGAGCTTGCGCACCAGCGAATAGCCGTTGGAGTGCACGCCCGAGGACGCCAGCCCGATCACGGCGTCGCCGGCCGCAATATCCCCGGTCGGCAGCAGCGTGCCGCGCTCGGCCGCGCCGACCGCAAAGCCGCCGAGGTCGTAATCGCCGTCCTTGTAGAGACCAGGCATCTCGGCGGTCTCGCCGCCGATCAGGGCACAACCGGATTCGCGGCAGCCCTCGGCGATCCCGGCGACGATCTGCGCGGTGGCCTCCGGATGGAGCTTGCCGCAGGCGAAATAGTCGAGGAAGAACAGCGGTTCCGCGCCCTGCACGACGAGGTCGTTGACCGACATCGCGACGAGGTCGATGCCGATCCCGCTGTGGATGCCGGTCTCGATCGCGATCTTCAGCTTGGTGCCGACGCCATCGGTCGCGGCCACCAGGACCGGATCCTTGAAGCCGGCGGCCTTGAGGTCGAACAGCCCGCCGAATCCGCCGATCTCGGCGTCCGCGCCGGGCCGTGCGGTGGCTCGCACCATCGGCTTGATCAGATCGACCAGACGATTGCCGGCGTCGATATCGACACCCGAATCCGCGTAAGTGAGCCCGTTTTTGCGCTCGGTCATGCCCAATTCCAGATGATAAGGGGCTGGTTACGAGGAATTCCGCCCCCGCGCAATGGCTCGCGGCAATGCTGTCGCGATACTATGTAGATAACACCCGGCCGCCGCGCAAAAGAGCCGGATATCGAGTAAAATCAGGCTTCTAGCCGGGAAGCGATTCAAGTTGAGCATTCCGAATATCATCACCCTCGGCCGCATCATCCTGGTGCCGGTGATCGTCTGGGCCATCGTGTCGAGCCAGATGGAGATCGCGTTCGCGATCTTCGTGATCGCCGGCGTCTCGGACGCGGTCGATGGTTTCCTTGCCAAGCGCTTCAACATGGCGAGCGAGCTCGGCGCCCTGCTCGACCCGCTCGCCGACAAGGCGCTGCTGGTGTCGATCTATGTCGCGCTCGGAATCTGGGGCGCGGTGCCGCGCTGGATCGTGATTCTCGTGGTGTCGCGCGACATCATGATCGTCTCCGCCGTGATTGTGTCATGGTTGTTCGACAAGCCGGTCGAGATGAAGCCGTTGATGGTGTCGAAGCTGAACACGGTGGCACAGGTCGCGTTCGCGGCTCTGGTGCTCGCCTCGCTCGGCTTCGGCTTTCAGCCGCATCCCTACGACCTGATCCTGATGGGTCTGGTCACGATCTTTACTTTGGGTTCGGTGTCCCTCTATCTCGTGGAGTGGGTGCGGCACATGAGCACGATCGACGCTCGGTAGCGCACGATCCGGAAAAGTGAAACCGGCTTTCCCGCGACAAACGCGAAGCGTTTGCGCAGGGATCATGCTAAAATAACGTGGTTTGGAGATTTGCGTGGCCGGTAGCGTTCAACCTCGTCAATTGGCCTTGGCCCTGCCGCACGAGGAGAAGCTGACCCGCGACGATTTCCTCGAGGGGTCCGCCAATGAGGCGGCGCTGGCGCTGATCGACGGCTGGCCCGACTGGCCGAACCGAATTATGCTGCTGGTGGGGTCCGAAGGCTCCGGCAAGAGCCACCTCGCCGCGATCTGGGCCGAGATCGCCGGCGCGCGCGCAACCGCGGCGCATGCGCTGACCGCCGACGCGGTGCCGAC
>NZ_JACMYO010000289.1 GCF_020889685.1 Bradyrhizobium oropedii
CGCGATGTCGCGCTTCGGCGCCGGCCGCATCGCGACGTCGCCCGGCAGCACCAGAACCGCCACGCCGCGCTTGCCGACCGCTGCCCGGATCGCATTCTCCAGCATGTACGGCAGTTGCGCCGGATCGGACACCAGCTCGCAATAATGGCTGCATTCGCGGAACAGGTCCTGCGGATGGGTCTCCTGGAAATAGCCGCCGCCGATTTCAGCGGAGGGAATCTGTGCCGCGATCGCCAGCACCGGCGTGCGGCTGCGATGCGCGTCGAACAGGCCGTTGATGAGATGCAGATTGCCCGGGCCGCAGGAGCCCGCGCACACCGCAAGATCGCCCGTGATCTGGGATTCGGCGGCGGCGGCGAAGGCCGCCACCTCCTCGTGGCGCACGTGCAGCCAGTCGATCGTGCAGCGCTTGCGCAAGGCCTCGGTCAGGCCGTTGAGACTGTCGCCGACGACACCGTAGATGCGCTTCACGCCGGCCTGGGCAAGGGTTTCAGCGATGAGGTCGGCGATGTTGTCGATCCGCATGAGAGGTGTCCTTTGATGAAATCGGAGAACCGCGCGGGCCGCATGATGTTCGGCGCGATGGAGCCGCGCAAGCCTTACCGGATCACAGATTCGCGGGCGCGGTCTTGTCCATTGTTGCCGTCGGCTGGACCAACCTGTCGGCCATCGCCTCGATCTCGGATGCCACGAGATCGGACGCGACGTACTGCATCATGTGGCCAACACCCGGCAGCACGATGAGCTTGGCATTCGGCGCCGTGGCCGCGAGCGGCCGCGAATGGATGCCGGTCGAGACCGTCTTGTCGACGTCACCCGAAATGATCGTGACCGGCGCCTTGATCTCCGCGTAGCGCGGAGCCTGTTCGACGACGGCGGCTTTCAGCGTCACGAGGTCGCGCGCATTGGCGATGAACTCGCGCGGGCGCAACAGCAGCAACGTCTCGCTGTCGCGGACAAAATCGGCCGGCATCGGCTGCGGCGCGAACACGCCACGCGCACCCGAATTGGCGACGAGGAGACCGAGCGGCAGCGTGATCGTGTGCGCGAGCAACGGTCCGATCAGCGGCGTCGAGATCACGTCATTGTAGCGGCCGGCGCCACCGCGCCACGGATAGGCGACGGGGGCGAGCAGCACGAGGCCCGCGACGCGATCGGGATGATCGAGCGCAATGCGCAGGGCGAGCGCGCCGGCCCAGGAATGCGCCACCACGATCGCCCGGTCGACGCCGATTTTGGTCAGCGCCTCCACGATCATCTCGCACTGGACCGCGGGGGTCGAATCCGCGACGCGCTTGCGCGTGCTCCAGCCATGGCCCGGCCGGTCGATCAGGATCACCCGGCGCGTCTTGGCGAGCTCGACGCCGAGCGGCTGCATCGCCCGGAGGTTGGAGCTTGCGCCATGCAGCATCACGATCGGCAGCCCTGCGGCATCGCGCGGGCCGAGCTCGACCACGTGCAGCCGCGCGCCCGCCGCCTCGATCATGCGGCCCTGAGGCCGACAAGCGCGCTGGATCAGCTGGACGCCGAGCTGTGTCGCCAGCGCCAGCGCCAGCCCTGCGGCCACCAGCGCGATGATCGCGGTCAACATCGAGGGGGTCCGAAAGGTCTTGGGTATCCGGAGGATCTTGGCCACCCGAAAATTACGAGGTAGCCGAAGTCAGGTTTCGCCCGATACCGGATTTGGCCCTTGCCCGGGCATGCTCTTGTTCGGAAAGCCAATTGTCGATTTTCCGGCTCGCGCCCTGGCGCGGAGTTGTCCACAGTGCGCCCAGCCTGTGGATAGCGGGTTCATACCTGCGTCATTAGTAATTTCATAGATTGCCGGTGGCAATTTCGCCATCAGACGCGAGGCTTCATCGAAACCGGGACGCTACCGGATTTCTGGGTTGTACACGAGATTCACGGGAACCCGCGTCCGCACGACGAGTTCAACGGGAAGTAATCGGAGGAGTACCATGATTTCCGACCCTAGCGATGCGGCCATCGACCAGATCGTGGCGAGCTGCAACGGCGACCTGCGCGGCGCCCTGAAGGCACTGTTGCTCGTGAATGAGCACCTGGAGGCGGAGCTTCAGCAATTCTATGCTGCCATCGCCCAGGACAGCGCCTCCCGCGGCAAGTTCCTGCACTAGTCCCCTCGATCGGACCGTATCGCGAGCAAGCCTTGGCTCGCGAGCCACGTGCCCTCTCGCGTCCATCGGACCGCGATCGCGATCAATCGCATGCAATCAGATGTCGCGGCCCTCGACCTTCTCGGTCAGCTGCTTGACGATCTGCGGCACCTTCTCGAGGTAGGGATCGACCGCCAGCGCCTTGCGGAAGGCGTCCAGCGCACGTTTTTCGTCGCCCATGTCCTGCATGATCATACCGACACCGGCCAGCGCGCCGAAATGGCGGGGCTCGCGGGTCAGCACCTGCTGCAGGTCTCCCAGCGAGCGGACATAGTCGTTCTTGAGGTAGTAGATCGTTGCGCGCCGGTTCCAGGCCTCGACATAGTCGGGCCGCAGCTTGATCACCGCATCCAGAAGCTTCAGCGCGACATCGACATTCTGGGCATCGAGCGCGGCCTTGGCGCGCACCATCAGGAGTGCCGCGGTATCGCTCGGGGTTTGCAGCCAGAGCGCCCAGATCCGCGCCTCGACATGACGGGCGCTGTCCTCATCGGGCGCGGCCTTCAGAGCACCGAACAGGAAATCCAGCCCGCGGGTGCGGTCGGCCGGAACCTTCGGCAGCTTGGTCGGAGCTTCCGGCAGCTTTTTCTGGGCCTTGGGCGGGGGGACCACCCGCGGATCGTCCTGCGCGCGGCCGCGACAGGCAAAGTCAAAATAGGTCCGGCCAGAAGCGCAGCGATCAGGATCGCCAGCCGGCGGTGGGTAGGCCAAAGGAAATTCAATCCCATGGCCGAAGTCTAGACGCACAAAGCCGCACTGCAAAGCAGCGCGGCGTCAAAGACCTGTGAAGGATGGATCGGAATCAGCCGCCGATCCGTGCTCAATCAACCCTGGCGCGCCTTGAAGCGGCGCTGGACCTTGTTGATCACGTAGACGCGGCCCTTGCGGCGGACCAGACGGTTGTTGCGATGGCGGCCGCGCAGCGACTTCAACGAGTTACGGACCTTCATGGGACAATCCTGTTACTTCGAAAGGCCCGTGTTGGAGGCCGTACCTGATCAATGCCGAAAGGTGGCAAAATGGGATTTATCCCGACAAGCGGCCTGCCGCCCGGGACGGCCGGGGTTCTAAGCCATCCGACCGTTAAATGTCAACCGAGACGGGCCGAATTTCGGGCATATCGCGGCCAGGAACCTGCACCGATCGACCCGCCAGGATATTGAGATCGCTCCGGAAACGGTGATTGTGGCGCTGATCCGTAGCAGGGTCCCGCCGCGCTGTCGCGCCCGGATGATGGTTTCATCGCCGGCGAATCGTCCTCGCGGTCCCCGCTGTGAACCCCGTCCGTGACCAAACGGAGCCTCGCCGCCGAATGGCGCCGCGCGCCTTTCAGGTGCCTTCAGCGCCAGATCGCTTGCGAAGATCGTTATATAGTATAATTATTTTCCATCACCAACAAACGCTCCGCCGGGGAAGCCGAATGCCCAAGCTCAAACTGCCCGACATCGAAAAGGTCGTCGCGATCGACATCCACACCCACGCCGAGGAGCCATGCGGCATGCATGGCGACGACGGCTATGACGATTTCCAGGCGCAGATGGCCGACTATTTCAAGTCGCCGCACAAGCATCCGCCGACCGTGCCGGAGACCGCGGCCTACTACCGGTCCAAGAACATCGCCGCGGTGATCTTCCCGGTCGATGCCGAACGCGAGACCGGCTTCCGCCGCTACAACAATCTCGAGATGCTCGAGGTCGCCTCCGATCATCTCGACGTGCTGATCCCGTTCGTCTCGATCGATCCGCACAAGGGCAAGCTCGGCGTCCGCGAGGCGCGCAAGCTGATCGAGGAGTACGGCGTCCGCGGCTTCAAATTCCATCCGACCATGCAGGGCTTCTACGCCAACGACCGCATGGCCTATCCGCTCTATGAAGCGATCAACGAAGGCGGCGCGATCGCGCTGTTCCACACCGGCCAGACCGGCGTCGGCTCGGGCATGCCCGGCGGCATGGGGATGCGGCTGAAATACTCCAACCCGATGTACATGGACGACGTCGCGGCAGACTTTCCCGACCTCAAGATCATCCTCGCGCATCCCTCCTTCCCCTGGCAGGAAGAGGCGCTGTCGGTCGCGACCCACAAGCCGAACGTCTATATCGACCTGTCCGGCTGGTCGCCGAAATACTTCCCGCCGATCCTGGTGCGCTACATCAACTCGATCCTGCAGGACAAGATGCTGTTCGGCTCCGACTGGCCTGTCATCACACCTGACCGCTGGCTCGCCGACTTCGCCAAGCTCGACATCCGCGAGGAGATCCGCCCCAAGGTGCTGAAGGCCAACGCGCGGAAGATTTTGGGGATCTGAAGATTTTGGGTATCTAGAGCAGGATCCGGAAAAGTGGAAACCGGTTTTCCCTCGCGACAAACGCAGAACGCGCGTTTGCGCGAAGATCATGCTCAAACAACGAGATGGATCATGATGCGATTCCGCGGAAGCGCATCGTGATCTAACGGAGTATCATCGGCGGCAAGCTTCGGAGGTGGTTCATGACGAACTTCACCGGACTTGCCGCCCCTCTCGCAGCGCTCATCCTCTGGGCTACAGGCGCGCCGCCTGCGCCGGCGGCCGAAATTGCGCCGCGCCTCGTCGAATTCGAAAGCCCGCTGGCGGGACCGCAAGCGTTGCAGGGTTACCTGCGATTGCCGGATGGTCCCGGTCCCTCGCCCGCGGTTGTGCTGCTGCACGGCTGCGGCGGCGACTGGCGGGGAATCGACGAGCGCTGGGGCAAGCGGCTAGCCGAGTGGGGCTATGTCGCGCTGACGATCGACCGCTTCGGAACACGCGGCATCACCAGTGCCTGCACCGGCGGACTGCCGCTGTCGACGTTGTATGATGCGTATCGCGCGCTGAACTATCTTGTCGGACAGCCGTCGGTCGACCCAAGCCGGGTGGCGGTCCTGGGATTTTCCCAGGGCGCGACGCTGGCGCTGCTCGCGGTCGAACGCGGTCAGATCGAACGTTCCTCGAAGGACAAATTCCGCGCTGCGATCGGCTTTTATCCGCCGTGCGGCGGGGTCAAGGGCAGCATGACGGTGCCGACGCTGATCCTGATCGGCGAGCTCGACGACTGGGCGCCCGCGAACGCGTGCCGCAGCCTTGCCGAGGGCCGTGACGACTGGGGCATGGCGCGCGACAAGGACAACGGGATTCCGATCGCGATCACCGTCTATCCCGGCGCCTACCACGATTTCGACGTACCGTCTTTCCACACGCCGCAGATGCTGCTCGGTCATCACGTCGAATTCAATGAGGCGGCACGGGATCAATCCGTCGACGCACTCAGAAAATTCCTGTATTCGACGATCGGCGGGCAAGAGAGACCACGATGACAATCAAAGCAATCGTCTTCGACGCCTACGGCACGCTCTATGACGTCCAGTCGGTGGCCGAAATCACCGAGGATGCGTTCCCCGGCTATGGCGACATCATCACGCAGGTCTGGCGCATCAAGCAGCTCGAATATTCCTGGCTGCGCTCGCTGATGCGGCGCTACCAGGATTTCGCCGCCGTCACCCGCGACTCCCTCGCCTACACGCTGCGCTGCCTCGGCCTGCAATATGACGAGGCGACCTTTGCCCGCATCGTCGACAAGTATCGGCATCTTGCGCTGTATCCGGATGCGGTCGCCGCGCTCGAGGCGATGAAGGACAAGAAGCTCGCGATCCTCTCCAACGGCAGCCCTGACATGCTGAACGCGCTGGTGCGCAATTCGGGGCTCGACCGCCTGCTCGATGCGACCATCAGCGTCGATGCTCACAAGGTGTTCAAGCCGGCGCCCGAGGCCTACACGCTGATCGAGCAGGTGCTGAAAATGCCGCCCGCGGAGGTGCTGTTCATCTCCTCCAATCCGTGGGACGCCTGCGGCGCCAAGGCGTTTGGACTCAATGTCGCCTGGATCGAACGGGTGACGCCGGAGGCGATGGCGCTGGCCTGCGTCGAAAGCGAAACGATCGCCCCATTGACGATGTTCAAGGCGCTGCGTACCCAGATGGACGAGCTCGGCGTCGTGCCCGATCACCGGATCCACGGCCTCTCCGAACTTCCTGCCCTGGTGTCTGCCAGATCCTAAGCAAGGGTCCTGAATATATGAGTCTCGCCTCCGTCCGCGCCTTCTTCGCCGAGAAGGCGCCCGAAATCTCCGTGATCGAATCCGCTGTGAGCTCCGCGACCGTCGTGCTGGCGGCGGAGGCCTACGGCGTCGAGCCGGCGCGGATCGCCAAGACGCTGAGCCTGCGGGTCGGCGACCGCGTGGTGCTGATCGTCGCCGCCGGCACGTCGCGAATGGACAACAAGAAGGTGAAGGCGGCGTTCGGCGGCAAGCCGAAGATGCTCGGCCTCGACGAGGTTGCCGACATCACCGGCCACGAAGTCGGCGGCGTCTGCCCGTTCGGGCTGAAGACGCCGCTGCCGGTCTATTGCGACGTGTCGCTGAAGGCATTCGACATCGTTGTGCCGGCAGCCGGCTCGACCCACAGCGCGGTGCGCATCACGCCCGACAGGATGGCGGAGCTGACCGCCGCCGAATGGGTCGATGTCTGCGAAGTCAGGTCCCAGACAGAAGTCAGTCCTGCGCCCTAGTCTTCGTCATCATAGGGCGACGGCCGCGGCGGCGCGATCGGAGCCGGCTGCACGTGCTGCGGCGCGCGCGGCCGCTGCATCGTCTGCGGTTGGGGTGCGCGCCCCTGCGTCTGCGCCTGTTGTTGCGCATTCGACTCGAATACCGCACGGCAGGCGCTGCCAAGCAGCGCCGTGTTCTCACGCAGGCAGGCGACGATCCGGTTGGTGTCGGGAATCTGATCGCTGCACAGCCGCATCACATCAGGCGTGCACGCCATCTGCTGTTCCCATGTTCCGCGATATTCCTGCGACGACGCAGGCGCCGCAGCGCCAAGACCGCCGATCGCGATCGCTAAGCTCAGCACAATCCGCTGCGTCTGCATGCCCAGTGCCCTTGTTCGATTTGAATTGATCCGCGCACGCGCAAGTTCCGCGCGGCGATTTGCCTCAACCTCGCAAATGAATGCGGCCAAGGATCGTTCTTGCAGACAACAAAATGTGAAGATGAACCGGCCGAAGTTCCCTGTTCGACCTTGTCGATCGTCTTCACCGCCGCGATCAAGCGCACGCTGTCGTCTGCAACAAATCTTGAGGGCTCCGGCGCGCACAAAATCAGCGACCGGATCGCCGGCGGTCTCGCAGGTCTTGACCACAAGCGTCCCGCTTACCGCATCCGACGCGGCCTGACCGACGCGGAAGATCAGGCCTTGCGGATCATGCTCAGTGCTTGCGCGCCGCCTTGCGTGTCTTTCCGACGGACCGCTTCCCGGCCGCGCCGCGCTTGGTCGCGGTCTTCTTGGTTGCCGCCGCGCGGCGGACCGGAGCGGC
>NZ_JACMYO010000290.1 GCF_020889685.1 Bradyrhizobium oropedii
CATGCCCATCGGTCGATCCGGATATGAAAGTTCTGTTCGGAGGCGCGGAGTTCGGTAAGAACAATGAGATCGTCCAGGCCTTTACGAATGCGCTCCACGATCTCGAGCATGGGCCCGGACCGAACAACGAAATTAGGAAAACCCTCGACAATGCCGCACACGATATTGTGCACGGGCCAGGCCCGAACAATGAAATAAGGAAGCTCGGGAAAGCTCTGGGCTTCTAGGGGGGCTTGATTACAATGGCCGATAAAAAAAGCCCGGACGAAATGCTCCGCGAACAGTGGGGCAAGGCGTCGCGGCTTACGCTTTCAGGCACCGTTGCACTATTTCTTCTGACACGCGGCGCGAAGTCCGGAGCGGGCAAGATTCTCGAAATCCTTGGTCTGGATTGGTCTTCGCTCAACGCTCATGCTGTCGCTCTTCTCGGTGTTCCCGTCGTTGCTACGCTCTGTGTCTGGTCCTTGTGGTGGGCCAAGGCCTTTGCGAGGCGGCATACGGGCGGGGCCTGGTTCGATAGGGTGGTCACCAAATCCGATCTCGGACTGATATCGGATAGGGCCCGCATGGTCGCGATCTGGTCTCTGATCTTATTCGTCGCGCTGCCCCTTATCGGTCTTGGCATCCTCGAAGGGACATTTCTGCACGGCAATTTTTACTTCACGGTCGATGGCAACTTCAACTGTCCTGAGAATTGCAAGCAGGAGATTGGCGTGTGGGCACATTTCTGGCCCGCGAATGGTCTTCCGAACGTTTTCAAGACGGCCTATCGTTACGACGGAAATCCCACCTACGTGCCGTTTTGGCAGCCCATTTTGTGGTTACTTTTCGGCGTCGGGGCTTTGATCTATGCCCTGTCCTACCTGCGGCTAATCTTTCAAACTTCCGCTTCACGCCAGCACTCCATCCAAGTTCGGGAAACAGCGTTGTAAGACGCCTCGAAGCAGCGCATTAATTTTTGCCGCGGCCAACTGATAAAGACAGGCTTCCGCTTGTAATGGCGGCGGTAGCCCGCTGGCGATCGCCGCATCGCGGGAACATTAAAACGTTTGAGCGGTGCGGTCAGGCATCGCTCGATCGACGGTCGTCTCCTCGGCCGGCTGTGGCCGCGCAGACATATCTTCGCCCTTCCTGACCGGAGGACGGGCGATCGATATCGGGCTCTGATCAATACCCGAGGCATGGATTGCCTTCGTTCGAAGACCCATCGCGGACAAATCAAGGATGAGTGGCTGCAAAAGCGTGCGGGTCGCCTCGCCCCCGCGTGACAACACGTCGATGAAATCCTCCTGATTGGGCTGTCCAAGGGTCAGCCGATAGATCATTCGCTGCTCGCGAAGTTGGGCGAACCGCGCAATGTCCCGCCCAAAGGGGCGCTCGAAGACGTGGCGGCGGATTTCAGCTCCGTCGAGCACCCACCAAGGACGAAGGCCGCTGGCATCGACGAAACGCTCCGCATGTCTTTGTACGGAACGCCACGGCGAGCCGTCGGCCAGGGCGGGATCTTTCTAGACTTCGTCGCGCAATTCCGCGGACAGCCTTCGCCTGACCGACAGGCCCGCGTAGCGCTGGACGCGACCTTCACGTTGCTCAAGGTCGAGCGGATTGGAGGAGAGATCCCAATGAACGACATGCGAGCACCATGTGTGAAAATCCAGCCCCTCCTGTCCAACCGACGTCGTCGCAAGAACACGCGGCCAGAAGGGTGTGTTGGAACTTCGGCGCACTTCATCGGGGCGGACTGGAGTGGCTTGCGCCACGCCACGATCCACTTTGATGACGGGCTCGGTTTCGGCATCTCCGAAGGGCACGGCTACATGGCAGCGCACGGGAATCTTATGCGGCTGTCCGCCGATGCCATGGAAACTGAAGCCGCCGGCGCGGAGCCCGAGGGACGATTGCATGTCCTTTGCTAGGCCGGCTGCGCCCTCTTGGAGATTTCGCTTCCCTCCTTGTGGGAGAGGGTGGCGCGAAATTTTACTTTATAAGTCAACGGTTGGCTAATTAGTGTCCCAATAGTGTCCCCACGGCTTTTTTGGCAAGCAATCTCGAGGCATTTGCCAACTAGAGAGCGATCCGGCCATCCGCTTTGTCGAGTACGCCGAGACGCGTACCCGGGCTAAACCGGATGGCAGACTTTCGACCCGCAGATTAAAGAAGCGCTCGTCTCGCCATGTTTGGGAAAGCCTTCCCCGGGATTGGCCCTCTCGTCGCAAGAAGACGAGCTAGCCAGCGGGATTTTTGACAATCCAGAGGTTGACCTCCTATCGTAGATCCTCGGTTGAACATTAATTTTTGCACCCGTAATAATACGGGCGCGGGGGCTAGAAGTGAACGCAATCGAAAAGGCGCGCAGCGCCGTAACGCAAACGGCAGGCCGGTTCAATGTCGCGGTTCTCACTCTCTAAGCAGAAGCGCCGGATCGGTTACGGGGGTTTCCTCGCACTTGTGATCGGACATTCGCTCTTGCTTGGGCGCATTGACGCGAACTTTCGGAAGAACGGCGTAGCGGAGAAATGCTACGTAATGACCCGCACCACCATTATGACATTGAACCGTGTCGGGATTGATCCCGAGACAGGACGCGAATGTCGCCCCCTCACACCTCAAATAGTCGAAAAGATTGAACAATACAGAAGCGGCCATAGGCCAAAGATAATCACCTCGACCAATCCGACTTTCTTTGATCCGACAACGGGTGAGCCGGTTGTTTGGTACTTCAAAAATGGTCGTAGTCAGATCGAATTGTTCGATCTTATGGGCTTCCATCCGCAAACGGGAGGAGAGCTGACGCCCGTCAGCCCAGATGTCGTTCAAGCATGGAACCAGCAAACCGCCAAGGTCGTCCGTCGAGCGCCTCTGCGGATAGACGATCCAGAGAAGTTCGGCTTCTTCGAACCAACCGCGGGTGCTCCGAAGGTTTGGTATTGGCGAAGCGAAAGCGGCCAATATAAGTTCTACGACGGCCTCGGCTTTCATCCGCGAACGGGCGACGAGTTCAAGATTGTCACTCGCGAAGTCATTGCGGATTATCTCATCAAGATCGCCAGGCTCGGCGGCTATCTCGCCCGCGCCAACGATCCGCCACCAGGGAATCTGATCATGTGGCGCGGACTATCGCGATTCATCGATATCGCAACCGGAGCGAGACTCTGACTCAAAAATGTGGGTAATCGTAAGACGACGAAGTACGACGAAGACCGCCTGATTGACGCATGCGCGCGGGCACAGTGAGCTCTATGATCGGTTGGGTGACGGTCAGGCGGCCTGCTGACCGGCGGGCTTATCGGCTTGGCGCAGGAGCTTCCATTCCCATATGTGGACGGCTCCCTCCTTGCAAGATATTGTTCAGTGATTTGACGGATCGCTTGCCTCCATATGTCCGGCCTTTGCATGCGGTCGCACATGACCGCTGGCCAAGATGGGTTCCGCAACGCGTGTTCCTAACAAGGCAGCGACCTCGGAGGGCCACTGGGAATGACGGAGTGTCACGAGTTTTGGATCGATCGATCGCACCATCTGCTCTTCTCATGCAAGTTCACAGCATCAGCGCAACACGGTAGCTTCTGTTCTCACCGTGGTCGCCAATCCTCTATATAGCCTTTGGCTGTTCCTCCATTCGCCGGTACGTTTCACCGCTCACCATGAGCTTCCAGGCAACGCGGGCGATCTTGTTGGCAAGCGCCACGGCGACAAGTTTGGGGCTTTTTCGTTGCAGCAGGTCGGTAAGCCATCGGGAGGCATGTCTGCTTCGACCTGCTCTTACATGCTGAAGAAGAGCGGTCGCGCCGACCACCAATGTGCTCCTCAACATTTCGTCGCCGGCACGTGTGATGACCCCAAGCCTGACCTTGCCGGCCGTCGAATGATCTTTGGGTGTGAGCCCTATCCAAGCGGCAAAATCGCGGCCAGACTTAAACATGCGAGGGTCTGGTGTCTTCATCATCAAGAGTGACGCACCAACAGGACCGACACCGGGAATTTTCGCAAGACGCTTGCTGCATTCATCGGCGCGGTGAAGTTCCATTAGCTTTTTCTCGACCGACCTGATTTGCGACAGCAGATCACGATATTCATCACCATGCATGGCAAAAAGCTCCCGAGCAAGCTCCGGCAGCGATTGATCATTCGCTAATCGCTCCAATAGCGGTTCGATCCTGCACATGCCCCTGGCCGCGACGATACCAAATTCCATGGCAAAGCCGCGAATGGCATTGGCCATCTCTGTCCGATTGCGGATAAGCCTCTCTCGCATTCCAACTAACGTCAGCGCTGCCTGCTGATCTGCGGTTTTCACTGGAACGAACCGCATGGTGGGTCGGCTCATCGCCTCGCACAGGGCCTCTGCATCCGCCGCGTCATTCTTGCCGCGCTTCACATACGGCTTGGCCAGCTGAGGCGCGATCAATTTCACTTCGTGCCCAAAGGAAGTTAATAGTCTTGCCCAGTGGTGAGCCCCACCGCAGGCTTCGAGAGCAACGGTAGTAGGCGCCGCCTTCTCGAAAAACTTTACCATCTCTCGACGCGAGAGCTTCTTGCGCAGGATCGGTTTCTCAGCTGCGTTCACGCCATGCAACTGGAAAACGCTCTTTGACGTATCCATGCCAATTCGGATAATCTTTTCCACGGACGGTTTCCCTCGATTGAGAATTTCAACGAACTCACTCTGGCACATTGCGATGCCGTTGGGAGGCCGTCCATCCCAACAGGGCAGTAGTTCGTGCAGGCGCGACGCGGGAAGATCGGCGATACGGGCGAGGATCTCGGCGAGCCAGGCCTTGGGATCGACGTCGTTGAGGCGACAGGTCGTGATCATCATCAGCATGATGGCGGCACGGTCGGCGCCACGCTGGCTACCAGCGAAGGTCCAGTTGCGCCTTCCCAAGGCGATGCCTCTCAATGCGCGCTCAGCGAAGTAGTCCTGCTCAGGGTCGCCAGACATATTCTGAAAGGGCAGCACTGCTATGGATGGCTTGTCCGAAAGCTGAAGCGCCTTGTGGACGGGCAGTCGAATGCGCTGGTGCCATCACTGATCCAGGAGGGCTAATTCGCCACGCGTGCAAGGGCTCAGCAATATTCTTTAGAACCTGCAAACCTACGTCATCGCAGGCAAGCTCGACTTTGCCGCGGACCTGCCGATAGGCATCATTGGAAATGCAAATGCCGCCCGGCTCCAAAATGCCCTCCAATCGAGCTGCAATATTTACGCCGTCGCCGAATATATCGTCATCATCGCCAATGATGTCGCCGACATGAATACCAATCCGGAATTGGATTACCTGATCCTTCGGCATCGAGGCGTTCTGCTCGACCATGGCACGTTGAACCTCGACTGCGCAGCGTGTGGCATCGACAGCGCTTACGACCTCAACAAGCATGCCGTCACCAGTCGTCTTGACGATGTGGCCTCGATGGGACGTGATGCCGGGATCGACCACGGCCCTTCTAAGGGCCTTCAGCCTGGCGAGCGCTCCTTCCTCGTCGGCTCCCATCAAACGGCTATACCCGGCGATATCTGCCGCCAGGACTGCTGCTAGTCGCCGTTCGACGCGCTCTCCGCCCAAGGAATGCCCCATCATCGGTTCATTCGGCCGGAGGGTATCGAAGCACAAAGAGCCTATTAGGTCGCTAGAGCAAAAGTTGTAGAACTAACCAGAAGCTAGCACTCCATCGGCAGCCCTTGCGAGGACGATAGCGGGGCGGCCAAGAAAATGGCCCCAGCACTGTTGTGCCGGAGCCATTCGAGATCGGAGGACGCGGGTACATCCGCCGCGCCTCCGATCCAAGTCCTAACCCATCAGCACCCGCAATCATCGAGTGCGAAGACCAAATCGCTTTCGCCACTCAGCAACTATCTTCTTCTTGCGATAGAAAATCATCTGGCGCGCCGTCATTCGAGCGCGAATACGATCAATCTCCGTACGGCCTTTCAGAGCCGGCAACGCAGACGCAATCTCTCGCGCGACCGAGTTCGGCATATCAGCCTGATCGCCGCACCAGCCATCTGTTCTTCGTAAGATTCGGTGCGGTTCTGCACCAGGCGGTGCGAATTTCCTCTTCATGTAGATAGCCCCTTCGTCAGTGACTACAGCACTGAGCTCGCGACGGCGCCTCTGAAGGTCGGCTTTCCCTCCGTGACCGGACGATAGGTGAAGTGAGGGCGGGCGGTTGGGCAGGCGCGGGCACCTGAGCCGACGCCTGGTCAGGGCGCGGCAGCGTGGCCGGTGCGTTACCCGCGATCACCGCATCGGCGTACGCCCGAAGCATCGTGCCGACCAACTCGACGGACCGGGGCACTTGAGCCAGAGCCACATTCACGAAGTCATCGAGACCGCGAACCTCCCAGAGACATGGAAGAGCGCGTGTCGTGCTTTCGAAAAGCCGAGCAGCGGCTGCATCGAATGCCGCACTGGCCTCAGCCATCTCACGGACCACGAGCTCGATCTCGGCAGCCGTCTGCGCACGCAGCTTACGATCTGCGAGCTCAACCTTGGTGTGTTCAAGGTTCGCCAACTTCTGATCCACTTCGCCGATAGCGGCCTTCAGCGAGGCAGTGCGATCCTGTGCCACGCGCAACGACGCTTCCGAGCGATCGAGTTCGGTCTCATCGCCGGTGAGCGCGGCTCGCTTCGCCGAAGCAGTATGGCGCGCCGTAGCCTGTTCTGCTTCAGTGAGCGTCGCCGACAGGCGATCGCGGTTTGCGGTTACGGCGTCAATATCGCGCTGCACCGGTTTTCTTTGTCCGATGATTTGAAAAGGCCCATTACCACTATCTCTCTTCTATGAAGAAGGGAGTCTAAAGATTGGGCTCGAGGTTCAATGCATCAATTCGTGAAAGGTACTCAACGCGCCTTCCTAATCCCTCGGCCACGCCGGCGGCCTGAAGCAGTTTTTTAACTTGAGTAGAGTCGGTTGACCAACGTAATGTTCCCGTCGCTCTGATGGTGTCTGCCAGACCAATTCTGGCGTGCAAGTTCCACGTGGTAGTCAAGGGCTTCGGACCTGAATTGCATGTAGTCCGGCGTCGCCCCGGCGAAGAAGCTTAAACACGCGAAACTTGATCCGGTCGCTCCAGAGCCGGGGACGGCACCATCAAACAGCAATACCGTCAATTCGTTCCCGGCGAGATGAAGCGCTAGCGACGCGCCCATAATCCCGGCTCCGACAACAGCGACCAACATCGATTCCTCCCTCAATCAGCTGGGCGCTTGTTGGAGGAGAAGCGATTGGTAACGACAGTCGCCGCCACGGTGGACCGCTCGCTCTAGTCTGTCATGAGGCATTGGACGGCCAATGCACAACTGGACCACGTCCGGAACTTCCTCGGTTGAGACTGAAAATTGCCACTCCGGAAAATAAAATTATGACGTCTGCCGAGTCGGCGGCAGCAACGTAAGCGCTCTTGGTCCAGTATGATGGTTGGAGCAGCCAGATGTGGATGGCCTTGGGATGCACTTGATAGCCAGTCCTCAAAAGTCTGTGCCGCCATCTCCGGCGACGGTGGT
>NZ_JACMYO010000291.1 GCF_020889685.1 Bradyrhizobium oropedii
CGGCATGCGTGGCGGAAGCATGGCATTCGCCGCGATGGGCGGCGGCGGCCATTTTGCCGGCGGGCACTTCGGCGGCGCGCGCTTCGCCGGCGCTCCTGCGTTCGGCCCGCGATTTGCCGGAGCCGGATTCCACGGCGGACGCTTCTTCCATCACGGCGGCTTCTTCCATCACCACCGCTTCCATCGCTTCGCATTCTTCGGCGGGCCTTACGTCTATGCCGATTACTACGATGGCTGTTACCGTCGGGTATGGACGTCCTACGGTCTGCAATGGGTCAATGTGTGCGGTGACTATTGGTGATCGCCCAACCAACCGCACCGTTGTCGCGGTCGTCGCCAGACGTTCCATCCAGCCCCGGAATGGGATAGTCTGGCGGCGATCGTCGCGGGGCGGGCGCTCGGAGAGTTGAACACAATGACCGGAGCTCACCGCCGCATTCTCGTCGTCGAGGACGATCCGGAGACCGCGGGTCAACTCGTCGAAGAGCTCACCACCAGCGGCTATGACGTGGACCTTGCGGCGAACGGCCGCGAGGCGTTGAGCCAGGGCGCGGCGCGCGACTATGCCGTGATCACGATCGATCGCATGCTGCCCGATATCGACGGCATCACGGTGATGCGTCAGATGCGCGACGACGGCATCGCAGTGCCGTTTCTGATCATCAGCGCGCTCGGTGAGGTCGACGACCGCGTGCGCGGCTTGCGCGCCGGCGGCGACGACTATCTGGTCAAACCGTTTTCCTTTGTCGAACTGCTGGCGCGGCTCGAGGCGCTCGGTCGCCGCAGCGAGACCGTTGCCAAGGAGACCATCCTGCGGGTCGGCGATCTTGCGGTCGATCTGATCGCGCGGACGGCAAGCCGCCGCGGCCGGAAGATTCCACTGCTGCCGAAGGAATTCCAGCTGCTCGAGTATCTCACGCGGAATGAAGGCCGTGTGGTGTCGCGCGCCATGCTGTTGCAGCACGTGTGGGATCTGCACTTCGATCCCTCGACCAACATCATCGATGTCTATGTCGGGCGGGTGCGCCGCAAGGTCGACGACCAGCAAGCCTATCCGTTGATCCACACGATCCGCGGCATCGGGTACTGCCTCCGTGCTCCTGGCTAAAACCCTTGGGTCATCGACGTTTCGCCTGGCCTTGATCGCCATCGGCGTCTTCGGCCTGATCGTGTCCGCCATCTTCGCTTACGTCTACTGGTCGACGCTGTCCTATGTGCGCGACAGGTCCGATCGCGCAATCATGACTGAGCAGGCGAGCCTCGATGCTGCCTATGCGCGATCCGGCCGTGATGGCCTGGCCGCGTCGATCGCACAGCGCATTGCGGACAAGGGCGTAGCCGATCATGTCTATCTGTTGGCTGGCCCCGGCTCCGCGGTACTCGCTGGAAATCTGGGGCAATGGCCAAACGATGCTGCCGGGCAGGGATGGGCTGAATTCCGCGCTTCGCTGCCGCAGCTCTCCGCGGAACCCGCTCTGGTGCGAGCTGCGACGGAGACCTTGTCAAACGGCGATCGGCTGCTGGTCGGCCGCGACATCAGCGATCTCGACGGCTTCATGGCGCAGATCAGGGCCGCGGGCATCGCGGCTATTGTGCTGATCATCGGGCTTGCGGCGGCTGCCAGCATCGGGGTCACGCAGCGAACGGTCAGCCGGATCGAGTCGATCAATGCGACCAGTCGCGCCATCATGCTCTCCGGCCTCGACCAGCGTATCCCGCTCCACGGCAGCCATGACGAATGGGATCGCGTCGCCGAGAATCTCAATCTGATGCTGGATCGCATCCAATCCCTGATGGGGGACGTCAAGCAGGTCAGCGAGAACATCGCCCACGATCTGCGCACGCCGCTGACCCGGATGCGCGGCCGGTTGGAGAAGGCCTACCATGCTCCACGCAACGGGGAAGGGGATGCGGCGCTGATCGGCGACACCATCGCCGATCTCGACGCGGTGCTCGGGATGTTCGTATCGATCACGCGGATTTCCGAGATCGAGACGCGGGCCCGCAAGGGGGCGTTTCGCACGGTCAATCTGGTCGAGATCGCAGGCGAGGTGGTCGAGCTCTATGATGCTGCGGCCGAACAGGTCACGACGCACCTCGTTCTTGCCGGCGATCCAGCGGTGCAGGTCACCGGCGACCGCGACCTGTTGTTCGATGCCATTGCCAATCTCGTCGACAACGCCATCAAGCATGGCCGCCCGGGCGGACGGGTGACGGTAACCTGCGACAACGACGAGGGCGTGCCGGTGATTTCGGTCGCCGATGACGGCCCCGGTATTCCCGCCGAGCAGCACGATCGGGTTTTCAAGCGCTTCTATCGGCTCGAGCAGAGCCGCTATACGCCGGGAAATGGACTCGGTCTCAGCCTGGTCGCAGCGGTCGCGAGCCTGCACGGCGCGCGGATCGAACTGCGCGACAACGCGCCGGGGCTGTTGTGCAGGCTCGCGTTTCCCGTGGCGGAGACGTAGGGTGGGTTAGCCGAAGGCGTAACCCACCAATGCCATCCTCATCGCGGAACGATGGCGGGTTACGCTTCGCCAACCCGCCCTACGAGCTGCGCTGCTTGGGATGTGAATCGGCGGTGATCCCCACGTCGTCCCGGGCAAGCGAAGCGCGACCCGGGACCCAACCACCAATGCGAATTGTTTATGCAGAGCTGGGGCCACAGCTCGTTTCAACGACACGACCCTGTGGTTGTGGGTCCCTGCGTTCGCAGGGACGACGACGGAACAAGCGGACTCGTCAAAACCTCGCCGCCATTTCCGCAAGTCGCCGGTGCGCGGCCTCGCGAGCCGCGCGGATCGGCTCAATGGGCCCGGTGGTCGGGCCGATCGGCACGAAGCGCACGTCATTGATGCCGATGAAGCGCAGCACTTCGCGCAGATAGGGCGTCGCCATGTCGATGCGGCCGCGGTTCATGCCGGTGACGAAATCGCTGCCGCTGGCCAGAATCACGACCGTCGGGCGGTCCTTGAGCAGCGGCAGGTAGCCCTGCGCCGGGTCGAAGCGAAAAGTCAGCCCGGGCTGGATGATGACGTCGAGCCACTGCTTGAGCTTGTAGGGAATGCCGAAATTCCACATCGGTGTCGAGATCAGCACCCGATCGGCCAGGGACAGCCGTAGCGCCAGCCGCTCGGCGACCGCGAAGGCATCGTGCTGAGAATTGGTGAAGCTCTTGCCGCCGATCCGGGCGTATTTGGCCTCAAGCAGATAACCCTCGAACTCCGGCAGCGGCTCGCGCCACAGATTCATCGCATCGATCTCCCAGTCCGGCCGCGCCTTGCGGAAGCTCTCCACAAAGACCCGCGCGCCTGCCGCCGATTCCGAATCGGCGCGGGGAGAACAGGCGAGATGCAGCAGCTTCGGCACCGCGCCTCCTCAGCCGAGTGCCTTGATGACGGTGTCGGCGTTGGTCACCACGGAGACGTTCTGCAGCGCAAAGTTGATCGCCGCATTGTGCCAGTCGGCGTTCATGGTCGAACAGCAATCCTCCGGCACGATCATGAAATAGCCCTTGTCGGCACCGGTGCGGGCGGTGTGCTCGACCGACATGTTGGTCCAGGCCCCGGTGTTGATGATCATGTCGCGGCCGGTGGCTTTCAGGATGGTCTCCAGCCGCGTGCCTTCCCAGGCGCTCATCCGCATCTTCTCGACCACGAAGTCGCCCGGGCGCGGTTCCAGTCCCGAGACCGGCGCCGCACCCCAGCTGCCGCGGACCATCGCCTTGCTGTCGACCAGCCCCTCGAACAGCGGTGCATTCAACGTCACACCCGGCGCGCCCGGCTCGACAACGAACCAGACATGGATGATGGCGACGCCCCGCGCACGCGCAGCTTCGGCGACGCGACGGACATTCTCGACGACATGCTGCTGGCGCGCATGATCAGGCGCGCCGGACTCGGCGAATGCGCCGCCATCCATGATGACGTCGTTCTGCATGTCCTGGATGATCATCGCGCAGCGCTGCGGGTCGATCTGCATCTCGTCGGCGGTGAGATTGGGCGCGGAGGGAGACGGTGTGGCGCCAGCGCCGCCGCGCTTGCCGTTCATATAGGGCTCATGGCGCGGCCCGACCTTGGTCGGGATCGCGTAGACCGAATGGGTCGCGGTCAGGTACAGCGTGCGGAAATCGGCACCGCCCCAGGCGAGGTTGGCGACGAGCTCGGGCAGACGGACCTTGCCGAGCAGGTCGCCACCGGATGAATAGACCCAGACACCGCCGGGCGCGGTGACCCAGACATTGCCGCGCTGGTCGCACTTCATGCCGTCGGGCAGGCCGGGCTCGAGCTCGGAGCGGATGCCGGAGGCGAACACGCGCGGATTGCCGAGGGAGCCATCGGCACTGACGTCGAAGGCGCGGATCAGCGCCTGCACGGTGTCGTTGACATAAAGGATACGCTCGTCGGGCGAGAAGCACAGCCCGTTCGGTTGCTCGAACAGATAGCGGTCGACCAGAAGTTTCGGCGAGCCGGCGCCGGGCAACACGCGATAGACGCCCTGGAAGCCGAGCTGCCGCGGCCGCTCGACGCCATAGACCGGCATGCGGCCGTACCAGGGATCGGAGAAATAGATCGCGCCCGAGGAATGCACGCAGACGTCGTTCGGGCTGTTGAGCTCCTGGTTCTCGTAATGCGAGGCCAGCACCTCACGCTGCCCGTCGGGCCGCTCGCGGATCAGCGAAGACGTCGCATGCTCGCAGACGATCAGGTTGAGGTCGGCGTCGTAGGTCATGCCGTTGCATTTGTTCGACGGACGCTTGACCTCGACCACGCCGCGCCGCGCATCCCATCGCCTCCGGACGTCGCCGGGCATGTCGGAGAACAGCAGGAAGTGATCGACCGGGTGCCAGATCGGCCCCTCCGTGAAATCGAAGCCGGTCCCGAGCTGACCGACAGGCGGATACGGGTCGATCAGGTCTTCGAACTCCGCGCGCAGCGTGACATGCGTCATCGCGTTCGTCCTCGTTGTTACGCCGGGAACCAGCTGCGCTGCGGCAGGCTCTGCACGACCGGCCCGGGCACCTGGTCGTGCAGGCGGCCGACCACCGTGCCGCCCTCGATCTTGGCCGGGCGATCGTGCACCGGAAGCAGATAACGCGAGCTACTCAGCAGCTTCTTGATTGCGGCCTTCTCGGCCCGCTTGCTGGTGCCGTGGTTGCCGGTGGTGCGCGGTTCGGCGTCGTGGATTTCGTTGAACGGCGTGACGATCTGGTCGTTGAAATCATAGATCACGTCGCCGCAGATCGTAGCGATCCCGTCGGCGGTGTGGACGTGGATGTTCATCGAGCCCTCGGTGTGGGCATTGGCGGCATCGCAATAGACACCGGGCATCAGCTCGACCGGACCGGTGATCTCGAGGTCGAGGAAGCGTAGCGCGCTCTTGGTGTGCAAGCGGTCGATCAAATGCTTGATGTCGGGCGCCGGATATTGCGGATGCATCAGGCCGGAGACGGAGTATTCCAGCTCCTTGCGGTTGACGACGACGGTGGTGTTCATCGGGAACAGGTCGTCCTTGCCGGCATGGTCGATGTGCAGATGGGTGTGGCAGACGAAGCGGACGTCGCCCATCCGCACGCCATGGCGGGCAAGCTGGTTCTCGATCATGTTCTCGTGGAACTGGAGACCGCGCATGCCCAGCGTCTCCATGATCTGGTTGGAGCGGTAGCCGGTATCGACCAGAACAGGATAGGGGCCGCCGAGGATCAGGAAGCCGAGCGTCAGCACGCGGCGGGTGCGGCCGCAATTGTGCCCGAGCACGAGGAAGCTCGATTCCAGCTCGATATCGCCATAGTCCAGGATCTTGATCTCCAACGGCATCGCTCTCCCTCCAAATTCGTGTTCGTTGTCGCGTCCGTGCTCGCGGTGCGGCTATGGCCCCAGCCGATAAACCCGCGCCGCCGTCGTGCCGGAGATCGCTTCGCGCTGCCCGGGGCTGAGCCGTTCGGCGGCCGCCTTGAAGGCCTCGATCAGGTCGCGATAGCTGGTCCACAGCTTCTCGATCGGAAAGTTGGAGCCGAACAGGCAGCGGTCCGCGCCGAAGATCGCAACCGTATCGGTCACGATGCCGGCGATATGCGCGGCATCGTTGCGATGGATGAAGGTGCCAAGCCCCGACAGCTTCGACACCACGTTGGGACATTGCGCGAGCCGCGCCATGCCAGTGCGCCATGCGGCGCGGCCTTGCGGTGACAAATCCTCGAGCATGCCGGCATGCTGCAGGATGAACGTCACGCCGGGGCAGGCCTCGGCAAGCCCGGCGGCATCGGCCATCTGTGGCGCGAACACCTGCAGATCGAAACTCCAGCCATAGTCGGCGAGGTGGCCGACATTGCGCCGGATTACCGGATCGGTGCAGAGATCGGGCCGCGCCGCGAAGCGATAGAGCGGGTTTTCGTGCCAATGCAGCTGCATGCGCACGCCGCGCATCAGCGGGTAGCGTTTCAGGCGATCGAGCTGCGGCCGGACGTCGTCGACGGAGAAATCGGCATAGGCGACGAGCGCGTGCGGCCAGCCGTGCGCGTCCGCGGTCTGCTGCACCCAGGCGGCTTCCTCCTCGAATTGGCCGTTCGGCCAGTTGGTCTGGACATAGACCGAGCGGGTGACGCCGGTGCTTTTGAGGTCGTCGAGATATTCTTGAATAGGGTAGTCGCGGCGGATCGGCTCGTAGGGGCCGAAGATGCGCGGCTGCATCGGGCCGGACAGCCAGGTAAGATCGGCCTGACGCCAGATGTGATGATGTCCGTCGACAATGCCGGTCACGCGGCTCTCCTTGTTCCAAGTGACAGCAGGTGGGCAACAACAGCCGCGCTCGATCCGCCGTCCACGAGATCATCGACAAAGCGCTGGATCGCGATCAGTGCCTCGGTTTGCGGCTTGAAGCCGGGGGCGGTCGCGAGCGGCGTCAGCCAGCTCACGCGCCAGGCCCGGCGCGACAGTTTTGCGACCGCATCGCGCAGCGCGGCCGGATCGCCGCGCTCGAGGCCGTCGGAGACGATCACCACGGCGGCGCCGCGGGCATATCCGCCGAAGCGGGGCACGGCCAGGAACGCCTGCAATGCATCGCCGATCCTGGTGCCGCCGTCCCAGTCGCTGACCAGGAAGGACGCGGCACTCAGCGCCTGCTCGCGGCGCTTCAGCCGCAGTGCCGGCGTGACGCGGGTCAGTCTGGTGCCGAAGGTGAAGACCTCGACATTGCCGGCCGCCTGCACCAGCACATGCGCGAGCCTCATATTCTCTTCAGTACGCGCCTTCATCGAGCCGGAGACGTCGATCAGGAGCAGGATCTTGCGCGGGCGCTGGCGGCGGCGCATCCGCCCGAGCCGCAGCACCTCGCCGTCGTTGCGTACGCTTTCACGGAGCGTGCGGCGCAGATCGGCGAACGGGCCAG
>NZ_JACMYO010000292.1 GCF_020889685.1 Bradyrhizobium oropedii
CTGCGAAAGCAGGGACCCATACGCCGCGGGCCCTCGATTTGAACGGTGCGGGTTGATATCGGGATCAACAATGGCAGCCTGTGGTTATGGGTCCCTGCTTTCGCAGGGACGACGAAAATAGGTCACGCCGCCGCGCCCTGTGCTGCGAGCTGCGCGGCCTGGTGCTCGGTGGTCAGCGCATCGATCAATTCGCCGAGCGCTTCGCCCGCGATCACCTGCGGCAGCTTGTAGAGCGTCAGGTTGATGCGGTGGTCGGTGACCCTCCCTTGCGGGAAGTTATAGGTGCGGATGCGCTCCGAGCGGTCACCGGAGCCGACCTTCTCCTTGCGGTCGGCGGAGCGCGCAGCATCGACGCGCTGGCGCTCGGCATCATAGATGCGCGAGCGCAGGATGTTCATCGCCGAGGCCCGGTTTTTGTGCTGCGAGCGGCTGTCCTGCATCATCACCACGATGCCGGTCGGCAGATGGGTGATGCGGATCGCGGACTCGGTCTTGTTGACGTGCTGGCCGCCGGCGCCGCCGGCGCGCATGGTCTCGATCCTCAAGTCGGTGTCCTTGATGTCGACGTCGACGTCCTCGACCTCGGGCAGCACCGCGACCGTCGCGGCCGAGGTGTGGATGCGGCCCTGCGTCTCGGTGTCGGGCACGCGCTGCACGCGGTGCACGCCGGATTCGAATTTCAACTTGGCGAAGGCGCCGCGGCCCTGCACCTCGGCGATGATTTCCTTGTAGCCGCCGACCGTGCCTTCGCTCGCCGAGATCACCTCGACCTTCCAGCCCTGCAACGCTGCGAAGCGCTCATACATCCGGAACAGGTCGCCGGCGAACAGCGAGGCCTCGTCGCCGCCGGTGCCGGCGCGGATTTCCAGCACCACGTTGCGGTCGTCCATCGCGTCCTTCGGCAACAGCGCGATGCGGATCTGCTGCTCGAGATCGCCGATGCGCGCCTGCAGCGTTTCCATCTCGGTCTCGGCCATGCTGCGCATCTCGGCGTCGGTTCCCGCATCGGCCAGCATCGCCGCGGTGTCGGCGAGCTCCGACCGGGCGGAGCGATAGAGCTTCACCGCATCGATCAGCGGATTGAGCTCGGCGAGCTCGCGCGTGATCGCAACATAGCGATCGGACTTGACCTCGCCGAGCAGCTCGGCCTCGAGCGAGGCGTGATGGGCGAGCAGGACGTCGAGTTTGGCTTCGGGTAGCATGGCGATATCTCGAATTTGCGGAAGGCGCGAAGGGCGGCGGAGGCGACGACAGCGTCGCTACAAGGCCAGCCCCTCGGTTTCCGCAAACTTCGTCAGCGCCGCACGGATCGATACGCTGCCGACCGGCGCATCGAGCAGCGGATTGATCATCGCCTCGGCCTTCTTGGCGTCGAGGTCGAGGATCATCGCCTTGACCGGGCCGTGCGCAGTTGCCGACAATGAAAGCGAACGGTAGCCGAGCGCGATCAGCGCCAGTGCGCCGATCGGCTTCGACGCCATCTCGCCGCACAGCGACGCCGCCTTCTTCGCCGTCTTGGCCTTGCGCACGATGTCGCGCAGCGCGCGGAGGATCGGCGCCGACAGGATGTCGAAGCGTTCGGAGACCTTGGCATTGCCGCGGTCGACCGCAAACAGGAACTGGAACAGGTCGTTGGAGCCGACCGACACGAAGTCGACCTTCTTCAGGAGCTCGTCGAGCTGGTAGAGCAGGGCCGGGACTTCCACCATGGTGCCGACATCGATGCGCTCGGGCAGCGAATGGCCGTGCTGGCGCAGATAGGTCAGCTCGCGCTCGACGATCGCCTTGGCCTGGTCGAACTCGGCGATGTCGGAGATCATCGGGAACATGATCTTCAGCGCGCGGCCCCCGCCGGCCCGCAGCAGCGCGCGGATCTGGCCGCGCAGCAGGCCGGGGCGGTCGAGGCCGAGCCGGATCGCGCGCCAGCCGAGCGCGGGATTTTCCTCGACCACGGTCTCCATGTAGGGCAGCGCCTTGTCGCCGCCGATGTCGAGGGTCCGGAAGGTGACGGGCTTGGAGCCCGCCGCGTCGAGCACGGTGCGGTACAGCGCGAGCTGGTCGCTCGAGCGCGGCAGGCTCGGGCTCACCATGAACTGCAATTCGGTGCGGAACAGGCCGATGCCCGCGCTGCCGGTGTCGTCGATGTGCGGCAGGTCGATGGTCAGGCCGGCATTGATCAGCAGCTCGATCGGCTGGCCGTCCTTGGTCACGCAGGCCTTGTCGCGCAGCTCCGAATACTGCGCCTGCCGCCGCGCCCGGAACCGGACGCGTTCGGCATAGGCGGATTCGATCTCGGTGGAAGGGCGGACATAGATCTCGCCGGAGATGCCGTCGACGATGATGGCGTCGCCCGGATCGGCGATGCCGGGCGCGTTCGGCACCTCGCCGACCGCGGGAATGCCGAGCGCGCGCGCCACGATCGAGACGTGGGAGTTCGCGGTGCCTTCCTCCAGCACCAGGCCGCGCAGCCGCTTGCGGTCATAGTCGAGCAGCGCCGCCGGGCCCATCGCGCGGGCGATCAGGATGGCGTTGTCGGGCAGCTGCTCGCGCGACGGCGCATGGTCCTGGCCGACCAGCTGGCGCATCAGGCGATGGCCGAGATCCTCGAGGTCGTGCAGCCGGTCGCGCAGATAGGGGTCGGTCGAGCGCAGCATGCGCGCGCGCGTGTCGGACTGCACGCGCTCGACGGCGGCTTCTGCGGTGAGGCCGGTGGCGACCGCCTCATGCAGCTTGTGCGACCAGCCCTGGTCGTTGGCGAACATGCGATAGGCTTCCAGCACCTCGCGGTGCTCGCCGCCTTCGGCAACGTCGCCGCGCTCCAGCATGCGATCGAGGTCGGCGCGCAGATTGGCCAGCGCGGTGTCGAGCCGCTTGATCTCCTTCGGCAGGTCTTCGGCGATGTAATTGGTGATGACGACGCGCGGCTCGTGCAGCACGACGTGGCCGAGCGCGATGCCGTCGGAGAGCACTGCGCCGGTCTTGTGCAGCGAGTGCCGTGCGGCGGGCTCGGCGCCGGGCTGTGCCAGCGCGGCAAGCTCGCCGGAGGCGATCATCTCCGCCAGCACCATGGCGGTGGTCTGCAGCGCCTCGACCTCTTCCTCGACATAGGTGCGCTTGGCGCGGTTCTGCACCACCAGCACGCCGAGCGTGTTGCCGGCGCGCAGGATCGGCACGCCGAGGAACGAGTGGTAGGCCTCTTCGCCGGTCTCCGGGCGGTAGGCGAAGGCCGGATGGCTTTGCGCGTCCGACAGATTGAGTGGCGTCGCCTCGCTGGCGACGAGGCCGACCAGGCCCTCATGCGCGCTCAGCACGGTGCGGTGCACGGCGTCGCGGTTCAGACCTTCGGTGGCGTAGAGCTCGAGTGTGTTGTCGACGCGCAGCACGTAGCAGGAGCAGACCTCGGCCACCATGTTGGCCGCGATCAGCACCACGATCTTGTCGAGGCGCTCCTGGGCGGAGACTTGCTCCGCCATGGTTTCGCGGAGCCGTCTCAACAGGATGCGGGGGCCTCCCGACGCGCTCCGCATGTGCTTCAGTCCCTCCCCACGAGGCCGGCGCACCGGGCCGGCCGGCCGCTGGCGCAAAACTCGTCAAAAACAACAGTTTTAGTCATTCGGCGTCGCCGCTTGCGCCAGTTCCCGCCGATTCGGGATTGCTAAAACTGTGCCACAGTTTGCGACAGCCTACCTGACTGGCCGTATAGCCAATCAAGGCTCGCTTTGCCAAGCAAAACGCCTGCCAGTAGCAAATAACGTCTGCGTCAGCCCTATGCTGCGCCCGCTAAGAGAAATTCTAACTCCGGGGCGGGGTAGGTAGAGGGCCTCTTCCCTTCTCCCCTTGTGGGAGAAGGTGGCGCGGACATAGTCCGCGACGGATGAGGGGTTTCTATACGCGGAGGCAGACCCCTCACCCGGCGCCTTCGGCGGCACCCTCTCCCACAAGGAGAGAGGGTTCCCTCAAAGGCCTACGCCTGATCCAGCCCGTAGAGCGTGTGCAGCGTGCGCACCGCGAGTTCGGTGTAGGCGGCGTCGATCAGGACCGAGAACTTGATCTCGGACGTGGTGATGGCGCGGATGTTGATGTTGCGCTCGGCCAGCGCCTTGAACGCCTTCGCCGCGACACCGGCGTGGCTGCGCATGCCGCTGCCGATCACCGAGACCTTGGCGACGTCGGTCGCGGTGTCGAGCCTGATGTAACCGATCTTGGCCTTGGCGGAGGTGATCGTGTCCTTGGCGCGGTTATAATCGGCGGCCGGAACGGTGAAGGTGAGGTCGGTGGTCTTGCCGTCCTCGGACACGTTCTGCACGATCATGTCGACATTGATGTTGGCATCCGCGAGCGGCCCGAAGATCGCCGCGGCGACGCCCGGCTTGTCCTCGATCTGGCGCACGGAAATCTGGGCTTCGTCCTTGGAGAAGGCGATGCCGGTGACGACGTGCATTTCCATGATTTCCTCCTCGCTGCAGATCAGCGTGCCCGGCGGCTGGTTGGCGTGCGGGTCGATATCCTCTGGCTTGTCGAAGCTGGAGCGCACGAAGATCGGCATGTTGTGCACCATGCCGAGTTCCACCGAGCGAACCTGCAGCACCTTGGCGCCCTGCGAGGCCAGCTCCAGCATGTCCTCGAACGCGATCTTGTCGAGCCGGCGCGCCTTCGGCACCACCCGCGGATCGGTGGTGTAGACGCCGTCGACATCGGTATAGATGTCGCAGCGGTCAGCGCGCAGCGCGGCCGCGATCGCCACCGCCGAGGTGTCCGAACCGCCGCGGCCGAGCGTGGTGATGCGGCCGGTATCGGGATTGATGCCCTGGAAGCCGGCGATCACGGCGACTTCCTTGCGCTCCTTGAAGCGGGTGATGATCTCGGTGCCGTCGATATCGACGATGCGCGCCGAAGCGTGCGCGTCCGAGGTCTTGATCGGGATCTGCCAGCCCTGCCAGGAGCGCGCCTGGATGCCGATGCCCTGCAAGACGATCGAGAGCAGGCCCGAGGTGACCTGTTCGCCGGAAGCGACCACCGCGTCATATTCGCGGGCGTCGTGCATCGGTGAGGCCTCGGTGCACCAGGCCACCAGTTCGTTGGTCTTGCCCGACATCGCGGAGACGACGACGGCGACCTCGTGGCCCGCGTCGACCTCGCGCTTCACGTGCTGCGCGACGTTGCGGATACGATCGATGTTGGCGACGGACGTACCGCCGAATTTCATCACGAGGCGGCCCATGACGACGCGTCTATTCCTTTAAGAGGATAAGTAGGTTAACCCACGCCGAAAACCGCAAGCGCGGGGACCGAAAGGCGCGTATACATAGCGCCGCGCCCGGGGGCAAGCCGCTTGGTAGGGGCCCCCTGAGGTCCCGTGTGGTCCTTTGGGGGTGTTTCGACCGGTTGCGGGCGGGCTGTGGCGCTGGGGTGACGCGAAGGCGGATTGGATGGGACGCTATATCGACGAAATCCTGCAGCCTGGCGAGAAGGTGCTGTACTCCACCAATGCGCATTGGATGTTCTATCTGCCGGCGATCGGGGGATGGATCGCGGCGCTGGCGCTGTTGATCCTGTCGCGGTTCACGACGGTCAGCGGCCTCGTGCTGGCCTGCCTGGCGGCCGCAGCCGTGGTCGCCGTCGCGGCGCTGTACTGGACTGCTGCTGCCTGGTTCCACCGCTGGACCACGGAAACCGACGTCACCAATTTCCGCGTGGTGCACAAGAGCGGCTTCATCAAGCGGCGCACCTTCGAGATGAGCCTCGACAAGGTCGAGAGCGTCGACGTCAACCAGAGCATCATGGGGCGCCTGCTCAATTATGGCGACGTCACCATCCGCGGCGTCGGCGAGGGCATCGAGACCATCAGGACCATCGCCTCGCCGCTGTCGTTTCGCAATTCGATCACCGCGCGATAGGGGCGCGCGCAATCATGGCTACACAATCAACACTTTCCAGTTCCTCCGCCAGTTCCTCCGCCAATGCCTCCGCCAGCTCGGTCGATCCGGCCGAGATCGCGAAGTTCTCGAAGCTGTCGGATGAATGGTGGGATCCGCGCGGCAAGATGGCGCCGCTGCACAAGATCAATCCGCTGCGCCTGACCTATATCCGAGACGCCGCCTGCCGCAAGTTCGAGCGCAACGCCAAGAGCCTGAACTGCCTGTCCGGCCTGCGCCTGCTCGACATCGGCTGCGGCGCCGGGTTGTTGTGCGAGCCGTTCACCCGGCTCGGCGCCCAGGTGATCGGGATCGATCCGTCCGCCACCAACATCGCGGCCGCGAAGCTGCACGCCGACAAGGGCCATCTGTCGATCGACTATCGCTGCACGACCGTGGAGGACATGGACGCGCGCGAGCGCTTCGACATCGTGCTGGCGATGGAGGTGGTCGAGCACGTCAACGACGTCGGCGCCTTCATCAAGCGCTGTGCCGTCATGCTCAAGCCCGGCGGGCTGATGGTGGTCTCGACCTTGAACCGCAACTGGAAGAGCTTCGCGCTGGCGATCGTCGGTGCCGAATACGTGCTGCGCTGGCTCCCGCGCGGCACCCATGAGTGGAGCAAGTTCGTCACTCCCGCCGAACTCGAGCGCTATCTCGGCGACGTCAACCTCACCGTCACCGAGCAGGCCGGCGTGGTCTACAACCCGCTCGCCGACAAATGGACCGTCTCGACCGACATGGACGTCAACTACATGGTGGTGGCGGAGGAGGTTTGAGTGACGCCGAGGCATCCGCATAATCACTGTCGTCCCTGCGAAAGCAGGGACCCATAACCCCCGACCCAAATAATCGGGCGAGCTCCACGTTCCAATCGTTGCAGGCCACTGTCCCGCCGTCCTGCCCCAAAGCGCTCCCTGTGGTTATGGGCCCCTGCTTCCGCAGGGGCGACGCGGAGTTTGTGGCGGGAGTGCTGAAAATATGGGACGCTGTCTCCTCCAGAAGGTGTCGTCCCTGCGAAAGCAGGGACCCATAACCACCGGCCCCAATAGTCGGGCGAGGTCCGCGTTCCGAGCATGTACTATGTTTACATCCTCGCCAGCCGGCGCCATGGCACGCTGTATATCGGCGTGACGAATTCCGTTCAGAAACGGCTTGAGCAACATCGCAATGGCGAGGGCTCGTCGTTCGTCAAAACCTACGCCGTCTTCCGCCTGGTCCATGTCGAATCATATCAGCGCGCAGAAGAGGCCATCACGCGCGAAAAGCAGCTTAAGAAATGGAAGCGTGACTGGAAGATCGAACTGATTGAACGGGAAAACCCGGAGTGGCGGGATCTTAGTGATCTGCTTGTCTGACCGGTGTGCCACGAACTGCTTCCTGTGGTTATGGGTCCCTGCTTTCGCAGGGACGACGGAGAGTTTGTGGCGCGACGGGTCGAGATTGAGACGCTGGTGCCATCCAGAA
>NZ_JACMYO010000293.1 GCF_020889685.1 Bradyrhizobium oropedii
CAATTCTGCCGCGGCATCAGCGCGTAGGCGCCGCCGCCGACCGCGAGCGTGCCCATGACAAGCAGCGCGACATGGTTGGAGCGCTTGGACGGCGAATCCGGCCGCGGCCGCACCGCCGGGACGACCGGTCGCCGTTTGCCGAATTCCGGGTTCGGTTTGCGCGCCATGGCTTCGCTCAATGGCTCAGTAGATCATGCAGGCCGCATTCAGCGCGCCCGCCGCCAGCGAGGACAGTCCGAGCCAGATCGCGGCCGCCATCTCGCCCGAGGCGATCCGCGCCGACAGGTTCGGCACCGGGATCTTCACGATGTAATAGACGATGATCTGCACGATCAGCGCGATGATGCTCCAGATCAGGCAGTCGATGACATTGGCGGAGTGGGCGATGGCGCTGACCACCGGCAGCACGAAGCCGAGCAGGCTGAGGCCGAGCGCGATCGCCGCCGCCGGATCATTGTCGCGGATCAGCTGGAATTCGTCGTGCGGCGTGACGCGCGTATAGACGAACAGATAGGCGACCACGGCGATCAGCGCCGTGCAGAAATACACCAGGAACGCCGGCAGGCCGGCGAGGGATTGCAGGATCATGTCGGGGCGGTCCGGAAGTTTGTCGGGATTCGCGCGACGGAGGATGGCACGTTCCGTTGGTCGGCGCATGCCGGGTGGGGGTTCAATCCCAAACAAAAACCCCGCCATTTGCGGCGGGGTTGAAGTCGTCAGCCGGATCGGGAGGAGTGAGCCTTGGCTCTCTCCGTCCCGAAGGTCAGGCGGGAATGCGTTCGTCGGCCTCGTGCGGCTCGCGCAGCACGTAGCCGCGGCCCCACACGGTCTCGATGAAATTGCGGCCCTCGGAGGCGTTGGCGAGCTTCTTGCGGAGCTTGCAGATGAAGACGTCGATGATCTTCAGCTCCGGCTCATCCATGCCGCCGTAGAGATGGTTGAGGAACATTTCCTTGGTGAGCGTGGTGCCCTTGCGGAGCGAGAGCAGCTCCAGCATCTGGTATTCCTTGCCGGTCAGATGCACGCGCTGGCCGCCGACCTCGACCGTCTTGGTGTCGAGATTGACCACGAGATCGCCGGTCTGGATGACCGACTGGGCGTGACCCTTGGAGCGGCGCACGATCGCGTGGATGCGGGCAACCAACTCGTCCTTGTGGAAGGGTTTGGTCATGTAGTCGTCGGCGCCGACGCCGAGACCCTTGACCTTGTCCTCGATGCCGGCGAGGCCGGAGAGGATCAGAATCGGAGTTTTGATCTTCGAAACCCGGAGCTGCTTGAGCACGTCGTAGCCGGACATGTCGGGCAGGTTGAGGTCGAGCAGGATGATGTCGTAGTCGTAAAGCTTGCCGAGATCGACGCCTTCTTCACCGAGATCCGTCGTGTAGACGTTGAAACTCTCGGATTTGAGCATCAATTCGATCGACTGCGCGACGGCGCTATCATCTTCAATCAGCAAAACGCGCATGCCAGTCCCCTATAGTCGCCGCTCCGGGCGTCAGGTCGGCCGCACTTGCGGCACTCACAAAACGCCTTTGAACAACTGATTCGGATCCTGACGAGATATGGTTAACAAAAACTGATTCCTCGACGCAAGCTCTAACCGTGCAATTTTTGTCGAATCGCCCTAAGATATTGCGTAGAAGAAGCTTTTCCTAACCGCGCTCGTTCAGTTTCCACATTAAGAGCCGGGCCTAACCGACTCTCGCGACTCGCCCTTCTTCTGATGGGCGAGCGACCTCAGTCACCAAAGACAGTGACGCAATGATTAATGATGCGGGTAAACACGAAGTTAAGCGGCCGGCGCAAAATTGCGGAAACTTAAGGTTTTCGCAATGAAGGCGCTCGCGGAGCAGATCGGGGACATCGACGGCGTCAATATTTATGGCCGTGTGGTCGGCGTCCGCGGGCTCATGGTGGAGATCGCGGGCCCCATTCACGCGATGTCGGTCGGCGCCCGGATCGTGATCGACGTCGGCGCAGGCCGCTTCATCCCCGCCGAGGTGATCGGCTTCTCCGGCGAGAACGCGGTGGTGATGCCGTTCGGCGGGCTCGAGGGTGTCAGGCGCGGTTGCCGTGCCGTCATCGCCAACGCAGCGAGCCAGGTGCGGCCGTCGCCGGCCTGGCTCGGCCGCGTCGTCAACTCGATGGGCGAACCGATCGACGGCAAGGGGCCGCTGCCGCAGGGCGCATCGCCGATGTCCTACCGCAACTCGCCGCCGCCGGCGCATTCGCGCAAGCGGGTCGGTCCGCCGCTCGATCTCGGCGTGCGCGGTCTTAATACTTTCCTGACCTGCTGCCGCGGCCAGCGGCTCGGCATCTTCGCCGGCTCCGGTGTCGGCAAGTCGGTGCTGCTGTCGATGCTGGCGCGCAACGTCGATGCCGCGATCTCGGTGATCGGGCTGATCGGCGAACGTGGCCGCGAGGTGCAGGAATTCCTCCAGGAGGATCTCGGCGAGGAGGGGTTGGCGCGCTCGGTCGTGGTGGTCGCGACCTCGGACGAGCCGGCGCTGATGCGGCGGCAGGCGGCCTATCTGACGCTCGCCATCGCCGAGTATTTCCGCGACGAGGACCAGGACGTGCTGTGCCTGATGGACTCGGTGACGCGCTTTGCGATGGCGCAGCGCGAGATCGGTCTGTCGGCCGGCGAGCCGCCGACCGCCAAGGGCTATACGCCGACGGTGTTCACCGAATTGCCGAAGCTCTTGGAGCGGGCAGGGCCGGGCACCGGCAATGGCACCATCACCGCGATCTTCACCGTGCTGGTCGACGGCGACGATCACAATGAGCCGATCGCGGACGCGGTGCGCGGCATCCTCGACGGCCATATCGTGATGCAACGGGCGATCGCCGAGCGCGGCCGCTATCCCGCGGTCAATATCCTCAAGTCGGTCTCGCGCACCATGCCGAAGTCGGCCGACCCCAACTTCCTGCCCTTCATCAACAAGGCGCGGCAGGTGATGGCGACCTATGCCGACATGGAGGAATTGATCCGGCTCGGCGCCTACCGGCCGGGTTCCAGCCCCGAGGTCGACGAGGCGATCCGGCTGCATGAACCGCTGGAAAGCTTCCTGCGCCAGGCCAAGGACGAGGCGACCAGCCTTGGCGACGGCTACCGGCAGCTCGCTCAAATCCTGTCGAGTTTGGAAACGGAACGCTAACTTTGTCAGGCCATCATCTCCGGACCATAGCTATGCCGGCGGGGCCCAGCGGGGAGCCGGCTCTGTCCCGCGTTCAGATTTGGGACTTCTGGGGAGTATGAGTCGATGAAGTCACGTGAAACGCTGATCCGCCTGAAGAAATTTCAGGTCGATGAAAAGCGCCGCCGGGTTACCCAGATCGAAGGCATGATCGCCGATTTCCAGCGCATGTCCGTCGAACTCGAGCGCGAGATCCAGACCGAGCAGGAGCGCGCCGGGATCAACGATCCCACGCACTTCGCCTATCCGACCTATGCCAAGGCTGCGATCCAGCGCCGGGAAAACCTGACCCGCTCGGCCGACGAGCTGCGCGCCCAGCTCGACGACGCCAAGGCGCTGCTGTCGGAGGCGTTCGAGGAATTGAAGAAGGTCGAACTGCTCGACGAGCGCGACCAGGCGCGCGAACGCGCGGAGGAGAGCGCCCGCGAGCAAGCCGACATGGATTCGATCGGCCTGATGCGGGCCCGTCTCGGCGTCATCGCCTGAACCTTCGCTCCCTCCGCTGACCAGATTTGCGAGCCCGGGCCGATCGCCCGGGCTTTTTGTTGGGCGCTGTCCACAACCCGGTCACTTGTCGGGCTCTTGGCGGATCGCGGTGTCCCAAAATATGCTACCACCGGTCCAGACCAGATGATCGGCAGCGCGGTGGCAATGAAGCGATGGGGGATGCAGGCTTGGAGGGCGCAAAATGCTGACGCCGGCTGAGCTGGTCTGGCTGATCGCCGCCGTTGCCAAGGGGGATGAGGCCGCCTTTGAGCGGCTGTACGCCGCGACCCGCGCGAAACTCTTCGGCGTCGTGCTCCGTATCTTGCGGCGACAGGACCTCGCTGAGGAGGTGATTCAGGAGGCTTACGTCAAGATCTGGAACAGCGCCGGGCAATTCAACCCAGCCCTGTCTTCCCCGATCACGTGGATGGCGTCGATCGCGCGCAACCGCGCCATCGATGTCGTGCGCAAGCGAGGCGAGGCCTCGCTGGAAGAAGAGCCGGCTGCAATGGAAGTCGCCGCCGACTCGCCCGATCCGCTGGCGCGACGGGAAATGACGGAAGAGTTGAAGCGATTGCTGGAGTGCGTCGGTCGTTTGGAGCCGGATCGTCAGAAGCTCGTGCTGCTCGCCTATTACAACGGCTGGAGCCGCGAGCAGCTTGCCGCAAAGTTCGAGACGCCGGTGAATACGGTGAAGACCTGGCTGCGCCGCAGCCTGTTGGATATCCGGGAGTGTCTTGGACTCTGATTGATGGCCACTAGCGAAGACCATATCGCGCTCGCCGCGGAATATGCGCTCGGTACACTCGATGCCGATGAGCGCACGCAGGTCGAGACCATGATGGCCGTCGACAGCGAGTTCGCTGCGCTCGTGCAAGCCTGGGAGTTCAGGCTCGGGCCGCTGAACCAGATGGTCGGCCTGGTCGAGCCGCGTCCGGTGGTCTGGGAGAACATCAAGGCGGCGATCGGCCATGCCGGTGCGCCGCAGGCGCCGCTGGTGCTGCCCGATGCGTCGGCCGCGAGGACATCGCCGCCACCGGTCACAGACGATCCCGAGTTCGGCTCGGCGTTCGATCCGGAGCCTGCTCGGCCGTCGGAGATCGCGCAGCCGGCCGAGATTCGGCGGCCGCCGGTCCAGCCACGTTTTGGCGTCGACGACAGCACCAACATGATCGCGCTTGCGAGCCGTGTGAAACGCTGGCGCGGCATCGCGTCGGCTGCGACCGCGATCGCGGCCGCGCTGCTGGTGACGCTTGGTCTGCAGATCTACAAGCCCGACGCGCTGCCGGATGCGATCCGGCCGAAGCCGCGCATCCAGACCGTGGAGGTGAAGACGCCGGCGCCGGCATTCACGCCGTCGGCGCAATATGTCGCGCTGCTGCAAGGGCAGAATGGCGGACCGGCCTTCATCATGACCATCGACGGCGCGACCAAGAATTTCACCGTCCGCAAGGTCGGCGCTGCGTCCGAGCCCGGCAAGAGTTTCGAGCTCTGGCTGATCTCCGACAAGCTGCCGCAGCCGCGCTCGCTCGGCGTGATCGGCGCTGATGATTTCACCGCGCGCCCGGTGCTGTCGGGCTATGATCCCGACGTGATCAACGGCGCCACCTACGCGGTGACGGTCGAGCAGGCCGGCGGTTCGCCGAACGGTCAGCCGACCTCGGCGCCGATCTTCACCGGCAAGCTGATCGAGACCGTGCCGCCCGCGTCGAAGTAGGCGCGATAGCCGGCGCACCTCATCGTCAGAGACTGTCGGAAGCGGTGACCCCGTCATTGCGAGGAGCGGAGCGACGAAGCAATCCATGCTTCCGCGCATGCGGGGACATGGATTGCTTCGCTGCGCTCGCAATGACGTGGATGGGGCTGCGCGTTTCAGCAAGCGAGTTCGATCCACCACACGCACAAAAAGAAAACGCCCGTGGGGAGCGGGCGTTTTCGATAGTCAACTTGGGGGTAGTTGGGGGTCTTAAATATCCACGTAGCGACTTTGGGGGGCTGTAAAGAACACCACGTGAATTCGTGAAACTCTCCTGTTAGCGGACCAGTGAGGTGCCCGAGCTCGTGATCGCGACCGGCTTGCCGGCCTTCATCACACGTGCCGTCTGGGTGTAACCTTCGTCCGACGAATTGTGCGCCGAGATGCCGAAACCAGCGACCAGGATACCCGCGACCAAGGCCACGACCACAATCTTCAGGTGCGTCGTACGATCAGCGCTGTAGATCGAGTGGTTCATGGAAGTCTCCTGCCGCCTTCCTGCTCTCAGTAAATCTGTCGGTTTGGTCTGTTGCCCGGTTCAATGTCTCGTGCCCCATCAACGTAGGATTTGCCGATTCCGTTCCCTAGGGGGCATCACAAGGGCGTGATGAGACGTGATCGGCCGCGATCAAAAACCGTCTCCGGCTTCCAATGTCCACATTAACTAGATGTAATATCAGTAGCTTGCCTGGAAGACGGATCATATTACCATAGATAGGGCCGTTCCGGACTGTTCCACACAAATCAGTTGCCTGTGGCGAGAAAGCACAGGCGAAAACGCAAATGATTTGCGGCCGCTACGGCGTTTTCGAGCGAAGCGGACGCCGCTTCGCGCGAAGAAAACGCGTCCAAATCACAAGCCCTAGACGCTGCCGACGGTCTTCAGCCGGGCCCGCGGATGGATCTCGGCCTGCGACAAAACGGTGGTCTGCGAGCGGAACCGTTCCACCAGTGAGCGAACGAACGGCCGGATCGCAGCCGACGTCACCAGCACCGGCGCCTCGCCTTCGCGCGCTGCCTGCTCGAAGGCGTTGCGCACGGCGGTCATGAATTCCGAGAGCTTTGAGGGCTGCATCGCCAGGCTGCGGTCGTCGCCCTGGCCTACGATCGACTCGGCGAACGCCTGTTCCCAGCGTGCCGACAGCGCGATCAGCGGCAGATAGCCGTTGGGCGAGGTGTTCTGGGCGCAGATCTGCCGCGCCAGCCGGGCCCGGACATGCTCGACCATGGTGGCCGGGTTGCGCGAGAACGCCAGCGCGTCGGCGATGCCCTCGAGGATGGTGGAAAGGTCGCGGATCGAAATCCGCTCGGCGAGCAGCAATTGCAGCACGCGCTGGATGCCCGACACCGTGACTTGGCTCGGCACGATGTCCTTGATCAGCTCGCCTTGCTCCTTCGGCAGGTCCTTCAGCAGCTTCTGCACCTCGCCGTAGGACAGCAAGTCCGCCATGTTGGTCTTGAGCAGCTCGGTCAGGTGCGTCGACAGCACCGTGGCGGCGTCGACCACGGTGTAGCCCTTCAGTGCCGCCTCTTCCTTCAGGCCGGCATCGACCCAGGTCGCAGGCAGGCCGAAGGTCGGCTCGATGGTGTGGATGCCCGGCAGCTGCACCTGGTTGCCGGCGGGGTCCATGACCATGAACTGGCTCGGCCAGATCTTGCCGGTGCCGGCATCGACTTCCTTGATCTTGATGACGTAGCTGTTGGCCTCGAGCTGCACATTGTCGAGGATGCGCACCGCCGGCATTACAAAGCCCATCTCGATCGCGAGCGAGCGGCGCAGCGCCTTGATCTGCTCGGTGAGGCGGTCGGTGCCGTCAGGCCCGTTGACCAGCGGCAGCAGCGCGTAGCCGAGCTCGATCTTGAGGTCGTCGATCTTCAGCGCGGCGGCGATCGGCTCTTCCGCGGCGGCAGCGGCGGCGGCCGC
>NZ_JACMYO010000294.1 GCF_020889685.1 Bradyrhizobium oropedii
TCCCCGATGCGGTACGAGCACCGTTGAATATCCTGGCTGACCAGCTCGTCGCCCTAACTGCTAACTGCTCAGATCAATGCTCTCGAAGCTCAAATGCGAAGGCATTGCCGTACGGAACCCGAAGCTGCCAGGTTGCTCAGCGTTCCGGGCGTCGGCCCGATCACCGTCAGCGCGATGTGACGAATCATAGATGACCCGAAGCTGTTGTTGCAAATCGGTCAAATAGTTATCGTGAGATGGCCCGCGCCGCAACGGCGGCGCGGTTGCCGACGCGCGTGCCGAGGAGGTCGTCATTTGACGCGCCGAAATTGGGTATGATGTCGCGAGCGCTGGGGTACGAAGCGTGCGCTTATGATACAGTTAGATCACGCTCGTCGAGCGAGCGCGCGTTTGTTCGATCTGTACGAAGTTTGCGCGCGCGTGAGGGTGCCCAATCTGCCAGCATAGGTCGCGAGGGCGGAATGGTCCGCACCGCAACTGGTTGACTCTGTCAGCGGCCGTTCCGGAGGGCTTTTTGGGTGGGACGATTGAGGGGCGCAGATGTCTCCGCGTGCCGCTGGCATCAAGATGAGCAGCGTCGGCATCACCGGCAAGGGCAAGCGTGTCGAGGATCGCGTCGGCATGCTCGTCCTGCTTGCTCGTTCACGTTATGAAACGAAGTCAAGAGCTGCAATTGGTGGCGCCGCTGAGCGATCCCGGAGCGCTTGGTCGCGACGGTCAGAATCTTGATTCAGCCGAGCATGGGGCTTGCTTTCGCTGGACGGCGGTCCATGTCCGACGGACTGGAGGCACCGTGCTTCTTCGGCTTGCGCGGCCCGATCTGCTCGCAAATTTGTCGGTGACACAAGCCGACATCTGTGCGCCGACGTCTGTGCCACGAAGACTCGATCGATCGCGGCCCCTGCTGCGGGCGGCAGGATATTTGATCAATGAACACGCCGCTTAGTGGAGATGTCGCGGCCCTGGAAGCCTTGAAAGAAGACGATCAGCTGCGCGGCCTAAAGTCGCGCGCAGGAACTGATTTTTCTTCGAACGATTATCTGGCACCGGCCAGCGCGCCACGTATGAAGAAGGCTCTGTTCACCGCGCTCGATGCCGGCACGCCGATCGGAGCTGGTAGGTCACGGCTCCTGCGCGGCAATTGTGAGGAGCACGAAGCTCTCGAAGCGGAGGCGGCGCGGTACTTCCGAGCGGAGACAGCGCTGTTCTTCGGCGGCGGTTACATCGCAAATTTCGCTCTTTTGACAACACTGCCGCAGCGGGCGATCTGCTTGTTCTCGATTTGTTCGTGCGCGCCAGTATTCACGAAGGCGCACGAGCGGGCCGAGCCGAGTTCCGGATAAGCGCCCATAATGACCCCCAGTCGGTCGAAGATGCGATTGGCGACTGGCACGCCAAGGGCGGAGGGGACGCGTCTGGATCGTGGTGGATAGCCTCTACAGTACGGACGGAGACTTCGCGCCGCTTAGAGATCTGGTCGTAATCGCCGAGCGCTGCGACGCGTTCCTGGTCGTGGAGGAGGCAGGTGTTTACGGCGAGCAGGGACGGGGGCTCACCGCGCCCTATGAGGGCCGCGAAAATCTCCTGGTGGTCCACCTGCGGGAAGGCGCTGGGGACGGAGGGCGCGCTTGTCACTGCTTCCGGTGTATTGCGCGACTTCATGGTCAATCGGTGCCGTCCATCCGTTTTCGCCACCGCGCCATCGCCCCTGATGGCCGTCGCTACTCGGGAAGCGCTCTTGATCCTACAGGAGGAGCCAGATCGGCAGCAGCGCCTGATCGATTTGTCGATTTTACACATCGGCAGCTCGCCACGTGCGGCCGCCCGAGCCGTTCGAACTCACAGATCATTCCGTACATCGTGGGTGACAACGCGCGGGCGATGCGGCTCGCCTCTGCACTGAAGGTGCGCGGTTTTGATATCCGCGGGATACGGCCGCCGACAGTGCCTGTGGGAACGGCGAGGTTGCGGATCTCGCTGACGCTTAATGTCGGGCAAGATGATGTATCCGATATGATTGATGCGTTGGTCGAAGAGACTTGGGGAGTTCGTCAATCATGATCGCGAGGCCGACGTCCGGATCGGTAAACGATCTTCAAAGGTGCGCGCCGGCGCGCGCCCCTCCGATCGGTGATCGCAGTCTCGTGCGCGCGAGACTTCCGGTTTATACTGATCCAAAGAGCTCAGGGCAGATTCGACGAGTCTGCTCTTCCGACACTGGCGGTCTCTTCATTGGCCGATGCAGGAGAGACCGTCCGATGCCGACGCGAGTAGCATTTTTCATAACATCGGCGGGCTGGACAGCGGTCGTGGTCGTAATTCTGCTCTATGTGATCTTCAGCCCTGGTTGAGCCGGTTGACCTGAGCAGGACCGATCTGCATCGGTGTCATGGCGGAATGGGCGGCCGAGATCTCTGTCTGGAATTCCCGCCTGTTCCGGAGGCTTGGCTCGGAGTCTGGCGCGCCTGCGCGCAATCTGGCGATCGATTCAACTCTGTTGGCTCGGCGCATCAACGTGCAGACATGGACGTTGCCGGCCGTGATGCGAGTTGTTCTTGGGGCTGGCCGCGCGTCGCCAACATAAGTACGAAGAATATGATGAGTATCAAGAGACCGCGCATACCAAAGCCTATCCCAAAGCTATGACAATCGTGGAACGGATCACATCCGGAGCGTTTGCTGCGTCCCAATGGACGAGCAAATCTCGCGGCGCTCAATCGAAGGCCGGCCAGGCTGCATACGGCTGGTCGGCCGTGCGAAAGCCAGCGTCAGCCCAGCAGGTCGACCCTGCCGGTTTCGAGCCGATATAGACCCCCGACTATCTTCAGTGTGTTCTGCGCAACTGCCGAGCTCAAAATCGGGCTGGCGGATTTGAGCTTATTGACGTTATCAATCACATTCTGCCGGATCGCATCGGCGGACGTATCGCCGGTTTGCTGGCGAGATCCTCTTACGGCAGGCGCAAGCGCAGCGACGAGGGACGGAGTATGCCCCGGCGCCGGCTTACCCTCGTCAAGCGATTTGATTGTGGCCTCTATCGCGCCGCAATGATCGTGACCAAGTACCAGGATCAGCGGCGTGTTCAGTACGGCGACCGCATACTCCATACTAGCTAGCGTGTCGTCGTTGGCGAAGTTGCCGGCGAGGCGGCGCACAAACAGATCACCAAGTCCGCTGTCGAAGGCAAGTTCGGGCGCTAGACGGGAATCGGCGCAGCTCAGAACCGCCGCATATGGATTTTGACCATCGACTAAGAGTTCGCGCTCGCGTTTAAGATCGTGCCCTCGCGATGCGCCCTGCACATAGCGATCGTTGCCCTCCATCAGCCGCTTCAGCGCAACATCTGGCGAGAGCAGGTTATCCGGCTTGGGCGGCGCTTTTGCTTGCTTCGCGTCGACAATATTGTTGCCAAACGGCAGGACTAATGCCGAAATAGCGAACAGCAACAGTGAGCGGCGCGAAGGCGCGACCTTGATCGGATAGGACATCCTCTGGGAACGGCCTGCATGCATGGGTGTCACCTCATTGCGCGGCTCTACGCCATCCTGTGGCTTCGGCCTCAGTTTCGCTGCAGAACCAGCGTTCAGCCGGCTTCTTCGTCATGTCGATTTGTGCGTAACTGAGTTGCCCGGGCGAGTGATAAGTGCGCTCGCCGTTGCGGTCCACCGTGCCCTTTATCAGACACTCGGGCGAGGGCGGGTCCGATAGCAGAGCGGATCCGAGCAGGAGCTCCTGAGCGTCGCCCGGCACCGAGCTCGCGCCGACGATGATCGACCCCTTGTTGCGGCGACGCCAGTCCCAGGGCGCGATGAACGCCCCCGACCACAGGCCCGCGAAGGCATTGCTCGCCACCACCTCATAGATGGTGTAGGTGTAGGGACCCGACGACAGTGCCCAGCCCGAGCTTACCATCCAGGCGTTCACGTCCTGGCCTTCGATGAAGCAACTGCCGAGTGATCTGCCGTACTTGTCTACTCCTGCGGTCTGACAATCCCACGTTCGTCCATTCGAGTAATTGATAAGCGCGTCGCGAGCAGCTACGCCGCAGGCCCATTTGCGGCCATGGCGTCGAGGCAAATCTGATCAGTCTCTGGCGCCTCGATACCTGAGAGCCGAATCCTAGTTTGCTCGATCTCGATTGTGTTGCCGTCGAGGATGTGCGGAGGGCCGCTGAGTTTCGCCGCGCAAACCGGAGATGTGACGACAGCGAGCAGTGCTGCCATCATTATGCGGTGTTTCATCCTTACAGCCTTTCGTTCTTGTTCATCAGCTCATAAAGTCGCACGATCCGGCCTCGCTACATTCGACTGCTTGACCGCACAACTGCGTCATTTGGCCTGCATTGTTCGACGCTTGCTTTGTCAAAGCTGGTCATGATTCAACCTACGACCTAACGCAGCGTGAGGTTCAAGCGATTTCTTCAGTGTGCATTTTGCGGTGTGCGTTTGGGCTCTCTCTGGGCTCGCCTCCCATGCTGTCGACCGGAGCTCCGTGCTCAGCTGACGAACTCGCGACGCAGGAAAAAGGCGAACCCCGGGGATATTTCTCTCGGGCCTGAGGATAAAAGCGTGTCGCTTCCGGCTTCAGCGGCCGAGCGGACGTCAGCGCGGAATCAGCAACGTCGCTACTCCTTTGTCATTTCCATCGTTAGACAGGGCTGCCAGCGGTTCGATAATGTTGAGGAAACTTCACCGCAAGCCAGTTGCGAGGAGGCCGATTGCTCGAAAGAAATCTGATCCGGCTTTCTCTGACTGAAGATGGACCCTAACCTTGTATGTCGGCCTCGGTCCGCGATCTGTCCGGTCTCGAGCGGGGATTGCATGGCGACTCATGCGCAATGGGAGGTTGCGTCAATGTTCGAACGATGGAGATCACGAAGCTCGGTATGAGTGTGAGCGTTGCCGCAGGGAATCTGAAAGGACGGTAAGGTCGAGCCCTGGCTTTATCGTGCATGCACCGGGCAAACGGAAAGACGTCCGCCCGCCTTATTGGAATGGCCATCTTGATGGTATGCAGTGCGATGAATCAATCCACAACAATTGTTGGCAATGACTGCACTCCGGCAGGTAGCTCTGGCAGGATTTAGCCGACTCACGCTATCCATCATTCTTAATTAACTCACTGCACAATGGGAATGAAATGGTTGCAGCGACCCGTGAATTGCCGGTCTCTTGTTACACGCTTGAAGTAGACGGCCGCCTGAAAGCCGAATTTGCAACCAGAGACGGTGCCAGGGCAGGTGGAGCAGAACTAAAGAAGCGTTTCCCCATGCTTCAAATCAGGATCTATGACGCTCAGACGAATGCGCGCGAGGAAATTTAGATCTGGCCCAATTCGGTCTTCGATCCCTCGCAGCAAGGCTGAGGAGCTCCTCGCCGGGGTCACTCGGGAAAGGGGCCCGCCGTCATCAAGTATGACGGCGTCGCTATCACTGCCCCGTTCCCGGGGGCCCTCTTAACCGGTCTCGTCGCTGCACTCGCTCCCGCGTGCCGCCTTCGGCGTCGCTATGCTCACGCTCCTGCGGGTGCCTATTGGTCGTGCGATGCGCTGCGCGCACGCCGGATCGGGGCTTGGCCTCAGGCATCTTCTAGTCTAGTCCCGTGAAGAATGGCATGGCGAGCTCGCGGCGTCGCAGATTGTCTCCTCTCACTGCGTTGCGCGCGGCGCGGCCAACCGGCTCTCGTAAGCTACTACGCCGCCGCTGAGCTCTTCTCCTGGAGGAAAGGGCCGAGAGCTGACTGACTTTTCCCATGGCGGGCTGCAGGCTGCGAGAGGCTCGCCTTGCCGAGGCATAACAGGACATGCGTTTCAGAGCGCATGTGCCTCGCCGTTGGCCCGAGGGGCTCAGCGATCAATGAGCAGCGCTGCCATCTTGCTCTGTGCGACCATTTGCCGAGGCTTTTCGCGTCCCCTCTAACGCTTCGTGTTCATTTGGCTCTATGTGATCGAACCAGGAGCCAGGAGGAAAGGCCGCGAGACGCTTGGCAAGGAAGGATTGCGGCTCCCAATCTTGTCCCTCGCGCTTCTCGAAGGTGATGACCCCGTTACGGGTAAAATAGCGAGGCCCTGGTATATTACAGTTCACCAACAGCAGAACGCGCCACCGATCACCTTTCTCCGTCGGCTTGTCATTCGCCTTCGATACGTAGTCCACGACAATGGGTTCGATGATATGGCAGCGGCCGTGCCGCAGAAGATTGCCGAGCTTGCCTTGCGCGGTCGTCACGAAGTTGAAATTGACCGGATTATGCAGAAAGGGAAGATTTGCGTTTTTTTCGCCATCGGTGATTTCACTGGCGATCAACGAAAGCGCCAGGGCGCGCCAGCCCAGTTCGATCGGCTTCGCATACGGAGACGCAACTTCGATCTTCCCATCGGTCCCGATCTTCCAGGTAATAACGTAGTGTTCGTCTGATTTATTATCCTGATGCCTGGTCCAGGAAAGGTAAACATATTCAGTTCGGTCGATTCCTTCGGCGATTCCCCAGTTTCCAGGGACGAACTGCGCCACTTTCGAAACGTTGGAAACAATCTGTTCTATCGTTTCACCGTCTTGCGCTCGCCACGTCGACCTGACTCTCTCGACGAGGACGCTCTCGCTGGCGCGCAGACTGTTGCTCGTCGCAGCCAACCCGGCCAGGCAGATCAGCGATTGATGGAGACAAAACCAAAGCACGCCTCTTGTAGACATTCTCTTCATAGCCGCCCGACCATCCGATTTTCATCCACACGTCAATTCCAGAGCGGGCAGCCTTCAATGCTATGCGCGAATTGGAAGAAGTTAGCGGCAACGTGACGCGGGCGCCCGCTGATGTCCCGCGCGAGCTGGCGCTGTCCGCTCTATGTCACGCGCCGCTAACTTCAGTGGGCCAGCCACAACCTCAATTTGCTGTGGTGGACCTGCCCAGGAGGAGAAGCCCCGGGCAACCGAGGGCTTGCATTGTTCGTGCCAGGAAACAGCCGGCAATTCGCACCGGATTCGTGTTGTGTTTGTCGACTTTCCGACTTGCGCTCGTTTCAATGTTTCCATTCAGCTGATCCGCCCCGGCTTGTTCATCCCTTGTCGCGTATCGGATCTTCGACGCGCAGGCGAACGCCTTGCTGCCAAGTTCCTGATGACTGTGGGAACACTTTGCCGCCGTCGAACGGTTTGGTTGGGCTACCGGAACGTTGGCGTTCATCTCTACCCTGCTTTTGGCATCGGCGGCGAAGGGACCACTGCGCTTCTTTCGCGAAATGCGGCGCTGCAACGATA
>NZ_JACMYO010000295.1 GCF_020889685.1 Bradyrhizobium oropedii
GTCCGCTCATGCGTCCCTGACGATCGAAGCGTTGCACCAATCGAAGCATCCGCGCCAGTTGTGACCCGCTGTAAGGTGAGCACGCCTCTCAGGCTCCCTCCCCGCTTGCGGGGGAGGGTGGGGAGAGGGGGGCCGCAACGGTGGTGCGTATGAGGAAGCGAATGCGCCCCGAAGCGCGTCAGTCCGCCTTTGGCGGCGCCGACGCCGGTTGCGCCGCGGCTTGCGGGGCGCGGCCGACGATCACGGTGAGCAGGCCGTTACCCCAGAGCCTCCTGGCGACCCGCTTGGCGTCGTCGAGCGTCACCGCATCGACGATGGCATTGCGCTTCTCGATGTAGTCGATCGGCAGCTTGTCGAGCTGGTATTGCAGCATCGCCTGCGCGAGCTTGGAGGAGGTGTCGAGCGCCAGCATCTGCGAGCCCTTCAGATAGGACTTCGCCTCGTCGAGCTCCTGCTGCGTCGGACCGTCCTCGGCGATGCGGCGGATTTCCGCATCGATCGCATCGACGGTCTGGCCGGCGCGGTCGGCGCGGGTGCCGGTGTTGCCGATGAACAGTGCGGAGTGGTCCATCCAGAGCAGCGATTCGTAGATCGAATAGGCCAGCCCGCGCTTCTCGCGCACTTCCTTGTAGAGCCGCGACGACAGCCCGCCGCCGCCGAGGATGTGGTTCACCACATAGGCGGCCATGAAGTCCGGGTCATGCCGGTTGATGCCGGGGCCGCCGAAGGTAACGACGGTCTGCGGCACGTCGAGCGGGACAAAGGCGCGCTGCGGCGGCTTGGTCGCCACGACGTCGGTAATCGGCGTCAGTTCGGCCTTCGCCGGCAGGCTGCCAAAGGTCTTGTCGAGCAGCTTGCCGAGCGTCTCCGGGTCGACGTCGCCGACCACCGCGATGCGCAGCGTATCCCTCGCGATGATGCGGCGGGTATATTCCTTCAGATCTGAGATCTCGATCGTCGGCACGCTCTCCAGCGTGCCGGTGGCCGTCCTGGCATAGGGATGATCGCCGAATGCGAGTTCGAGGAACTTGCGGCCGGCCAGCGACGACGGATTGGTCGATTCGCGGCGCAGGTTCGAGATCACCTGGGCGCGGATGCGCTCGACGTCCTTCGGCTCGAAGTGCGGCGAGGTCAGCGCCATCCGCAGCAGATCGTAGGCTTCGTCCTTGTTGTCCTTGAGCATGCGCAGCGAGCCACGGAATTGATCGCGGTTCGCTGCGAAGCTCAGCTCGATGGCGCGGCGCTCGAGCCGCTCATGATAGGTCTTGGAATCGAGGTCGCCGGAGCCCTCGTCGAGCAGGTCGGCGACCAGATTGCCGACGCCGGGCTTGCCGGGCGGATCCTGGCTGGCGCCGCCGCTGAAGGAATATTCCATCGCGATCAGCGGCACGGTCGCATCCTGCACGAACCACGCCTCGATGCCGCCGGGCGACACCAGCCGCTGGATCTTGGCCGCGGCCTGCGAGGGCACTGAGGACAGCGTCAGCAGCGCGGCGCAGGCGCCGCCGATCAGCGCCGCGCGGCGGGTGAGGGAATAGGTCACGAGCGCTTCTCCTCGCGTTTCGGCGCAGTATCCTTGATCAGATAGCCGGTGACCGATCGCTTCTTGTCGAGCCAGGTGGCGGCAGCAGTGCGCACCTGCTCGGCGGTGACGGCGCGAATGCGATCCGGCCAGCTTCTGATGTCGTCGATGCTGAGCCCGGTGGTCAGTGCGCCGCCATACCAGCGCGCCAGCGTTGCCTGGTTGTCCTGGGCGTAGATCGCCTCCGCGATGAGCTGGGTCTTGACCCGCTCGAGATCCTCGGCGCGCGCGGGGTTCTGCGCGAGGTCGGCGATCACCTTGTCGATCGCGTCCTCGATCTGCGCGAACTCGACGCCCGGCTTCGGCGTCACCGAGATCGAGAATTGCGACGGATCGAGCGCGGTGCCCTGGTAGCCGGCGCCGGTTGAGATTGCGAGGCCCTTGTCGATCACCAGCGCGCGGTAGAGATAGGAATTGGCGCCGCCGCCCATCAATTGCGCGAGCACATCGAGCGCCTGGCTCTCGCCTGCCGCCCCGGTTGTCGCCGACGGCACCAGGTAAGAGCGCCGCAAGCTCGGCTGCTCGACACGCGGATCCGACAGCGTCACGGTGCGCGGCGCGGCCGGCGTCGGCTCCTGCGGCCGGACGCGCTTCTCGGAGATCGCACGTTGCGCCGGGATCGGGCCGAAATTCTTCTCGACCAGCGGGCGGATATCCTTGACGTCGACATCGCCGGCGATGACCAGGATCGCGTTGTTCGGCGCATAGAAGCGCCGGTAGAAGGCGAGCGCATCCTCGCGGTCGAGCTTCTCGATCTCCTGGTGCCAGCCGATCACCGGCCGGCCGTAGGGATGGTTGAGATAGAGCGCGGCCATGATCTGCTCGGTGAGCCGGGCATCCGGGTTGTTGGCAACCCGCATGTTGAACTCCTCGAGCACGACGTCGCGCTCCGGCAGCACGTTCTCGTCCTTGAGGATCAGGCCGGTCATACGATCGGCCTCGAACTCCATCATGGTGGGCAGCTGCTCGCGCGGCACGCGCTGGAAGTAGCCGGTGTAGTCGCTGGAGGTGAAGGCGTTCTCGTTGCCGCCGACGCGCAGCACGGTCTGCGAGAACTCGCCGGCCGGGTGCTTGGCGGTCCCCTTGAACATCAGATGCTCGAGGAAATGCGCAAGGCCCGATTTGCCGGGCGTCTCGTCGGCGGAGCCCACCTTGTACCAGATCATCTGCGTGACGACGGGCGTGCGGTGATCGGGGATCACCACGACCTGCAGGCCGTTGTCGAGCGTGAAGCTGGCGGGACGTTCCGAGGTGACGGTGGTCTGGGCGCGGAGGCTGGCGCCCGTCAGCGGGATTGTTGAAACAAATGCGGCAGCGAACAGGGCAATCGAGCGAGAGCGCATCACGGTCCTTATGAAAGCCCGGACATACGGCCGGGGCGTGAAAGCAGGCCATCGTACACGGTCGCGCCCGTGCCCGTCGTCACGAACCGGAGAGACGCAGGTCTCCCCGCATTAAGCTTTGCTCATGTCAGCCTTCGCCCGCGGAGGCCAAGAGATCGCGCCAAGAGATAGTGCCAAGCGATCACGCCAAGAGGTCACGGCAACAGATCACGCCAAGCGATCACTGCACCGGTTTTCCGGTCATGACGTCATACTGGCCCTCTTTTCCCACCGGCAGCATCGGGCCTGTGCCATAGGCAAAGCCCGTGGACGGCGTCTGGTAGCCCGGCGGCGGCTCGGTCAGGGACTCGCGTGTCGGCTCGCCCTTGAACGGCTTGGACTCGCTGCTGTTTCCCTTGAATATGCCGAGCAGACCGCCGGTGTAGCCGAGCTGGTTCGGCATCAGCGACGGATTGGTGCTTACGCCGGGCTCAATTGGCTCCTTCCGGCCGTCGGTGGCGGTCTGCTGCTTGCGGCCCGCCTCGATCTCGGCCGGTGTTAACGCCACCGCTGACTGCCACGGCTCCTTCTTCACTTCCTTCTTGCGCGCCGCGATCGCAGCCTTGCGCGCGGCGATATCGGGGTCCTTCGGCCAGTTCGGCGCGGTGGCCTGGGCAGCGGAGGCGGGCGGGGGCAGATCGAGCTTGGGCGGCACCACCAGCGGCGAGCGCTCGCGGTAGTCGATGCCCTTGCTGGCCGCGCTCTTGGCGCCGAGACCGGTCATCAGATTGTCGACGATCCGTTCTTCGAAGGTCAGCCCGTCATCGCCGTCATCGTCATCGTCGCCGGCGCGCACCGGACCGGCCGTCATGACCAGGCCGATTCCGGCCGCAACGAATGCCAGACGCAGGCCGCGCATCAGCGGCAGCCGGGAGGTCTCGATCAGGTAACCGCGGGCTTTGGTGCTGCGCATCGCGCTATTCCCATCTCAAAATTCGCCAAGGCGGTCACTGGCTTAGCGCTCAGTTCCGCTGGGTGCAGGCCAACCGCCGACCGGCTCGTATCGGCCGGGATCAGGGCGCTTTTACGGCGGGGGTCCCCATGACGGAATCATACAATAGGGCCGCCACGCCAGCAACGATCGCCACGTCGGCGAGGTTGAAGATGTACCAATTGAAGGTTTTTCCACCGATCTCGACATGAAACAGGGCAAAATCGACCACGGCGCCATAGGCGAAGCGGTCGATGCCGTTGCCGATGGCACCGCCGATGATCAGGCCGAGCGAAACTGTCGCAAGCCAGGTCCGGGAGCGCGCCATCCAGATCGCCAGCGCGATCACGGCGGCAGCCTTGACCACCATCAGCAGGATCTGGGCCGCCGGGGTCTCGCTCTGGAACCAGCCGAAGCTGATGCCCGGATTCCAGGCCAGCACCAGGTCGAAGAACGGCGTCACCTGCACCGGGGCGTGATGCACGATGTCGAGGACATGGAGCAGCCAGAGCTTGGAGGCCTGGTCGGCAATCAGGGTAATGACCGCGGCCAGCACACCGGCGCGAACGGGCGAGTTCAAGCCGTGACCCCCAGCGCCTTCCATTCGCGCAGCGCCTGCGCGTCGCGCGGCGAGACGTCGGGATATTCGGGATCCGCGCCGATATCGGGGAGGATCTTCCACGAACGGGCGCACTTCGTGCCGACCGCCTTCTCGACCACCACGGCAACGCCGGGCACCGCATCGAGGCGGAAGGCATTAGCCGGCGCCTCGCCCTCGCGCACCTCGTAGTTCGAGGTGATGCAGACCTCGGCGAGATCGATGTCGAACAGCGTTGCCAGCATCGCGCGGTCGGCGACGTAGATCACCGGCGAGGCCTCGAGCGACGAGCCGATCCGCTTGGCGGCGCGTTCGAGCTCGAGCGCACCGGTGACGACGCGGCGGACGTTGCGGATCGTCTCCCACTTCGCGGCGAGGGCGTCGTCGCGGAACTGCTCGAGACCTGGGGGGAACAGCGTGAGATGCACCGAAGGCTCGGCGTTCGGCCGGTACATCCGCCAGGCTTCGTCGGTGGTGAAGCTGAGGATCGGCGCCAGCCATTTCAGGATCGCGTCGCAGAGCAGGTCGATCGTGGTCAGCGCCGCCTTGCGCGCCACCGAGGACGGCGGATCGCAATACAGCGTGTCCTTGCGGATGTCGAAGTAGAACGCCGACAGCTCGGAGTTCATGAAGGCTGCGAGCGTGGCGACCACGGTCTTGTAGTCGAACGCGGCATAGGCCTCGCGGATGGTCTCGGTGTGGAGGGCCAGTTCGTGCAGCATCAGCCGCTCGAGCTCGGGCATCTCGGCGAAGGCGACCCTCTCGCTGGGCTTGAAATGATGCAGCGTGCCGAGCATCCAGCGGATCGAGTTCCGCAGCTTGCGATAGGTCTCGATGGTGTTCTTCAGGATCTCCGGGCCGATGCGCTGGTCGTCGGCATAGTCGGTGGCGCAGACCCACAGGCGCAGGATATCCGCGCCGGAATCCTTGATCACCTTCTGCGGCTCGACGGTGTTGCCGAGCGACTTCGACATCTTGCGGCCGTTCTCGTCGAGCGTGAAGCCGTGGGTCAGCACGATGTCGTACGGCGCGCGCCCGCGGGTGCCGGCGCTTTCCAGCAGCGACGAGTGGAACCAGCCGCGATGCTGGTCGCTGCCTTCCAGATACATCACGGTGTCATTGCCGCCATCGACCTTGCGGACGATGTTGCCGAGCTGCGGGAAGTTCTGGCGGTCTTCCAGCACGAAGGCGTGCGTCGAGCCGGAATCGAACCAGACGTCGCAGATGTCGTCGACCTTCTTCCAGTTCTCGGACGCGCGCTCCCTGAGGAAGCGCTCGCGGGCGCCGTCCATGTACCAGGCGTCGGCGCCTTCCTCCATGAACGCTTCGGTGATGCGCTGGTTGACGACCTCGTCCTGCAGGATTTCGGCCGAGCCGTCGGCGTTCTCGCGCACGAACACGGCGATCGGGACGCCCCAGGCACGCTGACGCGAGATCACCCAGTCCGGGCGGTTGGCGATCATGCCGTTGATGCGGTTCTCGCCGGCCGGCGGCACCCATTGCGTGACCGAGATCGCGTGCAGCGCGCGGGCGCGCAGCGTGTCGCCCTTCTTCGCGTGGCCGTTCTCCGCGATGTCCATAGCCCCGGGCTTGGCCGGGGCGTCCACGATGGGTTTGTCCATCGCGATGAACCATTGCGGCGTGTTGCGGAAGATCACCGGCTTCTTGGAACGCCAGGAATGCGGATACTGGTGCTTGAGGCGGCCGCGCGCCAGCAGCCTGCCGGCCTCGATCAGCGCCTTGATCACCGCCTCGTTGGCATCGCCCTTCTCGCCCTTGTCGTTGAGCACGCGCTTGCCGGTGAAGCCCGGCGCCTGCGCGGTGTAGGCGCCGTTCTCGTCGACGGTGTAGGGGATCGCAGTCGGGATGCCGCGCGCATCGAGCTCGCGGGTGCTGGCCGTCCAGACGTCGAAGTCCTCGCGGCCGTGGCTCGGCGCGGTGTGCACGAAGCCGGTACCGGTGTCGTCGGTGACATGCTCGCCGTCGAGCAGCGGCACGGTGAATTCGTAGCCGCCGCCAAAGCCGCGCAACGGATGGGCGCATTCCACGGCGTCCAGCGTGTCGCCGGGAATATCGCGGACCTTCTCATAGGACGTGACGCGCGCCTGCTTGAACACCTCTGCGGCGAGCGCATCGGCCAGGATCAGGAGATCGCCGGTCTTCGCCCAATTGTCCGCGGGCGCATCCGTCACCTTGTAGAGGCCATAGGCGATCTTCGGCGAGAACGAGATCGCGCGGTTGCCGGGCAGCGTCCACGGCGTCGTGGTCCAGATCACCACCGAGGCATTGGCGAGCGCGCCATGCGCCGGCGAGGTGACCGGGAATTTCACCCACACCATGTCGGAGGTGTAGTCCTCGTATTCGACCTCGGCTTCGGCAAGCGCGGTCTTCTCGACCACGCTCCACATCACGGGCTTGGAGCCGCGATACAGCGTGCCGTTGGCGGCGAACTTCATCAGTTCGCGGGCGATCTGCGCCTCGGCCGGATAGCTCATCGTCTGATAGGGATGGTCCCAGTCGCCGATGATGCCGAGCCGCTTGAACTCCTCGCGCTGCACGTTGATCCAATGCGTCGCATAGGCGCGGCATTCCCGGCGGAACGCGACCATCGCGGCGGAATCGCGGAAGTCGGGCTTCTGCTTGCCCTTGGAGCGGTAGTTCTCCTCCTCGATCTTCCATTCGATCGGCAGGCCGTGGCAGTCCCAG
>NZ_JACMYO010000296.1 GCF_020889685.1 Bradyrhizobium oropedii
GCCGCCGTTGATCATGCTGGACAGGCCGCTGAGGCCGGCCTGGGCGATCTTGCGCAGCACCAGATCGTCGGCCGCGGCCCAGGCGTCCCGGCCGGCCTTGCCGGCGGGTTCTTCACCCGAGAGCCGGAGCGCCCGTTGCTGGTTGCTGTCGTAGACGTCCCATACCCACGAGATCATGGTGCGGCCGCGTACCACTTGCGCCGACAGATAGCTGCGCACGCGGTAGGCCGCGGTGCCCTGGCGCGACACGACCGACAGGCTGCGCAGCTTGGATTCACTGTCGAGCACCCCCACCATGCGGTCGAACACCTGGGGCGGCGGGCCGTCGATCGATTCGAAGGCAACGGTTGCCCCGCCGCTCGCCGGCGTGGCCATGGCGTAGGAGTCGGCAGCGCCGCCGCCGGCCGCGCATCCGCCAAGCACGCCCGCGATCGCCAGCCAGGTGACTGCGAGCGCGGCACGCACGACTGTCCCAGTTTGAAACTGGTGGTCTGACGCTTCCCTCATTGCGTCCTGCGATATCGTTAAAACGGCTTAACGTCTAGGGCAGGACGGCCACAGCACTTAACCGATCCGGCCGGCCGGACCGGGGAGAGGATCGAATTCCTTGCTCGATATTTCCGGCTCAGTCGGCCAGATGATGCCGCATCGCTTCGGTGATCCAGGCCCATTCGCGGTTCGGGCTCGCGTCCGGCTTCTGTCCGCGCATGATGGCGACGAGCTCCCAGTAGCGGGCCGCACGGGCGTCGTGCAGCGCATATTTGCCGCGAATCCAGTTGCGGAATTCCAGGTCGGGTTCTCGCTTCAGCAATCGCGCCGAGGTCTCCAGCCAGTCGCGGGCCAGGGCCTGGCCGGCCTCCGACGTCGGCCCGAGATCGCGCGCGATAATCTCTTTGGCTCTCGCCAGCACGGTCTCGTTGGCGGCCTGCCAGGCGGCGAGATCCAGCACGTGGTGATTCCAGACGTCCTCTGCATTGGCGCGGATGTTGGCGATGAGAGTGGGATCGCCCAGCATCTCCGACAGCTCGATCCAGGCATCGCATTGCTCCGGCGTCGGCTCGTCCGGCAATTCGGGCACGCTGGTCTCGATCATCTGCCGGATCCATTTCCGGTCGATGTTGATGCCGTCGGATACTTTCTCGAAAAAGCGTTCGACGACGTTGCGGCGCTCGGCGCGGGATAGCTGCGTCATGGTCAGAAATCTCCGTAAGTCTGCTTCGGTGAGTTGCGGTGAACGCAACGCAGCCCGCAGGGCCGAGGCGACGCGGCGCTGGGCCGCGATCTCAGCTTCCAGCGTCTCGAGGCGAAGCTTCAGCGCTTCGACCAGCGACAGCTCCTCGGTCAGGACCTCCCTGATCGCGTCGAGACCGAGCCCTGCATCGCGCAGGCAGCGGATCAGGTCGAGGCGAACGAGCTCTGCGTCGGTGAAGACGCGATAGCCGCTCGCGGTGCGGCCGGCCGGCGGCAGCAACCCCTGGTCCGAATAGAAGCGGAGCTTGCGGACGGAAATTCCGCTGAGCCGCGCCGCCTCGCCGATGCTGTAGGTGCGTTGTGTCATGCGCCGCTTGTCCGGTCTCCCGCAGGTGGAGAGTCAAGACGCTTGTCGCATGAAAATGAAGAGGACGCGCGGCGGCGTCAGCGTTCCAGCGCGATGGCGTGAACGAGCCGGCCGTAATCGGCTTCCTTACGGTGCACGGAGCGGCGGTAGCTGAAACAGCGCTCGTCGGAATAGGTGTCGATGCCGAGATCGTCGATCATCAGCACGCCGGCATTTTCCAGCCGCATGCGGATGAAGCCGGCGAGATCGAACATCGCATGGCCGTCGCGTTCGGCGGGAATGAAGAACATGCCGTTCTCCGCATCGGCCTCGATGAAGCGCTCGACGAATTCACGTCCGACTTCGTAGGACTCCTTGCGGATCAGCGGGCCGATGGCGGCGACGATGCCGCCGCGCTCCGCGCCGAGCTTCTCCATCGCATCGATGGTCGATTCCAGCACGCCGGTCAGCGCGCCCTTCCAGCCGGCATGCGCTGCACCGATCACCCGCGCATTGGGATCGACGAACAGGATCGGGCCGCAGTCGGCCGTCGTGACCGATATCGCAAGGCCTTCGGTGCGGGTGACGAGCGCATCCGCCTTCGGGCGCGGCGCGCCGTTCCACGGGCTGTCCACGACAGCGACGTCGGGCGAGTGCACCTGGTGCACGCTAATGAGATGATCGAGCGGCACGCCGAGCTGCGCCGCCATTCGCCGCCGGTTCTCCGCGACCTTGGCCGGATCGTCGTTTGAGCCGAGCCCGCCATTAAGGCCGGCATAGATGCCTTCGGAGACGCCGCCCTCGCGCGAGAAGAAGGCGTGGCGCAGGCCAGGTATGGCCGACAGCAGCGGTGATCCCAATGTCATTGTTCGGTCTCGTCAGGCTGATCGCTCAGTCCGGCGATCGAGGTGATGTGCGGATCGGAGATGGCCAAGACCTTGAACATCGAGCCCATCCCGCCGCGTCCGGAATCGGTCAGTCGCTTCAGCGCACCAGCGACGTCGGCGGAGACTTCGGGGCTTGCCTTCGCCATCAGTCCGGCAGCGCGGGCCTCGACGCCGAGGCGCTTGAGGAAGTCGCCCTGCGTCGCCGGCCCGTGGACGCGCGCGCCGACATCCTCGGCGGCCCGTGCCAGGGCCTGGAAATCGACATGTGCGGTGACGTCGGCCTGTCCCGGGTTCTTCAGCGGGTCGGCGAAGCTGTGGCGTGCGATGGCCTGGAAGGTGTCGCCGGCGTCGCTGCGCAAATGGCCGTAATCGATGATCAGCGCGGCGCCATCCTGGTCGCGCACCCGCGTGGCAAGCTTCATGATCTCGTTGTCGGGCCGCCATTCGAACACCGCGCCTAACGGCGCGGCGCGCACCAGCGGTGGCAGCAGCACCTCGAAATGTGGTGTCGGCTCGGCGGCGGGCGCGAAATACAGGCTGCCATTGGCATCCATCCCGACCGTGCGCTCGTGCCAGCCGGTTTCGCGGCGGACCATCTGGTGGATCGGCAGCACGTCGAAATATTCGTTGGCGAGGATGACCGCCGGTCCCTCCGGCACGTCGTCGATTCTGTCGTGCCAGGTGATGTTGCGCACGCCGGTCAGCGTGGCGCGCTGCTTCTCGCGCAGCACCGGATTGACCTCGACGAGGTGGATGCTGAGCGACTGGTAGAGCGGCGGCAGCACGCGCAGCGCACGCAGCGCGTCGGACATCATGGTGCCGCGCCCGGGCCCGAGCTCGACCAGGCGGAGCGTCTCGGGTGAGCCGATCGCGCGCCAGATCGAGGCGCTCCACAGCCCGAGCAGTTCGCCGAACATCTGGCTGACCTCGGGCGCGGTGGTGAAGTCGCCCTCGCGGCCGAGCGGATCGCGCGACAAATAGTAGCCGTAATGCGGATGCATCAGGCACAATTCCATGTAGCGCCAGACCGGCATCGGCCCGGACAATTTGATCAGCTTCCTGATCTCATCCAGCAGTGGGGAGGGTTCGCTCACGGCCTTCCTTGGATTGCACTTGCTTACGTTGAACTCGGCGCCGGCCCGTTCGCCCTGCGGCGGATGGCGGCCGTGATGATGATAGCGCCCACGATGATCATTGGCACCGACAGCAGCATCCCCATGGTCAGTCCGCCCCACAGGAATCCGAGCTGCGGGTCCGGCTCCCGGAAGTGCTCGCCGATGATCCGGGCAATGCCGTAGATCGTGATGAAGCTGCCGAGGATCAGGCCGGGCCGCTTGAGCGCGCCCATCCGGATCATGGTCGCCAGCACCGTGAACAGCACGATGCCCTCGAGCCCGGCCTCATAGAGCTGGCTCGGGTGGCGCGGCAGCGGTCCGCCATTGGGGAAGATCATGGCCCAGGGCAGGCTTGCATCGGCGTGCCGGCCCCACAATTCGCTGTTGATGAAGTTGGCGAGCCGGCCGAGGAACAGCCCGATCGGCGCGACCGCGGTGGTGATGTCGCCGAGCGACAGGATCGGGATGTTGTTGCGGCGGGCAAACAGCATCACCGCGGCGACGCAGCCGAGGAAGCCGCCGTGGAACGACATCCCGCCCTTCCACAATTCGAGGATCTCGGACGGGTGCGCGATGAAGAAGGGCAGGTTGTAGAACAGCACATAACCGGTGCGGCCGCCGACGATGATGCCGATGGTGACCCAGAGGATGAAGTCGTCGAGCTGCGGCAGCGTGATCGGCGCCGGACCGCCCCACAGCCGGTCCTTCTTGATCAGCGAGCGGGCGTAGATCCAGCCCAGCACGATGCCGACGATATAGGCCAGCGCATACCAGCGGATCACGATCGGCCCGAGCGCGAGCGCGACGGGGTTGAACACCGGAAAGTCGATCAGCAGGAACGGCATCGGGATCAGAGCGCTTTCGTGTAGACGGCGTAGGGCACGCCATGAATGGGCGGAGCGTCGTGCACCTTGCTGAAGCCCATCCCGAGATACATCGGCAAGGCGACCGTCATGATGGGGCTCGTGTGAAGCGCAATGGTCCGGCACCGGTCGCGCCGCGCCCTGGCGAGGCATTCCGACGTCAACGCATGCCCGAGTCCCTTGCCCCTGTCGACGGGGTCGACCACCAGCATGCGAATGACCGGCCATGCCTGATCGAAGAATGCGGCCTTTTTGACGCCGGGCCCAAAATAGCCGACCGCGCCGGCCAGCCGGTTACCGAGCTCGGCGACGATGATCTCGCCGCCGGAACTCAATTCAGAAGTTCTTGACAGGCCGGCGCGCATCGCCGGCCAGTCGTCGAAAGCGTCGCGGAATTGCTCGAAGGCTGTCACCGCAAGCCGGTTCACCTCGTCGGCGTCGGAGCTACGGTAGTCTCGAATGCGCGCGGCCTCCGCCATCCGTTTTCTTTGGGCCTCAGACCAGGTTGCGCCGGTACAGCGCCAGCAGCCGCTCCCAATGGCGTTCGGCGGCGTCGCGGTCATAGACCGGGCGCTTGGGGAACGCAAAGCCGTGATGGGTGCCGGGATAGATCTCGACCTCGTTGTTCGATCCCTTCATGCCGGCCTTCACCTGCTCGATGATTTCCTGTGGCGCGTAGATATCGGTCTCGGCGCAGGCGAAATAGAGTTCGGCTTTGGTCTTTTGCGCGGCAAGATGCGGGCTGTCGGGCTGGTCGGTCGCCAGATGCGTGCCGTAGACCGAAGCGGCGGCCTTCACGCGGTCGCCGAAATGCGTCGCCGCGTTCATCGCATAGCGGCCGCTCATGCAGTAGCCGACGGTGCCGATGATCGCTGTGTTGGCGGCCTTCTGCGTCTCGGCATAGGCGAGCAGGCCCCGGGTGTCTTCCATGACGAGGGGAATGTTGAGCGAGTGCATCAGCTCGAACATGCGCTTGCGTTCGGGCGATTCCGGATCGGGATTGATCGGGCCGAGCTCCATCACGCCGGCGCGGTAATACATATTCGGCAGCATCACATAGTAGCCGGAGGTGCCGAGCCGGCGCGCCATGTCGCGCAGCTCCTCGCGGATCGCCGGTGCATCCATGTAGAAGATCACGACCGGGAAAGCGCCGCCGCGCTCGGGATGGGCGATGAAGGTGGTGGTCTTGCCGTCCTTGGTCGGGATTTCGACAGTCTCTTCGATCATGGCGTTTCTGCTCGCGTTATGTGTGCGATTTTTGTTGTGGGTTCATACGATTGCAAGGAAACCGGAGCATGACAAGGCAAGCTGCGAGAGGCCTGCCATTCGCGGCGGACTTGAACCGGATGGCGGGGATCGCCATTGTCTTATCGCGATTCAGTGAACGCGGAGAGTTTTGCGAGATGACCCAGACCAGCAACCGGTTTTTCGACGAGATCGGCCGTCTGATGAACGATGCCGCGGGTGCCGCCCAGGGCGTCAAGCGCGAGGTCGACACGGTCATGCGCAACCAGGCCGAACGGATCCTGCGTGACCTCGACGTGGTCAAGCGCGAGGAATTCGACGCGGTCAAGGACATGGCCCGCCTGGCGCGCGAGGAGAACGAGGCGCTGAAGGCCCGGATCGCTGCGCTGGAAGCCAAGCTCGGCGGCGCCGGCTAAGCTGCGAGCTCCCATAGCCCGGATGGAGCGCAAGCGAAATCCGGGGACCGCGGGCTGGACTGTCCCCGGATTGCGCTTCGCTCCATCCGGGCTACGGCCTCGCTGCTGGGAACGCCGCAGAAAAATCCCTTCATTTCCTTGTCATTTCGGCCCTTTGGGGCTAAAAGCCCGCCACGTCCGCGGCCCCCGCACCCCTGGAGGCTTGCTGTGGACTTGAGCATGGGCCGCGCTGCGGCCTTTAACTTTTTAAATACAAGGACTTAACGCTATGGCGACCGTCAAGGAATTGAAGGCGACCGCGCGTCCGAAGAGCGGCAAGGGGGCCGCCCGGGCAGAGCGTCGCGCCGGGAGAGTTCCCGGAGTGATCTACGGAGACAACCAGCCCCCCGTCACCATCTCGGTCGACGATCGTGAACTGCGCCAGCGCATCCTGGCAGGCCGGTTCCTGACCACGCTGTTCGATATCGATGTCGAGGGCAAGAAGCATCGCGTGATTCCGCGCGACTACCACCTCGACCCGGTGAAGGACTTCCCGCTCCATGTCGACTTCATGCGGCTCGGCGAAGGCGCAACCATCCGCGTCAGCGTGCCGCTGCACATCGTGAACGGTGAAAGCTCGCCGGGCGTCAAGCGCGGTGGCACCGTCAACATCGTCACCCACGCGCTCGATCTCGAGTGCTCGGTGGACAACATTCCGCAGTACATCGAGGCCGACGTCGGCGCGCTCGAGATCAGCTATTCGCTGCATCTCTCCGACGTCAAGCTGCCCGCGGGCGTGAAGTCGCTGACCCGCGAGGACGCGACGCTGGTGACCATCGTGCCGCCGTCCGGCTTCGCCGAAGAGCAGAAGGCCGCGGCTGCGGCGGCTGCTGGTGGCGCTGCTCCGGCCGCGGGTGCTGCGGCTCCGCCGCAGGTGCTGCGGCTCCGGCTGCGGGCGCTGCG
>NZ_JACMYO010000297.1 GCF_020889685.1 Bradyrhizobium oropedii
TGCAGGATCCGAGGCGGTGCCGGCCCGGCTGGCGGGACGTGCACCGTTGACCGGCGGGAACGCGGGATCCGAGGCGGTGCCGGCCTGGCCTTGATTGGGCAGCGGTGCCGGAAAAGCGCTCTGGGCAGCCGCCTGCCCCACAGACAGGGCGGTCGCGGCAACGGTCAGCACGATCAGTCGGCGGATCATCGAGGGTGTTTCTCCGGCAAAAGGTCCAGGCAACCCCAGCGCTACAAAAACGAAGCAACGAAATTTGGGGGCGTTTTACGATTCCTGTGAGGCCTTAACAACCCGTGGATTTGGGCGACAGCGCGGCGTAGGGCCACACCGGCCACATTAAATTGTTCCCCGATTCTAAGCCTTTAGGCTACGAACGCGATAAAAATCGACCATCAAGTCTGCCTGAACGGGATTTTCGGTCATGCGCCGGTTTGAATTTTACGGTCCTACGCTGACCGAAAAACAAAAGGGGCCGCGTGCAAGCGACCCCTCGGACTGGAAAAATGACTTGGTGTCAGAAGCAATATATCGACGCTTCCTTACTACCTTGGCAGGCGAGTTCCTGGCGAGTCCGCGCGACTACGGTGTCGTCCGGTTTGGTTAACCTGCCAGGCAGCACTGACGCCGCTGGAGCGCATCTCAAGAACCCACGACATGTCTGAACACGATTTCCGCAGCCCCCGCCTGTTTGTCGATGCCCCGCTCGGTGCCGGCGCCACCGTTCCGCTCGAACGCGACCAGAGCAACTATCTCGGCAACGTGCTGCGGCTTAACGCCGGCGACACCGTGCTGGTGTTCAACGGCCGCGACGGCGAATGGCGCGCGGCGATTTCCGGCCGCAAGCGGGCGGACACGCTGACGATCGCAGCACAAACCCGCGCGCAGGACCGCCTGCCCGACGTCGCCTATGTGTTCGCGCCGCTGAAACATGCCCGGCTCGACTACATGGTGCAGAAGGCGGTCGAGATGGGCGCCGCGCGGCTGGTGCCTGTGCTGACGCGCTTCACCCAGGTGTCGCGGGTCAACGGCGAGCGGATGCGCGCCAATGTGGTCGAGGCCGCCGAGCAATGCGGCATCATCTCGCTCGCCGAGGTCGCCGATCCCCTGCCCCTCGAACGCTTCCTGGCCGGGCGCGACCAGGCGCGGCTGCTGGTGTTCTGCGACGAGGCGGCCGAGGTCGCAAATCCGATCCAGGCGCTGCAAGCGGCGAGGGCTGCAAATGGCGGCATCGATGTCCTGATCGGCCCCGAAGGCGGCTTCGCCGAGGAGGAGCGCGCGCTGCTGCTGCGCCAGCCCAGCATCCTCCGCCTCGCCCTCGGCCCGCGCATCCTGCGCGCCGACACCGCCGCCGTCGCCGCGCTGGCGCTGGTGCAGGCGGCACTCGGGGATTGGGGGAAGTAAGAGTTAGCCGGAAAGGCGGCTCGCACGGAGACCGCTTATTCGCCGGACAAATCCAGCTCTCCAAGATCGCGCGCGGCATCGATCACGCGCATGATGCGCACGCCGCCTGGGGTGATCTCGTACAGCAGCAGCCACCGCGAAATCACCAGCATCCTCGCAGCATCGGCGATGTCGGGCCGCGCCGGTCCGGATTCGGGAAATTGCGCCAATTGGCAACACCTCACTTCAATGCGATCGATCCAATGGTCTGCCGTCGCAGGCCCTTTATCGGATGCGATGAGAAACCAGATTTCGGCGAGATCGTCCTGCGCGAGCCGGGAAAGGCGGACCTCTCCCAATTTACTTGCCCGCAGCCTTCAACCGGGCTCGTCCCTGTGCCTTGATCTCGGCGAAGTCAGCCGGTCCAGCGTCGCCACTCGCCTGTCCCGCCGCCCAGGCACTGCGGAGGAATGCCAATCGCGCCTCCTCCGTCTGCTCCATGATCCGCAGCGCTTCCCGCACGACCTCGCTTGCCGACGTATAACGGCCGCTCGCGACCTTGGTTTTGACGAACTCGCTCAACTCGTCGGTCAGTGAGACGTTCATATTCATGATGGGACCCTCTCCGCCCAATTATGGGAGCGACCACAAACTTTAGCAATGTTTGCCATCGGCATCGAACAATCCGGTTCCACCTAGCCAAGCCGTCGTAAAATCGTTAACGCACGCAATCATTAAGCCACTTGGCCGATCGCTGTCGAAACCCTGATCCGGCCATGGTAAGGGCTGCCCCGAACCACCCTGGAACCTGCGCCGGAGCCCCAATCCGGACCTTTTGGACGTCGAGATGACCGAAGCTGCCGCACCACGATCCGCCGCCGGATCCGCCTCATGGGCGGATGCGCTGCTGGCCTCGTTCGCGCAGGCCGGCTATCTCAGGTCCGAGCCCGCGATCCTGCAACCGGCCGAGCCGTTCCTCGACCTCTCCGGCGAGGACATCCGCAAGAGCCTGTATCTGACGACCGACCCGAGCGACGAGGAGCTCTGCCTGCGCCCGGATCTCACGATTCCGGTGGCGCGCGACTACCTCGCCTCGCCCCGCGCCGGCCAGCCGGCCGGCTTCAGCTATCTCGGGCCGGTGTTCCGCTATCGCGACGGCCAGCCGAGCCAATTCCTGCAAGCCGGCATCGAATCCTTCGGGCGGCAGGACCGCGCCGCGGCCGACGCCGAGATGCTGGCGCTGGCGCTGGAGGCGACCACGGCTTTCGGCTTGACCGACGTCGAGATCCGCACCGGCGACGTGGCGCTGTTCAACGCGCTGATCGATGCGCTCGAGCTCTACCCGGTGTGGCGGCGCCGGCTGATCAAGGATTTCAACCGCAAGGTTTCGCTGACCGACGACATCGAGCAGCTGACACTCTCAACCGCGCCGGGCCGCAACGAATATGAGGGCGTGCTCGCGGCGCTGGCCGGCTCCGACCGCAAGGCTGCGCTGGCGCTGGTCACCGATCTGATGTCGATCGCCGGCACCACCAATGTCGGCGGGCGCACGGTCGCCGAGATCGCCGACCGCTTCCTCGAGCAATCGACCTTGAAGGCCGGCGCGCTGCCGCGCGACGCGGTCGCGACCATCAAGCGCTTCCTGGCGATCTCGGGCGATCCCGACGACGCGGTCGCGCAGTTGCGCGCGCTGGCCGCCGACGCCAAGCTGAACCTCGCCGCCGCGATCGACCAGCTCGAGAGCCGGGTCGGCTTCATGGCGGCGCGCGGCATCGACATCCGAAAAACCCGCTTCTCGACCGCGTTCGGCCGCGGCCTCGACTATTACACCGGCTTCGAGTTCGAGCTGCACGCCAAGGGCAACGGCAGCGAGCCGCTGGTCGCAGGCGGCCGCTATGATGGACTGATGACGCAGCTCGGATCAGTGAGCCCGATCCCCGCGGTCGGCTTCTCGGTCTGGATCGAGGCGATGACCCGGCACGGCAAGGCCCTGCGCGGAGACGCCCGATGAGCACGCCCTTCGTCGTCGCCGTCCCCTCCAAGGGGCGCTTGCAGGAAAACGCGGAGAGCTTCTTCGCCCGCGCCGGGCTGACCCTGTCGAAGGCCGGCGGTGCACGCGACTATCGCGGCACCATCGCCGGCGTCGACAATGTCGAGATCGCCTATCTGTCGGCGAGCGAGATCGCGGCCAATCTGGCCCGCGGCTCGGTGCATCTCGGCGTCACCGGCGAGGATCTGGTGCGCGAGAGCATTCCGGATCCCGACAAGCGCGTGCTGATGATCGAAGGCCTCGGCTTCGGCTATGCCAATGTCGTGGTTGCGGTGCCGCAGGCCTGGATCGACGTCCGCACCATGGCCGATCTCGACGACGTCGCATCGGGCTTCCGCGAGCAGCACAATCATCGCATGCGGTCGCGACCAAATACATCAACCTGACGCGCGGCTTCTTTGCCAGGCACGGCGTCGGCGACTACCGCATCGTCGAGAGCGCCGGCGCCACCGAAGGCGCGCCCGCGGCCGGCACCGCCGAGTTGATCGTCGACATCACGACCACCGGCGCCACGCTCGCCGCCAACGGGCTCAAGGTGCTGGACGACGGCGTGATGCTGCGCAGCCAGGCCAATCTGGTGGCCTCGAAGGATGCCGACTGGTCGACCGGCGCCCGCGAGACCGCGCGCGTCATCCTCGACCACATCGCCGCGCGCGCCCGCGCCAGCAAGTATCGCGAGGTCCGCACCCGCTTCGCCGGCTGCAACGATGCGCTGCTGTCCGAGGCGCACAGCCGTTTCGGCGTGGTCGCCCCGTTCGGCGGCCCGACCTCGTCGGGCATGCTTACGCTGCACTGCCCACCGGGCAAGCTTTACGCGCTCGGCAGCTTCCTGCGCGAGCACGGCGCCGAGACCGTGTCGGTGGTGTCGCTGGACTACGTGTTCGACCGCGAGAACCCGCTGTTCGCCAAGCTTGAGGCGTTCCTGCGACAATGAGTCGGCAGGGCCGTTCATGTTGGCGACAGCCGACCGTCGGTACCATATTGTGTTCATGATCTCTCGTTGCGACGCGTTTTCCTGCCGCGAACCGGAACCCGATTTCGCGCGAAAACGCTCTAGTTCTGGAACCTGATCGATGATGCTGGGCTCTGACGTTTCCAGCCTGACCACCACCGCCAAGACCGCCGCCGCGCAGGGTCTGTCCATCGTCGTGCCCGTCTACAACGAGGCCGCCGGGCTCAGTGCGCTGCACCAGCGGCTGATCGACCTCGCCAAGGCGCTGGGCGCCCGCTACGGCCTCACTTGCGAAGTGATCTATGTCGACGACGGCAGCGCCGACAACACGCTGGCGATCGCGCGCGGCCTGCCCGCGGATGGGCTCGACCTGCAGGTGGTGTCGCTGTCGCGCAATTTCGGCAAGGAGGCGGCGCTGATGGCCGGCCTCGACCATGCCCGCCGCGGCGCGGTGCTGTTCATGGATGGCGATGGCCAGCACCCACCGACGCTGGTGGAGCAACTGGTCGCGCACTGGATCGATGACGGCTACGACGTGGTCTATACCGCGAAGGCGCATCGCGACAATGAATCGGCGGCGCGGCGACTTGCCGTGCGCGGCTTCTACGCGCTGATCAATTGGGGCGCGCGGCAGCAGATCCCCGAAGATGCCGGCGACTTCCGCCTGCTCTCGCCGCGCGCGGCCGCGGCCTTGCGGCAATTGCCGGAGCGCAACCGCTTCTTCAAGGGCCTCGCCAGCTGGATCGGCTTCAAGCAGATCCGCGTCGACTACGAGCCGGCGCCGCGCGCGCATGGCGTCACCACCTTCAACGCCGGCCGGCTGATCGGCCTGTCGATCGAGGGCCTGACCTCGTTCTCGGTGGCGCCGCTGCGCTTCGCCAGCCTGCTCGGCGCGCTGCTCGCCGGCGCGGCCTTCCTGTTCGGTCTCTCGATCCTGTGGGAAGTGCTGACCACCGGCAAGCAGGTCCCCGGCTATCCGTCGCTGATGATCGGCATGATGACGATCGGCGGCGTGCAGCTCATCATGATCGGGATCGTCGGCGAATATATCGGCAAGATCCTCTCCGAGCTGAAGGCGCGGCCGATCTACTTCGTCGCCGAGCATACCGAGAAGCACGCCGACGGCGGTGCGGCGCAGGCGGCCTCCGAGCGGACCGCCGCCGAATGAGCGAAACTTCGCCGCGCCGGATCTGGCTGTGTGCTGACGATTATGGCTTGAGCGACGGCGTCAACAGCGCGATCCGCGATCTGATCGAGCGCGGCCGCCTCAACGCAACGTCCGTGATGATGGTGACGCCGGCGATCGGCCGGGAGAGCGCGGCTGCGCTGCAGGCATCGGTCGCGAAAAGCCCGCGCTGCGCGATCGGACTGCATGTGACGCTGACCGCGCCGTTCCGGCCGCTGACGATGCACTTCCGGCCGCTCGACGGCGACATGTTCCTGCCCTTCCCGCGACTGTTGCGGGCCGGGCTGATGCATCGGCTCGATGCCGAGCTGGTGCATGCCGAGGTGCTGGCGCAGCTCGACGCGTTCCACGATTTGTTCGGCCGCGCGCCCGATTTCGTCGACGGCCATCAGCATGCGCAGCTGTTTCCGCAGGTGCGCGACGGCTTCCTGCGCGCCGTGAAGGAGCGCGCACCCAACGCCTGGGTGCGGCAGTGCGGCCGCGAAGGTCCGCTCGCGCGCCAGCTGGCGGCGCCCAAGGCGCTGGTGCTGAACGTGCTCTCAACGCAATTCCGCATCAAGGCGCAGCGATCAGGCCTGCATTTCAATCCGGCCTTCGCCGGCGCCTACGACTTTACGCGCAGCAGCGACTTCGGCGCGCTGATGCAGGGCTTCCTTGACGGCATGCCAGAGGACGGGCTCGTGATGTGCCATCCGGGTTTCGTCGATGAAACTCTGAAAAATCTCGACCCGCTGACGACCCAGCGCGAGACCGAGCATGCCTATCTCGCAGGCGACGATTTCGCCGCGCTGCTGGCCCTGAATAAAGTTACACTGGCCTGATAGGGTTCATAAGAATCCGCCGGTCGGATTGTCGCATACGTAAATTTAATTCGGGCCCCCACTCCTTGCGCCACAAAGCCCGTCCTACATGAGGCGCGCGCCGATTCGATCGACGCGATGGAGAACGCCATGACACCGCAAGAACGCCAACTGATCGACGATCTCTTCGACCGGCTCGCCAAGCTGGAGAATGCCCCGCGCGACAGCGAGGCCATGTCCGCGATCATGCAGGGCCTGCGCAGCGCGCCGAATGCGGTTTATGCGCTGGTGCAGACCACGCTGGTGCAGGACGAGGCGCTGAAGCGCGCCCATGACCGCATCCAGGAACTCGAGGCCGCGGTCGGCCAGCAGCAGCCGGCCCAGCAGCAAGGCGGTTTCCTCGATTCGATGCGCGATGCGATCTTCGGCCAGGGTCAAGGACAGGGCCAGCAGCCGCATGGTTCGGTGCCGCCGGTGCGTGCGCCCGATATCGGCGGCGGCCGTCCAGTCTGGAACTCGGGCCAGGCGATGCCGCAGGCAGGCGGCGGCTATGGCCAGAACTACGGCCAGCCGCCCCAGCAATACGGCCAGCCTTATGGCGGCCCGCAGCCCCCGGC
>NZ_JACMYO010000298.1 GCF_020889685.1 Bradyrhizobium oropedii
GAGACTGTCCAACGTGCCGGCGAGGACAATTATCCGCCCTATAATATCGAACGGCTTGCGGAGGATCGGTACCAGATCGCGCTCGCGGTCGCCGGCTTTGCACCTGACGAGATATCGGTGACGGCAGAGCAGAACGTTCTGACCATCGAAGGCACGAAGGTCGAAAAGGCCGAGCGTGAATATATCTATCAGGGCATCTCGACACGTCGCTTCAAACGACAGTTCAGTCTGGCCGATCATGTCGAGGTCAAGAGCGCGTCGTTCGATAACGGCCTGCTCAGGATCGAACTCGCCCGTGAAGTGCCGGAGGCCATGAAGCCGAGGCAAATTGCGATCAATGCAGTTCCAAGCAAGGCGACGCGCCAGTTGGAGGGCGTGGCAGCCTAACGATCCGCAAAGCCGCGCTCCGCTGGGGCGCGGCTCCTCATCTCTGGTTTCGTCTCAAGAATGGAGGCACCCATGCGGCCGACGACCGCGCCTGTCGACAATGTCCTTGCATTTCGCCTGCCAAGAGGCAGGCAATACGAACATCCGCGCGATCTGCTGCGCGACCCCGGCCTGACAAGGGCGGCGAAGAGAAGCATTCTGGCATCCTGGGCTTCGGATGCCTGCGCTGTCGCATCCAATCCCGCTCTGCGCGCGCCTCCAGAACTCAGGTCGCCCGTTCCAGTCAGCGATATCCTCGACGCGCTGCGCGCTCTTGACGATCCACGCGAACCGCCAGGAGGAAGGCCGGCCAGGCTGCACTCCACCGAGCGCCACGTCGCTGCCGCATAGGAGTGGTCCCATGACCGAGATCAGGCTTCCGAAACAAGTCATCGACAGGATTGAAGATCGCTGGTGGTCAAGGTTCAACCAAGATCGGCAGCGAACGTCAGAACAGATTGATGAGCGCCTCGAACGGCTGCGCGCACATCGCAACAATGTTGGCCGATATCGGCGGCTGCTCGGCACCGAGCTTTCCGACCTGGAACGCGATTTCGTCAACCGACGTCTTTCTGAAGAGATGGCAGCGATGCAGGTGTTGACGGCCGACATACCGACGCTCGTCCTTGCCCCACCGGCGAACGAGCAAATTGTCGGGCAGTCAGGAGAGAGCCAGCCATGACAGAGCTGCAGCGTCTGCTCATACGTGGGAGCGAGAAGGTCATCGACCATTATCAATTCCTGCTCGACACCGAGAAATCAGAACACGAGCGGGAGCTGCTCAAGCGAAGAATCGAGAAAGAACGTCGGATGCTGAACGATCTGCTTCAAGGCTCGGATCCGTCTGCGCGTGCGGCCTGACCAGCCGCGACGGACAAGAGGTGTCGCGAGAATGCAGGCGCGTGCCCCGCCGACTGCGCCACATATTCCGTGTCGTCCCTGCGAAACCAGGGACCCATAGCCGCGATGAAAGATTTGCCGATTGACCCGGTCAAAGAACTTCTTCTCGCCCTCGGATACCTGAGGTAAGCGTAGTCAGACATTCGCGTGTTGGCAACAGCTTGCGTGGCTATGACAAACGACGCGATATCCAAGGTGTTGCTTCAGTCTTCAATGCCGCTTCGCTAATGCGGGCTACGCTCTGCTTCGGTCGGTTTGCGCTTTACCGTCTCGCCCTTGAGCACCCTTAGTCGATGTCAAATTCTGGGAAAACTTCAATCCCCAAACTAATTTCGAGATGGGCTAGCCGCCGCAGATCGACTGATTTGAGGATCGATCCGATGTTTACATTTCCTGGCAGGTGCACAATCGCGATTATCTCCCCGCCGCTGGAAACTAGAGTGCCTAAGAATTGTCTATGCGCTTCTAGGTGGTCTGCCAGCTCAGCGACGCTATCAAAGAAATCTCTTTTTCCTTTGATGGATTCACTCCAGTTCCAGACGCTCTGTTTGCTTCGGCTCGCCAGCTTTACGCCAGTCGGCGTAACTATTTCTGTTCCCACAGCGCGGGCTAGAGAGGGGGCGATTCCAAGTGCAGTCGTTATTTCAGCTGGATCAATCGTGGGGTGTTTCACCAACAGTCGAACTGTATATCGAAGGTCGACCGTGGCAGCCTTACGATATTCATCTACCATTTTTCATCGATCCTTCCCGCGTCGGCCGGAGGGCTTGCCCGATCCAGTGTAGTCCGATGCTGGGCCAAAATCCGTCCAGGTACCATCGGGATTCTCCGCCCACACATTCCCGTCTGGCGAGATGCGAACGTCATCGTTCGGGTCAGCACCAATCTGCCCCTTGATTCTACCATGATCTCCCGACCATGGCGTCTCCTTAATAGGCTTAGAGCCGGGCGGAGGGCGTGTTGCTTGTTCTTCATGCTCCTCATTGAACAAGCCGCGGCAGAAGTTCCACAACCCCTTGTGACCGCGCTTGAAATGTTCCCACCATTGAGGGGTGCCCGGCACAATGTCAGGTGGTATCGGAATGGGAAAAGCAATCTGTGCCCCTGCGGTTGTCGCGGCCTGCCGACCATCCTTGTCCGAAAGCATTGTTGGAGCCGACTTCGCATAACCATAAAGACTTGGTCCTTGTGCAACACCAAGCAGATCCGCCTGGATGTACCTTCCGGTAGATGGATCGTAGTGCCGGTACCAATTGTAGTTGAGCCCGGACTCGACCAAAAAGTACTGCCCCGGAAAGCGCAGATTATTGCTTGCACTTCCCGCGATCGACCGCGCGTCACCAAACGGCCAGTACTGCGCGCCCACACCACAGCCTGGCTCGTGTCCGTCATCTTGATTGGGCGATCGAGGTGATCGGCGTGCACATACCATTGCTTTGGCGAGGCCGTATCCAGATCGGCGAACAGTGCCAGCGGCATGTCGTCGAGCCAGACATATTCGCGCTGGATCGTCCCGGTGCCGCTCGCCTCCATCAACAGCCGTCCGGCGCGATCGTAGACATAGTGCGTCGTCGCTGCCGGCGTCATGTTCTGCGTTGTGCGGACCGACATCCGCTCCAGGCCGTCGTAACCATAGCTCGCCGTCACCGTCGACCCGACCGTCAACTGGTCGAGCCGGCCGCGGTTGTTGTAGCGATACTGGTAGACGGTCGAACCGCGGGTGTCGGTAATGACATTGCCGGCGCCGTCGTAGGCGAACGAGCGCAATGTCGTCGCGCCGCTGGTGACGCTGCCGAGCAGATTGCTGCTGGCGGGATAGCCGAGCGTCTCTGTCGCCGCCGCAGCGCCGTCGATATTATCGCGATCCCGGTGATGCTGAAATCGCTGTAGCCGTTATGAAGCGGTTTAGCGAAACTCCCACTTCTTGGCCGCAAGTACGCACTCGATCAAGCCGAGCGAAATTGGAGGATACTTGTTTCTTAGACGATTACCTAGTTCCGTCCGCCACAAAAGTGACATCGCCAAGTTCGTCCACGAAAGCTCTGGCGGAAAATACCTATCCACCTCAAATCCCGTTAAATCAACACCGAACTCCCGGTGCATTCGGGAAAACTCATCCCATGCATTGTCTCCGGCGAGCCCGATATCCTGAAGCAATCGGGTTTCACTATTCCATGAATCGATCTGTGAATCACTGTAGCCGCACCTGCTCAGGTACATCTTTGTAAGCGGACCAACCGGAGTTCCCATTGTCGTCATCGGCAGCTCAAAGCATCATAGATTTCCCACGCAGCCAGCGCCGCAGTCCCCCATGGCAGCGACTTGGAAATCACTTTGCCGGCACCGCGCAGGGCGTTCCTGGTTCCAAGACCGATAAGGTCAGCATTGTAGGAATCACCAACAGCTTGGCTAAAGGGAGAAGTCGTCATTCCGGGAGGACCGCCGCCGCTAATACCGGTCCTTGGTTTCGCTCCGAACGGGCCGAAGGCCCCATTTGCTCCACCCGCGGCACCATTCCCCCAGGGTCCTCCCGATGTGCTCGCATCCTGGCAGCTGCAATGAGTCCTCTTATATTCCGAGACTGCATAATCGAAGGCAAGACCTGCGCCCACACCAACGAGAATCGGCACAAATGCAAATTCTCCTCTTGGATCAGCATAGTTCACCGGATTACCGGATGCATATTGGAATACGTTTGGTCCGTCGATGAATCCAAGATGATCGGGCTGAACGTAGCGACCGATTGTCGGATCGTAGTGCCGGTACCAATTATAGTGCAGGCCTGATTCGACCAAGAAGTACTGGCCTGGGAAACGCAGATTGTTGCTCGCACTCCCCGTGATCAAGCGTACCTCACCAAATGGCCAATATTGGGCGTCCCACACCACGGCCTGGCTCGCATCCGTCATCTTAATCGGACGATTGAGATGATCCGCGTGCACATACCATTGCTTTGGCGATGTCGTATCGAGGTCGGCGAACAGCGCCAGCGGCATGTCGTCGAGCCAGACATATTCGCGCTGGATCGTCCCGGTGCTGCTCGCCTCCATCAACAGCCGCCCGGCGCGATCGTAGACATAATGCGTCGTCGCCGCCGGCGTCATGTTCTGCGTTGTGCGGACCGACATCCGCTCCAGGCCGTCATAGCCGTAGCTCGCCGCCACCGTCGATCCGGCCGTCAACTGGTCGAGCCGGCCGCGGTTGTTGTAACGATACTGGTAGACGGCCGAACCACGGGTGTCGGTAATGACATTGCCGGCGCCGTCGTAGGCGAACGAGCGCAATGTCGTCGCACCGCTCGTGACGGTGCCGAGCAGATTGCTGCTGGCGGGATAGCTGAGCGTCTCGGTGGCCGCCGCAACGCCGCCGGAGACGGCACCGACATTGTCCGCGATCCCTGTGATGCTGAAGTCGCCATTGCCGTAGCCATAGCCGTAATCGACGACCGATGTCGTCCCCTGCGCCACTTTCAGCGCCGTAAGGTTGTAGTCCTGGTTAAACGTCCTGTTCAGGATCAGGCCGTTGCCATAGGTCAGCGTCCGCAGCGGCCCGAACGGCAGGTATCCGACGCCAGACGCCAGGGTCGCCGGCGTGCCGCCGCCGGTCGTGACAGCCGTCACACGGCCGGTGGTGTCGCGGCTAAAGTTGACGATGCGGCCGGACGGATAAGTGATTTGCATGACATTGCCGTCGAGATCGTAAGCATAGGCGACGTTGTAGACCATAGATAACGTGGTCTTCTTCTCCGCTGTGACCTGCCCAAGCACATTGTAGGTCCATTCGACGCTGCCGGATGCATCGTCGATCCGCGTCAGGCGGCCTACGCCCCTGTTGCCACCCGCCGTCGCATCCCAGGTATAGGTGATGTTTTCGACAGTCGCCGCCGGATACTGTTTCGACAACAGCCGGCCGGCATTGTCGTAGGCCGGGTTGGTGACGACGCCGCGGCCGTCCGTGATCTGGGTCGGCTTGCCCAGCGCATTGTAGGTGTAGACCGTGATCCCGGTGTCCGGGCTGCCGCGCTGGATGACATCGCCAAATCCATTGCGGACAAAGCTCGTGTTCAGCGATCGCGGGTCGTTGTAATTGGTGATCTCGTCCTTGCCGTTGCGCGTCAGCGTCACGACACCCGACTCTTCATCGGTCGTCTTGATCAGACGGTTCAGCGCATCGAACGTCCATCCGAACACGCTTGAACGCGGATCCTTGACCGACACCTGATTGTCGGTCCGGTCGTAGGCGTAGGTCCAGGTCTGGCTGGAAGCGCCAACGAACTTCAACAGACGCCCGAGTTCGTCGAACATCGCGGTCTGCGAAAGCTGCAGCGTAGGCAGACTCGAGATCACGCCGAGAGAAGACTACTTCCCCTTCGCAGCCTTCGCCTTGAGCTTCGCCGCGCGGTAGCGCGCGGCGCCGCCTTCGCGGATCGACTGTTCGCTGCGCTCGAGCGCCATCGCGTCGTCGGGCACGTCCTTGGTGATGACCGAGCCCGAGCCGATATAGGCGCCCTTGCCGATCGTGACCGGCGCGACCAGCGACGTGTTGGTGCCGACGAAGGCGCCCTCGCCGATCAGCGTCTTGTGCTTGAGGAAGCCGTCATAGTTGCAGGTGATGGTGCCGGCGCCGAGGTTGGAATTGGCGCCGACATGGGCATCGCCGATATAGGAGAGATGGTTGACCTTGACGCCGGCCTCCAGCGTCGCGGCCTTGGTCTCGACGAAATTGCCGATCCGCGCGCCGTCGCCGAGCGAGGTGCCGGGCCGCAGCCGCGCATAGGGACCGACCGACACCTTCTTGCCGATGCTGGCCTCGACGAGGTGCGAGAAGGAATGGATCACGGCGCCGTCGTCGATCGACACGCCCGGTCCGATCACCACGAACGGCTCGATCACAACGTCCTTGCCGAACTTGGTGTCGGCGGCGAGATGGACAGTGTCGGGCGCGATCAGGGTCACGCCGGCCTCGAGCGCCTGCTTGCGCAGCCGCGCCTGCATCACGGCCTCCGCCTCGGCGAGTTGCGCCTTGGTGTTGATGCCGCGCACTTCATCCTCGCTGGTCTCGATCACGACGGCCTCCAGTCCCATTTCCCTGACGATGGTCACGGCATCGGTCAGATAAAATTCGCCCTTGGCATTGGCGTTGCCGATCTTCTCGATGATCGCGAGCGCCTTGCTGCCGTCGAACGCCATCACGCCGGCGTTGCACAAGGTGATCTTGCGCTCCGCGGGGCTGGCGTCGGCCTGCTCGCGGATCGCAACCAGCTTGCCGTTCTCGGTCACCAGCCGGCCGTAGCCGGTCGGGTCGGCGGCATGGAAGCCGAGCACCGCAAGCGCAGCGCCGTCGCGCAGCGGCGCACGCATCCGTGCAAAGGTCTCGGCCGAGATCAGCGGCGTATCGCCGAATGCGACCAATAGGTCGTCGGCGCCGCGGGCGAGCGCCTCGCGCGCGGCGAG
>NZ_JACMYO010000299.1 GCF_020889685.1 Bradyrhizobium oropedii
CACCGGTGCGGCGGGCGCAGCTGCTTGTACCGGTGCATGCGTGGGCTCCGGCGGCCGCGCGGCCAGCGCGATCTTGGACAGCCGGCGCACCACGCCGTCGCCTTCCGCCAGCTGGTTCTTCAACTGCGCCGACATCTGCGTCGCCGCATCGAGCTGGTTGCCGAGGTTCTCGTTGACGTCGCGCACCGCATGCTTCAACCCGCCGATCGCGCGCTCGGCGATCTCGGTCGCGGTGATCAATTCGGCGATCGTCGCCTTCAGCGAATGCTCGTCCGCCTTGAGCCGCTGCAGGCGCTTGTTGAGCAGCCAGCAATAGCCGATCGTCAGCATCAGCAGCACGGCCACCAGACTCTCGATTATCAGTCCAAGCACATGACTCATGGTGCCTCCATCATCTTGGTCCGCTCATCCGCCTTCTCGAACATCGCGAAGGTGGTTTGGGGTTTACGCAAATTCTTGGTGACGCGGATCGCGACACGGTCGCCGACGCGGCCCATGCGGCCTTCCGTCAGGGTGACGTTGCCGCAGCGAACCGAGACCAGCGCGTCGGAACGGATATCCAGCGGCAGCGTGTCGCCGACCTTGAGCTTCATCAGCTCCTTCAGCGGGATATCGGCTTCGTACAGCACCGCATCGACCGATATCTCGGCCTGCGCCACCTCGGTGGCGAAATGGCCTTCCCAGATCGGGTCGCGGCCGAACTTTTCGCCCATGAACATCTGCAACAGCACGTTGCGGATCGGTTCGATGGTGGCGTAGGGCAGCAGCAATTCGACGTTGCCGCCGCGGTCTTCCATGTCGATGCGCAGGCGCACCAGGATCGCGGCGTTGGCCGGACGGCTGATCGCGGCGAAGCGCGGATTGGTCTCGAGCCGGTCGATCGTGAAGGTCACCGGCGACAGCGGCCGGAACGCCTGCTCGGCATCCGACAGCACCACCTCGACCAGCCGCTTCACGAGGTTGGTCTCGATCGTGGTGTAGGGCCGGCCCTCGATCTTGAGCTGGGTCTGGCCGCGGCGGCCGCCGAGCAGCACGTCGATCATCGAATAGATCAGGTTGGAGTCGACCATGGCGAGGCCGAAATTCTCCCACTCCTCCGCCTTGAACACCGAGAGCACCGCCGGCAGCGGGATCGAGTTCATGTAGTCGCCGAAGCGCACCGAGGTGATGCGATCGAGCGAGACTTCGACGTTGTCCGAGGTGAAATTGCGCAGACTGGTCGTCATCAACCGCACCAGGCGGTCGAACACGATTTCGAGCATCGGCAGACGCTCGTAGGACACCATCGCAGAATCGATGATGGCGCGGATGCCGGAATGGTCGTCGAGGCTGACGTCGCCGACCGTGAAGCCGAGGAGATTGTCGATCTCCTCCTGCGACAGCACGCGCTCGCCATTGGTGGTCTTGCTGCCGAAGTCGCGGCTGCCGTCCTCGACCATGGCGGCCCATTGCAGCGCCATGTTCTCGGTGAGCTCGTTCTTGGCTGCTTCCGCCGCGGCCGCCGCGGGATCCTCGGAATCGAGCGAGGCTTCCCATTGGGCCGCAATGGCGTCCTGGTCCATCTGGTCGTTGCCGGCCATGGCTTTACATCCACCCCGTCACTGGATCACGACTTCCTTGAAAAGCACCGCGTTGACCTGGTTCGGCGCCAGCGCGAGGTTGACGCGCTTGGTCAGTTCCTCCTTGAGGCGGAACAGGCCGGCCGAGCCGTTGAGATCGCTCGGGCGCAGCTCGCGCATATAGGTCTGGAACAGGTCGGTGACGCGCGGCAGCGCCGGCTTGATCGCCTCGACCTGCTTCTCTTCCTTGACCTCGAGCACGAGCTTCAGCTTGAGATATTGGACGCGCTCGCCGGGCGCACCGACCAGATTGACCAGCATGTCGGGCACGTCGACGAAGCTCGGCGGCTTCGGCGGCGGCGCCTCGGCGTGCTGCTCCTCGCCATGGCCCCGCATGAAGAAGAACCAGCCGCCCGCGCCCGCGCCGAGCACGACGAGGAAGCCGACGACGGCGATGATCAGCTTGAGCTTGCCCTTCTTCGGAGCGGCCGCGCCTTCGCCGCCTTCCGTCTTTTCCTCGTCCGCCATCGTCCGCTCGCTTCAACCCTGAAGGATGCGAACGCGATTTGCCCCAGCTTTGGCTTGAAGACGCGATACAAAGGCCGCCGGCGCACACGCGCCCCAATGCCGTCAACGCTAGGGTAATAATGGTTAACGGAACCTTAGGATCTACCTTCAACTAGGAAAAAACTGCCGGGCAAACATGGTCAACAAGACCTTTCTGCCGCCCTGCCCGGCCCCCGGTCAGACACCTAAGCCATTCTAATATCTTACTATTTCAAGTTGGCACGGCTTTCGCTGAGAGGACGGCGTAACAGGCGGGTTTGGGAGAACCCAATGGTTACCGACGGTCCGGCATGAAGGTTTGGGAGAACCTGCATTCGGATCACCTCACAGGGGAGAACCACCGATGCAGAATACGCTTCTGGTCGGACTATCGAAGCAGATGGTGCTGGAACGGCAGATGGATGTCGTGTCCAACAACATCGCGAACATGAACACCAACGGCTACAAGGCCGACCGGTCGCTGTTCCAGGAATATCTGTCCTCGAACGCGCATGAGGACAATTTCGCCGGCGGCGACCGCCGCGTGTCCTTCGTGCAGGACCGCGCCACCTTCCACGACTTCTCGCAGGGCCCGACCGAAGAGACCAAGAACCCGCTCGACGTCGCGATCGACGGCAACGCCTTCCTGGTGGTGCAGACGCCGGGCGGCGAGCGCTACACCCGCGAAGGCAATCTGCAGATCAATAATCGCGGCCAGCTGCTCACCGCCTCAGGCTACCAGGTGCTCGGCACCTCCGGCCCGATCACGTTCCAGCAGACCGATCACGACGTCAACATCGCCCCCGACGGCAACGTTTCCGTGCTCGAGGGCACGTCCCGCCTCGATTCGATCCGCGGCAAGCTCCGCCTGGTCTCGTTCGCGCAGGCCCAGCGCCTGCTCAAGGAAGGCTCCAATCTCTACGCGCCGGGCGAAGGCACACAGCCGCTGCCGGACACCAAGGCCCAGATCCGCCAGGGCTTCATCGAGAAGTCGAACGTCAATTCCGTCGTCGAGATGAGCCGCATGATCGAGATCACGCGGACCTACACCCAAATCGCCTCGCTGCTCCAGCAGCAGAGTGACCTGCACAAATCGGCGATCGAGAAGCTCGCCGACGTGCCGAACTGATCCGGGGGACTGACCGATGCGCGCACTCTATACAGCTGCGACCGGAATGGCGGCACAGGAACTCTCAGTTCAGGTGATCTCCAACAACATCGCGAACCTGCGCACCACCGGCTACAAGAAGCAACGCGCCGCGTTCCAGGACCTGATCTACGACCACGTGCGCCGGGTCGGCGCGCAGGCCTCCGACCAGAACACCATCATGCCGATGGGCATCGACCTCGGCGGCGGCGTCAAGACCGTCGGCACCCCGCGCATGATGACCCAGGGCACCCTGTCGCCGACCGGCAACGACCTCGACATCGCGATCCGCGGCGAAGGCTTCTTCAAGATCCTGATGCCCGACGGCACCTTCACCTACACCCGCGACGGCTCGTTCCAGATGGACAACCAGGGCCGCATCGTCAACGCGCAGGGCAATCTGGTGCAGCCGACGATCACGATCCCGCAGAATGCCTCCGGCCTCACCATCAATGCGCAGGGCCAGGTTTCGGTGACGCTGCCGGGCCAGACCGCATCGACCAACATCGGCACGATCGGCCTGACGCGCTTCATCAACAAGGCCGGGCTGATGCCGATCGGCGACAATTTGTTCCAGGAAACGCCGGCCTCCGGCCAGCCGCAGGACGGCACCGCCAACACCGACGGCTATGGCGACATGCAGCAGAGCAACCTCGAACAGGCCAATGTCGAGGTGGTCTCGGAAATCTCCGACCTGATCGCAGCGCAGCGCGCCTACGAGATGAACTCGAAGGTGGTCTCCGCGGCCGACCAGATGATGCAGTCGACCTCCAACCTGTTCCGCTGAGGATGATCTCGATGATCGCCCGCTCACTCCTGATCGCAGCCGCCCTCCTCACGGTGACCGTGGCGCCGGCCGCCGCGCAAAGCCGCAGTGAAGCCATCGCGGTGCCGACGCTGCGCGCCAGCATCACGGTCGCGGACGACATCGTGCGGGTCGGCGACCTCATCGACAATGCCGGCAGCGCCGGCAGCATCGCGATCTACCGCGCGCCCGACCTCGGCACCACTGGCACGCTGCCGGTCGCGCAGGTGCTGAACGTCCTGCGCGGTCACCAGGTGATCGGCGTCGACACCCGCGAGCTGAAGGAAATCACCGTCACGCGGCTCGCGCGCACCATCGACAGCAAGGAGATCGAGCAGCAGGTGTCGCGCGCGCTGGAAGGCCGCCACGGGCTCGGCCGGGCCGGCAACATCGCGCTGACCTTCGACCGCGATCCCGGCGATATCCGCCTCGAGGCCACCAACACCGGCACGATGCAGCCGATCGCGGTGCGCTACGACGCACGCTCGACGCGTTTCGACGTAACCTTCGAGATCGGCAACGACGCCGGCACCGCTCCTTACAAGATGCGCCTCACCGGCACGGCGATCGAGACCATCGAGGCCGCCGTGCTGACGCGCAATGTCGAGCGCGGCGACGTGCTGAAGGCCTCCGACGTGATGGTCGAGCGCCGCCCGAAGGCCGAAATCGGCAACGACGCGGCGGTGCGCGACGGCACCATCGGCATGCAGGTGCGCCGCCAGCTCCGCGCCGGCCAAGCGCTGCGCACAGCGGACATGGCGAAACCCGATCTCGTCACCCGCGACCAGAACGTCACGCTGATCTACCGCACCGCCGGCATCTATCTCACCATCCGCGGCAAGGCGATGGATGGCGGCGCCGAGGGTGACGTCGTCAGTGTGATGAATTTGCAGTCCAAGCGTGCCGTCTCCGGCGTCGTCACCGGCCGCGGCGAGGTCTCGATCTCGGTCGCCACCCCGCAAGCAGGACCCGAAGCCGACGCCACCTCTTCAAATTCCGCTCCCGTCAAGCTGAGTTCAGTCGCACCAAACGCCGAGTAAAGTTCATGTCCCAGTACCGTATCAACCGCCTCATCCTGGCCGGTGCGCTGCTCGCACTCGGCACGATCGCCAGCGGTTGCTCGTCGATCGACCGTCTCTCCCAGATCGGTGAAAAGCCGAAGCTGACGGAGATCGAGAACCCGACCACGCAGCCCGGCTACAAGCCGGTGCAGATGCCGATGCCGAAGCCCGAGGTCGCCTCCTACAGCCCGAACTCGCTGTGGCGCAGCGGTTCCCGCGCCTTCTTCAAGGACCAGCGCGCCGCGCGCGTCGGCGACATCCTGACCATCACGGTGAACATCACCGACAAGGCCGCGATCGCCAACGAAACCCAGCGCAGCCGCGCCAATTCGGAAGACTCAGGGGTCACCAACTTCCTGGGATCGCAGACCATCACCCAGGCGAACAAGATCCTGCCCGGCAAGATCCTGACCGCCGAATCGACCGCCTCCAGCGACGGCAAGGGCTCGGTGAACCGCCAGGAAGCGTTGCAGACCAACGTCGCTGCCGTCGTCACCCAGTTGCTGCCGAACGGCAATCTGGTGGTCGAAGGCAAGCAGGAGATACGGGTCAACTACGAAATCCGCGAGCTGATCGTGGCCGGCATCGTGCGTCCGGAGGACATCCAGAGCGACAACACCATCGACTCCTCGAAGATCGCCCAGGCCCGCATCGCTTACGGCGGCCGCGGCCAGATCACCGACGTGCAGCAGCCGCGCTACGGTCAACAGGTCCTCGACGTGCTCTTGCCCTTCTGACGGCGTGATCCCGAAAAATGCGAACCGGCTTTCGGAAGCGGATCATGCCTGAGTAAGACTTTTACGAGCTCCCACATCTCGTCGCGAACCTAGGCGCGGCGCGGTGTACCAACACGGCCCTTGTCAGCTCCCCTGGCGAGGGCCGTGGCATTTGGAGCATGATCCGGAAAAGTGTGAAGCGGTTTTCCCTCGCGACAAACGCGGAACGCGTTTGCGCGGAGATCATGCTCGAACAAGGAGCCAAGGCGCGATGACGATTCGCCCAATCTCATCGCGTTTGTGACCGGTGCCGTGCACGCGAACGATCGTCGCGCACAGTCCGATACCGCTCCCGCAAGTCGCACGATCACCTTCTCGGTTCGTTAACCCTTGCGACAACCCGCAGTAGAAGTCCCATCGCTTGCAACGTAGCTAGACGACAACGCAGGGTTTGTGTTTGTATGACGGTCATGCAAAGAGACGGACAATATGCGGCGTGGTTCCGGACGCCGCGGGGCGAGGGCACCGGAATAGTCCAGCTCGCGAATGGCAGAATCAGCGGCGGCGACGCCATGTTCATCTATGGCGGCTCCTATCAGCTCGATGAGAACCGCTTCACCGCGGTGCTGACGACGCATAGATATGCCGACGGCCCGTTCACCACCGTGTTCGGATGTGACGAGGTCGAGGCGCAGCTGACCGGCACCTTCAGCGGCAATCGCGCGACGTGCATGGGAACGGCCAAGCAGGCCCCCGGCGTGGTGTTCGAGGCCACGCTGTTTCTGCAGCAACCGGAGCCGGAGCCCGCGCCGCGGCCAAGAACGGCGACGACGCGCGCGGATGTGGCGCGGCTGCCGAAGCTCCCCGACCGCCGCACGACGGTCGTGAGCAGGCGCTTCAG
>NZ_JACMYO010000300.1 GCF_020889685.1 Bradyrhizobium oropedii
CGGTTACGGCCGCCCTGCGCAGCCCGGGCGGCTTGCGTAATCCGGCGGCGCGCGCCGCGGTCATGACGGCCGCTGCTGGCGCAGCCTGGGGATATCACAACCATAATGGCGGCTGGTGGTGGCGCCATCCGCATGGCGGTTTCGGTTGGGTCGGCCCGGTGTTCTGGCCCTACGCCTATTACGATCTCTATGACTATGCCTGGTGGGGCGACGACTACGACCCGTACTTCTGGGACTACGGCTACAATGACATCTACACTGGCCTGTTCGGTCCCTATGACTACGATGCCTTGAGCGGTTATGCCGACTACCTGCCCGGCCGCGCCGGTCCGCGGCCGCCGGTCACCAGCCGATCCGGCGCTCCCTATCAAGCCAATGCGCTTGCCGACATGTGCGGCAGCGACACGCGCGATATCGCGGGCTTCCCGATCGAGCAATTCCGCAGCGCCATTCAGCCCAATGCCGAGCAGAGCGCCGCGCTCGACGATCTCGCCAGCGCGTCGCAGAAGGCGTCCGAGACCATTCTCAACTCGTGTCCCAAGGACGTGCCGTTGACCGCACCGAGCCGCCTCGCCTCGATGCAGCAGCGCCTCCAGGCCATGCGCGACGCGGTCGGCATCCTGCAACCGGCGCTGGAGAAATTCTACGGGCTGCTCAGCGACGATCAGAAGGCGAAGGTGACCGCGCTGGCGGCGAACCGGCAGCGCACCGGGCGCGAGACGGCGTCAGGCAACGGCAGTTGCAACACGGCGCAAGCTGCCGCCATCGCATGGCCCGGCGACGTCATCGAACGCGACGTCAAGCCGACCGACGCACAGCGGGCGAGCCTCGATGCCTTGCGGGATGCTGCGACGAAGGCCGAGGACGCATTGAAATCGTCTTGTCCGCCGACCGACGCGCGCACGCCGCCGGCACGCCTTGCGGCGGTCGAAGCCAGACTCGATTCCATGCTTCAGGCGATCGGCACGGTACGTCCTGCCCTCGACACCTTCTACAACGCGCTCAGCGACGAGCAGAAGGCGGCCTTCGACGCGGTCGGGCCCGAGCGCGACGGCAGCAGGACCGCAATGGCCGCAAGCGACGACGAATCCCCGCGAAGCCATCATCGCCGCCGCCACCATCACGGCCCGAATATCGGAGGCATGATCTTCCGGATGATGGGCCTGTAAGGCTCACCATCGCCCCGCGCATGGCGCGCTAAGGCGCGATCCATATGCCCATGACGATGATGACGAGCGCGACGGCGATCACCAGCATATCCGTCGTGAGCCAATCGGGCATTCCATTGGATGGCTGCTCGCTCATGTCCGCGACTCCTTCTGTTCGCGTCGAGCCAACATGCTGAAACGGATCGGCGCGAACGAGGATGAACTGGTTCACATAACGGTGCGACAAGCGGTCGCTCCGAATTTCGCGCATCTGCGCGCGCTCAAGTTGCGGCATGCGATTGATCTGCCGTCCAGGTTTCTGAACATGTTCGGCAACGAAGGCGGCTACCGCGAACGGTAGCACATCATCGCGCAGCCGGATCGCGCAATGAGCGACGCGGACACACTTGCCGCTTCGCTCACACCTTGCCGCGATATCTCAACGCGTCGACCAGCAGCGAGAATGCAGGCGAGGCCTGCCGGCGGCTTGGATAATAGAGGTGGTAGCCGGAGAACGGCGGGCACCAGTCGCCCAGCACGCGCACCAGCCGGCCGCTCGCCAGCTGCGGCTTCGCCTGCCCTTCGGTCATGTAGGCCAGACCAAGTCCGTTGACCGCGGCGCTCAGCAGCGTGCCGGAGCCGTTGAACACGAGCTGGCCCTCGACACGCACATTGAGCTCGCGTCCGTTCTTCTCGAACTCCCACGCATAGAGCCGGCCGCCATGGGTCGGCAGGCGCAGATTGAGGCAATTGTGCTCGGTCAATTCCTGCGGCGTTCGCGGCTTCTTGCGCGTCGCGAAGTAGTCGGGCGAGCCCACCACCGCCATGCGGAGGTCCGGACTGATGCGGATCGCGATCATGTCCCTGGCGACCAGTTCGCCCGGGCGGATGCCGGCGTCATATTGCTCGGCGACGATATTGGTGAGGCCGTAGTCGATCACGACCTCCACCTTGATGTCGGGATATTTCGGCAAGATCGAGCGCAACGCCGGCATCAGGATCGCCTCGGCCGCATACTCGGTCGAGGTCACGCGGATGGTGCCCGCCGGCTTCTCGCGCAGTTCGCTCAACGCGGCCAGCTCGGCATCCATCTCGTCGAATTTCGGGCCGATGGTCCGCAACAGCCGCTCGCCGGCCAGCGTCGGCGCGACGTTGCGCGTGGTCCGGCTCAGCAGCCGCACGCCAAGGCGTTCCTCGAGCGCCCGGACGATCTGGCTCAGCGCCGATTGCGACAGGCCGAGCTTGGCGGCAGCCCGGGTAAAGCTCCGCTCGCGCGCCACCGCGAGGAAGACGAGCAGATCGCTGGCGTTGTCCCGGTTCATTGATAAGCCAAGCTGATAAATCCATACGGATTTTATCATCTAATCAGAGGACAGCGGTAGCCCTAGCTTGCAGGCAGAGATTGATCGAACCCGTTGTCCGCTTATGTCCGTCACGACGTCACAAGTCCCGGTCGCCGAACCGTCGGTCGCCGCAACACTGTTCCCGATCGTCGCCGTGATCTTCTCCGGTTTTCTGGTGATCGGTCTCGCGATGCCGGCGCTGCCGCTGCACGTCCACCAGGGCCTCGGCTTCGATACGTTGGTGATCGGCCTCGTCGCCGGCAGCCAGTTCGCGGCATCGCTGATCTCGCGCTTCACCGCGGGGCATCTTGCCGACGCAACAGGCGTCAAGCGCGCGGTGGTTCGCAAGCCATGACGATGCCTGCGTTGCCGATTTCATGCCGCTCAGCAGCGTGACGGCGAGCTACGTGTGAGCGCTGCAGCGATCATGTGAGGCAAGCACCGGCGGAAGGGTTCCCTCCCCCCTTGCGGGACCGCAAGGGGGGAGGGAGCCTGACGAGCGTGCTCACCTCACGATGGATTCAGATCCCATCCTCACAGAGGCGTAGGGTGGATTAGCGAAGCGTAATCCACCATCTTTTCCGTGGCACGAAGTCGGTGGGTTACGCCTTCGGCTAACCCACCCTACGCTTCTCCTCACAGCACCTTGCGCTGCGCTAGGTTCTTCATCAGCGCACTGAGGCCGAAGCTCCAGGGCTCGCATTCGTCGCTGCTGCGCATGCGGTTGACGAGCTTGCCGAGCTGCGGGGCGGCGATGGTGACGATGTCGTCGCGCTTGTGGGTAAAGCCCTCGCCCTTGGCGTCGCGGTCCTTCACCGGTGCGAACATCGTACCGAGGAACAGCGCAAAGCCATCAGGGTATTGATGCACGGAGCCGATGGTCTGGGCGACGAGGTCGGTCGGGTCGCGGCTGATTTTGGAGATCGAGGAATGGCCCTCGAGCACGAAGCCGTCGGCACCTTTCACAGTGAGACCGACATCCATCTTCCTGACGTCGTCGAGCGAGAAGGTCCGGTCGAACAGCCGGAGCAGCGGGCCGATCGCACACGAAGCGTTGTTGTCCTTGGCCTTCGACAGCAGGAGTGCCGAGCGGCCCTCGAAGTCGCGCAGGTTGACGTCGTTGCCGAGCGCGGCGCCGACGATCCTGCCGGCGCCGGAGACGACAAGCACGACCTCCGGCTCGGGATTGTTCCAGGTCGATTTCGGATGCAGCCCCGCATCCATGCCCGTGCCGACCGAGGACAGCGTCGGCGCCTTGGTGAATACTTCGGCGTCCGGGCCGATGCCGACTTCGAGATACTGGCTCCAGGCGTTCTGGTCGATCAGCACCTGCTTCAGCCGCATCGCCTGCTCGGAGCCCGGCTTCAGCTTGGAGAGATCGTCGCCGACCAGGCGCACCACCTCCTTGCGGATCGCCTCCGCCGACGACGGATTGCCGCGCGCCCGCTCCTCGATCACGCGCTCCAGCATCGAGATCGCGAAGGTGACGCCGGCGGCCTTCAGCACCTGGAGATCGACCGGCGCGAGCAGATGTGGCCTCGTCTTGTCGCGACCGTCGGGCGGCGTGTTGGCGAGGATTGCCTCAAGATCGCCGATCCGCTCGCCGCGCGTGGCGTGCAGGGCGCTCGCGGGATCCGTCTCCTCACACAGCGCGCTCACCGTGGGGAAGCGCGCGGTGACGTCGAACACGCCGTCGCCCCGCACCGCGACCACGGCCGGCCCGCCCGCCTGCGGCAGCCAGACCCGCCCGACCAGCGTGCCGTGTGTGCCGTCCTCCGGCAGGGTGTCTCTTGGCGTGAGCGAAATCATCGGCATCTCCCTTTTTTCGTCTTGTTAGCACAGTCCGCCCGGGGGCGTGAAACAGCGGTCATGCCGATGTCATAGAGGGGTAACATCGCCCGTCAATGCTGCCGTCCGATCCATCTAACACACTGAAAGACGGACGTTCATGACCGCCTCCGACCTCACCGACGAAGCCGCCCGGGACGAAGCCTTGGGCGAGGAAGGCTTGCGCGAGGAAGCCTTGCGCGAGGAAGCCTTGCGTGCCCGCATCCATCAGGAGTTGGCCGACAGCCTCGACGAGGAACTCGAGCTCGAGCTCGACGACGTCAGGCTCGACGAGCTCGACCATGACGGGGCCGTCGGACAACCGTCGATCGACCGCAAATTCTATTTCCGCGAATTGCTGCGGTTGCAGGGTGAGCTGGTCAAGCTGCAGGACTGGGTACAGCACGAGAAGAAGAAGGTCGTCGTGCTGTTCGAGGGCCGCGATTCCGCCGGCAAGGGCGGCGTCATCAAGCGGATCACCCAGCGGCTCAACCCGCGCGTCTGCCGGATCGCGGCGCTGCCGGCGCCGAACGAGCGCGAGCGCACGCAATGGTACTTCCAGCGCTATGTCTCGCATCTGCCGGCCGGCGGCGAGATCGTGCTGTTCGACCGCAGCTGGTACAACCGCGCCGGCGTCGAGAAGGTGATGGGGTTCTGCACCGACGAGCAGTACGAGGAATTCTTCAATTCGGCGCCGGAATTCGAGCGCATGCTGATCCGCTCCGGCACCATCCTGCTGAAATACTGGTTCTCGATCACCGACGAGGAGCAGGCGTTCCGCTTCTCGATGCGGATCCACGATCCGCTGAAGCAGTGGAAGCTGAGCCCGATGGACGTCGAGGCGCGGACCCGCTGGGAGCTCTACACCAAGGCCAAGGAGACGATGCTGGAGCGCACGCATCTGGCGGACTCACCGTGGTGGATCGTCGATGCCGTCGACAAGAAGCGCGCCCGCCTCAACTGCATCTCGCATCTGTTGAGCCAGATCCCCTACCAGCAGGTCACCCACCAACCGGTGGTGCTGCCGCCGCGGATGCGGAACCCCGACTATCACCGCGGCCCGATCCCGCGGGAAATGTACGTGCCGGGGCAGTATTGATGGTGGTCGCTTCCCCTCTCCCCGTTCTTACGGGGAGAGGGTCAGGGTGAGGGGCTGCCTCCGCGCGAACGGTGAATGTTACACTCGCCGGGTAAGGCGCACTATTTCTGAATAATAGAATAATAGCGCTGATTTGCCCGACATGTCAAGTTGCCCCGTCGAATGCCGGCACGCCGCCGGCTACTTTGCATGGGGTTGTTTTCGATATTTTGGCAGGGCGCCCCTGCGAAGGTAAGTCATATGCGATAGCCCTGCCGCAAGCAGAGCGAGGTGAAGAGATAGGCATCTCCTCTTCGCCACGCCTACCAATGGCGCAGGCGCGCGCACTTGCTGGCACCGGATACCGACGCTAGGCTTCCCCATCTGGTGCAGGGAGGCCCGCTTGACTCAATCCGACGACATCAAAATTTCCGAAGATCGCCGCGACGCGCTGCGCTATGCGCTCGGGATCGGCAGCGGCGCGGCGCTCGCGGCCGCCATGGCCACCCCGGCCGCGGCGCAAACCGCCGACAACACGCTGGATCGCATCCGCGCCAACAAGGTGCTGCGGATCGCGGTGCTGCCGGGCGAGCTGCCCTATTTCAACAAGGACCTCGCCACCGGCACCTGGTCCGGCTTCTCGATCGAGATGGCCAACGATCTGGCCAAGCTGCTCGACGTCAAGCTGGAATATGTCGAGTCGACCTATGGCAATTCGATCCTCGATTTGCAGGCCAACAAGATCGACCTCGGCTTCGCGCTCAACCCGACGCCGCAGCGCGCGCTGGTGGTCGATTTCACCAATTTGGTGTTCCCGCATCCGTTCGGCGCGATGCTGAAGAAGGGGCTGGAGGCCAAGACCTGGGCCGACATCAACAAGCCCGAGGTCAAGATCGCGGTCGATGTCGGCTCGGCCAACGAGGCGGTGGCGCGGCGCTTTGCGCCGAATGCCACCATCAAGTCGCTGAAGTCACGCGACGAGGTGATGCTGGAAATGTCGTCGGGCCGCGTCGATTGCGTGGTCAACGCGCTGGTGCTCGGGCTGACCGCGATCGCCAAGAACCCGAACCTCGGCACCTACAAGATCCTGGCTTCGCCCTCGGTGACGATCGCGAGCGGCACGGCGGTGCGGCGCGAAGCGGACAAGCGCTGGCGCGATTTCCTGTCGGTGTGGATCGACTACAACCGCGGCATCGGCCAGATGCGTGAATGGTTCGTCAAGGGCCTTGGGCTTGCGGGCGTCAAGGCCGAGGATGTGCCGGTGGAGCTGAATATCTGAGGAACGAGTCCTCTTCACCTCTCCCCGCTCTTTGCGGGGAGAGGTC
>NZ_JACMYO010000301.1 GCF_020889685.1 Bradyrhizobium oropedii
CGCTATAACGTACGCCCCAGCATAGGCCGGATTTTGAAGGATGCTAAGCACGCGTGCACTATCTGGCGCACGCCAGACGATCTCGTGTGGAGATGGTCCAAGCAGCGGTCGAACCGGCAAGGACAATCCGTTCCTGTCCAAGTAACGCATCACACGGCGAGCGCTTTGCAGTTCCTGGAATTTGGCGAACACGAGATGAAGACGGGCCTGCACCTCCTCATCGGGATTGAGAATAATTGTGCCCGCTCGATCGTAGGCGAGCCCGGCTGGTAGCGGCAGCCGCAGTTCGCCCCGCGCCGCCTTCTGGCGTTCCCCTTGGTGAAGGCGCATCCGAAGCTGATGCAACTCCGCCTCGCTCATGATGCCGGACAAGCCCAACAGCAGGCGGTCGTGGTAGGCGCGCGGATCGTAAAGCCGCTCGCCATCCGCAATGAGCACGCCGAACACCGAGCACAGTTCGAGAAGCTGATGCCAGTCCCGGTTATTGCGGGCCAAGCGAGAAGCGTCGAGGCTCACCACAAGACCGGCGTTGCCAAGGCCGATCTCGGCAATGAGCTTCTGGAAACCATGACGATCCACGCCGCCAGCACCGGATTTGCCGAGGTCCTCGTCAATGACCTGGACGCGCTCCGGCGGCCAGCCCAAACCGATGGCGCGATCGACGAGTCGGTACTGCAGCTCCGTGCTCTCCTGGTGCTGGCGCACCTGGTTCACTGATGACTGCCGCACGTAGACATAGGCCAACTTGGCTCGGTGCGCAGTCGTGAGCCGCTCGTCAGCGACGCTCAAGCTGATCAGCACGACCCAGTCCCCTTCCGGGCGTGCCGGGAACCGCTTGCATTCGCCGCAGCAGCGTGGCGATCGTTTGAGCAATCTGGGTTTGCGTCGCGGTCGACAGATTCGGCCACAGGCGCGGAATGTCGGCCGGACGGCCGGGTGGATTTGCCAACGTCGGCAGGGGTCGATACGCAACGCGACCTGGAAGCGGTCGGTGGGTCATCGCGAATCACCTTCTCGTCGAGAAGGCTCAGACTCGCGCTCAAATGTTGCATCAATGGGATCAGCGTACGTGCACTGATGCGCGGCAGATCGGCGGCGTTCGGGCGGGAAGTGATCGTCTCGGCAAGGTCCGTCGACGCGATCCGAACCGACCGCAGCCGGCCGTCCGGCAGCGCGACGACGACGTAGGCGGGACCGCGCCCCGACCGCTCCTTCATCACCTCAAGCCGGTGCCCAAACAGAAAATGATGCGGGTCAGTGATCGTGACGTGAGACACGACCCGCTCAAGAATAGGGGTACTCTGACGTGTTCGCGATCCCACGCTCGGCGACGCCATATTGGACCGCATCATTCACAACGCGCACCGCATCGAGCTCAAGGGCGATAGCCTGCGTCGTCGGGCCGACGATAGGACAAAAGCGTGACCACCGCGCACCCGATCGCCCCACCGGCCCACAGGTCCCTCCCGCGCGCGCCGCTGCGTCGCTCGTGGGGGCCACTCCGCGCCGCGCGCGGGGCCCTCCCATGGACCGCCGGAACGATCTCCAAATCCTCCCGCCCGTCTTGACCAGGAACACCATTTCCAGCACACATCAACACGTCAGTCGTGTTCGCCTCCGCAAGTGATCACCATCGTCTGGAAACCGTGATCACGATCGCCTGCAATCGCTGATCACCATCCCTGGAATACGCAGTCCACCCAGAGCAACGGGCCACGGATAACCGGCCCGTCGCCAAAACAGGCTACGAAGTCCGTCTGGCCGATGCGCTGGATGCGAGTTACGCCAGGCGCAAGACCAAAGAGATGCTTGACGCTCTGAAGTGCGTTGAGGCGCGTGCTGACGGCAAGATCTGTATCGCTACAAGTGTCGAAGAGATCAAAGCTGCCACCGACGCGGGATCGTTCGCCATTGTGCTGCACATGGAAGGCGGCGACGCCATCGATGCGGACCTGGTCGAACTGGCGAAGCTCTACCGTCGTGGTGTTCGCTCGCTCGGGCTTGTCTGGAGCCGCCCCAATATATTCGGCCACTGGGTGCCATTTGCATGGCCAAGCTCACCAGATACCGGTCCGGGACTGACGGACGCGGGACGCGATCTGGTGAAAGCATGCAATCGCCTGAGGATCATGATCGATGTGTCCCATCTAAATGAGAAGGGCTTCCGGGATGTGGCGCGGTTGAGCGACGCGCCGCTGGCAGCTACACATTCCTGCGCGCACGCAATATGCACTTCGACAAGAAACTTGACGGACAGACAGCTAGACGCGATCCGTGCGTCCGACGGGATCGCGGGCGTCAACTTCTAAGTGAGGTGCGTTCGCCCCGATGCGCAAGACAACGCCGATACGCCGCTTCACATGCTTGCGCACCATTTCCAGTATTTGGTTGATCGCATAGGCGTAGAAAGGGTAGCGATCGGATCAGATTTCGATGGTGCGACAATCCCTGCTGCGGTCAAAGATGCGAGCGGTCTCCAAAATGTGATTGCAGCGTTGCTCGCGATTGGTTTTGACGAAGAGTCGATACGGAAGATTGCTTTCGACAATTGGATGAGGGTATTTCAACTTACTTGGCTATGATAAGTCGGTGCGGCGGTTTTCTCAGCGGCTTGATCCGAGCGTTCCACTAGTTCGAATTCACCTCAAGTAGACGCGGAGAACGAAGGAATCGCTGAAGTGCACGATCAGGGCGCCTCAGTTAAGCGCCGGTCTTCAGGGTATTCTGAGACTGAGCCTCGAGGGGAGCAGGCGTATCGCGCTTCGGCGAAGGCTACGCTGCGCGTTGTGATACCGTCTGTTCACAGTACAGTGACTGCAGGCTAGCCGGGCTAGCTTTCGAAAAGCTGACCAGGCCCACCAACCCGATTTGAAGTTGCCCACGATTTCGGGATGACGACTCCTCTTCTGGCTCTCATAGGGGCGCCCATTTCGGTTTTGCGCGCAACGCCGACAGAGAGCCTCGCGATGCGCCATGTGCGCGATGTGATCAGGATGAAGCGGCCGAGCGGCCAAGTCGTGAGATTGCGCGGCGAGTCGGGGCAGCGCCCTCGACAGTACGGCGAACGATAGAAAATGATCTTTACCGAGAGATTCTTGCATCCTCTGCTAAGGGATCGGGCGATGCAGTTCTCTATCGCACAAGTCGCACGACTGCGATCCGTCTTTCTTTGCGAGCTTGCTTGTCCGTATGCGGAGGACGACTCACCAATGCGCGGCGCCCGCTGACCCAAGTGGGACCAGCTCAAGGCTAGGGGCGAGCATTATGTTGCCGCCTAGCGGATTGTCTATGGTCGGCGCCCCACTCCCCGGCTCCAGGTAGGCCGTGTAGATTTGACCGTGGATCCTCAACTTTGTGCTCTGAAGCGGCGACCTCGGGAGGTCGCCCTTTCTGTTCAGTGCGCCGATCAGGAAAGGCGGGGCCCGGTCGCGGCGGTGCTCCCAGCCCAAGTCGACAAGATGTCCGTACTCCCCCAAGGATCGATCCACGAAACTCGAGACAGCCTCGGCAGACGATGGCCCAGCCACGTCTGCCGACGGCACATTCAAATGCCCAGGCGGCGGGAGGAGTTCCGTAGCTTCTTGACGTAGTGTCGGAGAATCCGAACTGCTGCCAGCATTTGGCGTTCCCCCGGGCGGCGGTGCCTCGATATCACTGGGAGGAGTACTGTTGCCACCACCACGACTGGCGTGTTCGGCTTGCCAGGTCAGTTCGCGCAAATGCGTTCCCACAGCGAGCTCCGGCACATAATGACGTACTTCCCCAACCAGTTGCCGACCAACGGCACGTTGTGTCACCCGATCGATTGTATCAATGACGGTGGGTCTTGACGTCGCATGTCTCTCGCCAGAAGTCCCCTCGGCCAGACGACCACGCCAAATTTCGACGGGCCTATCGGGCTCGGCAAGACGAGCAGCTGCGGAAATGAAGGCAACGTCGACGGCCTCGGCCGCAGCGGAGATCGCCGGCCAGCGCAGATCGAAGCTCCTTCCCTGGTCGATATCACTCGATGCCCACGATTGTGCTGCCAAGTTGAGACTGTATTCCACGGTACCGGCCGCCCATCCTAGCTGGGTCAGCAGGGCATCGTGCGAAACAAGCTGGAAGACACGCGCCACGAAGTCCACGACTTCACGGGTGTAGCAATACGCTATGTTGGCGTTAGACCGAACCACGGCTTCGTAGGCATCGACCTTGCCGCTCGATGAGCTTCCAAGGTGCGAAAGAGCACCTATGCCGGTGTGCGCGGCGGCGCCGAAGGCTAGAAAGGCCGCCGCTACACTGGGCAGGAGGCGTATCATCTGGCCCGCGGGCACGTCAGGAGTTCCCGCCATCGCGAGGGCCGCAGATTGCGCCGACCGCTCACCGCGAAATCCCCTGAGATAAGCCTCTGGATTGCCGCTCGCCCGCCAAGTGTGCACACCCGCTCTTGTGCCCGCGATCAGTCCCATTACCACGTTGACCGCGGCATGTGCCGCCATTGCGCTATCGTTGACCTCGTGTGGACTTTGCGGATGACGGGAAAGCTTGCGCACCCCCGCCTCAACGACGCGACCAGCAAAGGTTTCGAGCGCACCCTGTGCTGCGTTTGCGGCCAACAGCGCGGTCGTCCAGCACCACCATCGGGCGCGGCCAGCAGCGGGAGCCTCTTGACGCTCCGTCCGTGCGTCCTCATCCAGTGGCAGCGATACGTTGTCCCGGAACTGTGGCTCTGCGTGCCCAGTCAGGTCCTGTTCGGCGTGCAAGTCTCCAGAGCGCGACGGCTCCGCAGCGACAATTTCACAGGCCATCGACAGTTGTTCGGATGTGATTTGGTGGGCTCGCCGCTGGTCATCGGTCAGCGTAGGCGGCCCGCTGGCGTTGCCGCGATCCCACACCCGCATAGGGCTTGGATCGCTTTTGCTCCGGCGCAGAGTCGTAGCCGCGGCTGTGCTGTCTGGCCCATTTGAAATGCCCTCCATCGCACAGCCCTCCGCCCCTCGCGCCAGCCCTTGGAATGCAGCGCAGTTACCTCGATCAGAAACTCGCATGGAGGGTAAATCGCTTGCGCACCGACGCTCAGAGCCTCAGCCGCCGCTGCGGAATCCGCCACATTTGAAATGCCCGTCATCGTGCAGCGCTCCGCCTGTCCCGCCAAGCTTTAGCCTGCAGAGCCAGCGCATCAAGCAACGGCGCGAACGATGGTGGGTCGATCTGCGCAAACTCGAACTTCTGACCCAAGACAAGGTGTTGACTCGCCGGATTGACGAAGAATAGCGGCGCACCAAGCAGGAAGTTCGCGAGGTTTCGGGATAATGCAAGTCCAACCAAGTCATGCTCGGACACCGTCGAAGGCAAGCCTGCGTCGAGCAGCACGGCGGCGATGTCGTGCTGGTCTCCGCACGGATGAACGAACGTGCAGATGATGTCGTGCACAACCAGCGTTCGATCCCGCGCGAAGTCACCAACGTCGTCTAGACCCATCGCATTAGAATAGTCGCCGAGCCACTGAGAGAACGTGCGTGCCATAACGATATCCATGGGCCGTCTGATTCACTTTAGCCGTTGTATGTCTCAGGCCTGTGACGTTCCAACTGCATCGCCATCACCGCTCCGTCGATAACCTGTGCAGCAGTGACACTGTCGGTGGGTGGGCCGGTGATGAAGGCCGATGTTTTCAATGCCAGCTCTTGGCCATGCGGGCGCGCGCGCCGCAGCGGCAGGTCATGCTGGTCGTTGTGCGCGGATGGAAATCTCTCCCGACGTGGTGCAACCGAAAACTCGGCGGCTCGCTTCCGTGAGGGGCCGCACGAATGTTGGTGTTTGTTATCCTCGGTTGAGCGAGCCAGTTGAAAGAATCACGTGACTGAAAATGGATGAAATCAATGTGGTGGCTATACAAAATCGGTGATGTCGGTATTGCGGCAACGTGAGGAGGTTCTGAAACTCCCTCACTCCAAACTCAGAACTTCCTTATTGGCGCTAGATTTGCAATCGCAATGCTGAGATGCGGCAATTTGCGTGCACTACCAACGTTGGTAGTTGATCTGGATCAAAGACACATGTCACTGACTGGTTGATGAACGTCGGATCAATCAAACGTCACCTGCAGGTGTTCGGCATGGAACATCAACCACAATCAGTCCTCGCCAGCGGCCCAGATCGACGCGCTAACTTGTCGCCTGCAGAAATGCTGCGCGCTCAAGTCTGCTCCAGCCATGACCTCTCTGTCCTCACGGAAGCGCAGGATACGCACTCCTGTTGTGCGACCGCCAAGCGCGCAGGTTTCAAAGGCTTCTGCGCGTCGGGCCGGTCACTTGCCTGCTCTCCCGGCTATCGCAACGCCGACGAAGCTTCATGGGGCCAACTCGTTGACGTGGTCGAGCGCATCGTAGAATCAACTGAACCGCCTGTGCTCGTTGTCGGCGATAGCGACTTCAGGCACTTCAACAAAGCGCCCATCTTGGCACGCAAGCTCCGTCAGCGTGGCTTTGCTGGCATCGGGCTCGGCCACAGCCGCATTCCGAAGATGAGCTCGGCTCTTGGCGAGTGCCATCCCGTCGCCGGACGCTGAATTCTCCGGGCAGCCACGGCAGTGAAGAATAGCGGTTATCACCGAACATGGGATCAATGATGATTCGGCAAGACTCCTAGAAACTATTCACGAGGGACCACCGTGGTGCCGTCGCGAGGTTGGTGGGAATTGAGGGTGGCGTAGTCTCCGGGG
>NZ_JACMYO010000302.1 GCF_020889685.1 Bradyrhizobium oropedii
AACAATCCGCGGCTGGACCCCAACTTCCTTGGCGATCGATCGTGTGCTGCGCCCAGCCGCCGCCAACAGAACGATCCGCGCCCGCTTCAAATCGCGCTGCAATGTCATCGGTGAGCGACAGCACGCCTCAAGCACCTTACGATCTTTCCTCGAAAGGTGGACTTCTCTTGCTTCGGGTATCATCCAGATATTGAATCACGACTCACGATCCAAGAAAAGTGGGTACTAGCTCGCGATCACAGACAATTCGATATTTCCGTATCTATTCAAGGCTTCTACATCTGTACCTGAGGCCGACGGCCAAGAAGCGATCCAGCATGCCATTGACCTGGTCTGCGACCTCGATCGTGTTGAAATGCCCGGCGAGCATTGTCTTCGCTGTTACCAGCTGTGGACAGATCTCCTGCAGCCGATCTAGGTCGCGCATCGCGTTCACAAGCGGGACATCTGCGGAAATATAGGCCATGGGAATCCGGCAGGCTTCTGCTGCGGGGACGGGATCATAATTCAAGGTTGCGTTCCGTATCATCGAATAGGCCACATGCTGTGGGGTTTTCTCGCACGACGGAAGTACGTAGGTCTCGTAGATCATCGTTCGCCGGGCGGGATCGTCAAAATCGCAGCCCATCTCCCACGCGTTTGCCCTTAAGACCGCCAGATAGTTGGGCCCGCCAATGCCTTCCAGGAGCCCTGCAAGCTCGCGAGATTCACGCAAAACCGGAGGCGGCATGACAATGGTGTCGATCATGACCACGCCTGAGGCCAGCTCAGGATAGCGGCCACACAGTTCGAGCGCGATCCGGCCTCCCATGCTGTGGCCGATCACGATGGGCTTGAGCAGTCCAAGTTGAGCGCATTGCCAAGCGATATCGTCAGCAAACCCCGCGATGGTGTACTCCTGCTCGGGCGCATCGCTGGCACCGTGGCCGCGAATATTGACGGCCACGACACGACGGCTTTGAGAAAAATGGGCGATCTGCGGCGTGAAGATGCCGTGGTCGCCGGTCCAGCCATTGATAAGAAGCAGCGGAGGGAATTGCGGGGCTGCAGGTCCGGCCTCAACATGAGCCAAACGCACGCCGTCGCGAGACAACAGGATGGGCTTCAATGTGCCACAGGAAATCACGGCCTTTCTCCTAACTTGGCTGGCATTCGAGCAACTAGACAAGATGTTTGGCCGGAAGAACGACGCCAACATAGGTGGCGAACGCCAACGAGCAAAAGAAAAGCATCAGCGCAGCCATCGAAAATACCGAATGCCTGTCATAAAGCGTAGCGAGGATTGGGATGAAATGCGCAGGGCCATATTTCTCGTGATCGGCGGAAAGGCTAGCGTGTCGCAGCTTCGAGATGTTTTCGTGAGGGAGCCAAATGCATCGACCAGGTGCCCGCCCCGAAATCGCCGGATCGGCGCCAGACGTAGCTGGTCACGAGCGGCTTCGTCGCCGTCGTCCGATCGCGGCAAGAATCTCCATCTCGTGGACAAGAGGCGATGTATCGATATCAGCGTTGATAATCTCGCCGAGCTTTCGGGCCGCGATCTTGAATTGCGGTTCCGTAATCAACTGCTTTATCGCTGCCGTTATCTCCGATTCGGAAGCTGTCGGCCCCAATCGAAGCCCTACTCCCTTCGCTTCGACCCGCGCTGCGTTTGCCGACTGGTCTCGTCCCATTGGCAGAACGAGCTGCGGCAAGGCATTGATGATTGAACGGGTGACCGTCCCGTGGCCGCCCTGTGATATGACAACAGAAACATCCTTCATGACGGAGTCGTGGGGCGCGCCGCGCACCAGATGGATGTTCCTCGGAGCACGAAGATCGGCCATGTCCAGATTCGGCCCAGCTGTAAAAACAGCTTCGATATCAATGGCGCTGACGGCATTGATGACGCGTTGAAACAAGTCTCGCTGGCCCTGCGCACCGGTGCTGCAGGCGATCAGCGCGCGGGGACAACCGGCTCGCGCGGACCAGGGGGCCTGCCACGACCCCGACCAACTCGGCACATCGAGCAAAGGCCCGATATAGCGGAAACTGCCCGGAAGGGAGTCTGCCTCGAAGTCGAAGGCCTGACTGACCGCTAGCAGAACGCGATCGGCCTGGTCGAACAGGTCCATAGCGCCTGGAAGAACCGGAAGGCCGAAATCGACGCGGGCTTTATTGAGGATCGGAAGGGACGCGTTCATCGCCGCAGCGAGCGCGGCAGAGGCTGCAGCGACTGCGGCGCGCTCCTCCGGCGTTTTCGGTTGCCCCAATCCGGACGTCGCGGGCGGCATTCCCGGAAGACTCCGAATGCTGACGTGAGGGGAGAGAAACGCGAAAGGCACGCCACACGCTTGCGCCCCGACCGCCGCGCCAAACAGGAGGTCGAGGCCGAGGACCGCATCTGTCGGCACGCGGCCAATCTCGTCGCGAATGTCGGCCGCGTAGGCTGAGCAAGGCTCAAAGACGACCCTGCGCATCCGATCCCGCAGGTCTGAGACATCCACTGGGTCCGCGGCCTCCCCTTTGGGGCACGGCGCCATGTCACGAATTCGAAATCAGCGGCCTCGACTTCTGTCCGCATGGCCGGATCGGCGATCACCCGGACATGATGACCATGCCGGCGCAATCGGCGAGCCGCAGTAAGCAGCGGACTGAGATTTCCCAACGTGCCCCACGAGGCGAAGAGAAAATTGTAAGAAGTCACCGGTAACCCTTTTCGCAGTCACGCATTCGAAAATCTGCTTCCACAGTGCACCGCGTCAGCTTTCTTGTTGGCGAGATCTTCTCGAGCTGTCTCGGCCTAGCGGTTGCGATGTGGCGCAATCTCTCGAAGAGAACTCGAGCGAACGCACCGCGACGAAGTGCCTCACGCTTTAATGCGTCGACGTAACGATATGTTGAAGAGAAGCATGACGCTCGGAACGTGATTTGCCGATTCATTGCCGCCGCATGCCGTTTTCGTTATGGCCTCAAACTTACGATCTGACGCCACGTGAGATTCAAGCTATTTTTGGCGATCGCGCAGACCTCATTGCAATTTGCCACCAGCGAAGGTGCATCTCCGAGCATTGTCGCCAGCATAATCTCGAACGATGCTGCCGGTTGTCAGACTTCCGACCTTGCCGGTTTCAAGCCGGCGCGTATCTGATCCCACAGCACCGACTTGGCCCGCGGCTGAATTCGTTCGAGACGCGCGGATGACGTGCTTCAACGCGACGCGATGACCACGATCCTATTCGGATCTTCGCGCGGGAGGGACGCGGAGTGCCGCGAGTAGCGAACCATCATCGGCGAACAGGTCCCAGATCATGACCCCAGCGAGTGCATGGGCGCGGGCATACATCGCCTTACGTGCGATGGAGAGCGGATCGTCGTAGCTGATCCATATGCGCCGTTCGGCGTTATACAGCCACGGCACCTGAGCCTCGTCGCTCCAAAACCGGCGAAAGCCGTGCTTCTCCGGTCGCCTCGCGACGAGATCCCGGTAATCGATGCCGTCGCTGCCTCCCCACTCTTCACTCGCTGTCGCCCCTTTTTGGAAGAGCCCGCCATTCTGCGGCGGAACGTTCGCGACAGCTCGGCCGAAGAAGGCCATCCCGAGCGTCAGCTTCGCCGGCGGCACGCCGACCCGGATCAAGGCATTCACACTGGCATCGACATTGAGATCGGGATATGGATCGCCGGCGCAGGCGAACAGCGGAGCATTGAAGGCGGCAAAGGCCGAGCCTGCGTGAAAGTCGTAGGCCATCAGATGAATTCGGTCGACCAGCCCGGCCAGAGCGGCCGCCTCCAGATTGACGATCTTGTCGGGGGCGGCCGACACCGCAATGGTGAGCTCCATTTCCCTGCGCTCCAACGCGGAAAACGCGGCGAGCTTTCGACGGACTTCGGCAATCAGGAGCGTAAAATTACCACGGTCTTCAGGGCGCGCGACATTCCCTGCCCGTCCTCCTGACACGGGAAATTCCCAATCGACATCCACACCATCGAACAGGCCGGGATACGGCCGAAAGAACGCATCGATCACGGATTGTGCGAACCGCGCGCGAGAGCGCGGCGTGACAGCAGCGGCCGAGAAATACCTCGATCCATTCCAACCGCCCAATGAAATCAGAACCCGAAGCTGCGGATTGTCCCGCTTCAATTCGGCGAGTTGGATAAAGTTACCGCCGAACGGACTCGACGGCGCGGTTCCGTCGCAGGCTCCTGCGTCAAGGCAACGATCCGCAAGTTCAGCCAGTCCATCTGCCGAAACGGTGCCGAATGCGTACATCAAGTGGGTCAGCTCGCGCGCCCGGATCATCTTGATGCCTGGCCCCCCGGGCCGGGCCTTCCAGGGGGCGACATAACCGGCGACCACGGGGCGCCTGGCCGGTGCGGTCCGCCCCTGCTGCACCAGCGCGTATCCGCATACGAGCGTAGAAAACCCGGCTGCGGCGAAGGTTCGACGATCAACTGCCACGGATCACGACCTCCTCTGTGTCGAGAGTGTCCCTGCGCCAGCCGATAACGCGATCACCTGCAAGGCATACCCCCTTCTCACTACCGAGGGCGAGAACGAAACGCTTGAGGATCCCTGAGGAACCGTCCCTCGGCTCTGCTCCTTCTGGCCAGGAGAAAGAGCATGGATTTCTCTCCTTCGGCAACTCGTTGCGGCAAGATCTTCGAGCGTCCATAAGCCCTGATCCATCAGCGCCACCGCATCCGCCGCAGCGCCATCGTCAACTAGCATGCCTATCTTCGAGCGCACCACGCCGATTTGTTTTTCGCTGATGCAGCCATTCTGGTCGAAGGGCCAGCGGAACGTATGCTGTTGCCAAATTTGATCCGCAACAACTACGAGCGGTTGAACCAGAGCTACGTAACACTATTGGAAATCGGCGGCAGTCACGCCCATTGTCTCAAACCGCTCATCGACTGCCGTGGCTATTTGCGCTTATCTTACAGATCTTGATTGGGTCGATGCCACTGGAAATTTGGCGCGGCCGCACAGGGGGGCTGACCAAAAGACGAACAATGACACGTTAAGACGTGGGTAGCGAAGCTCCCTAATGTCGACGCGCTAATGGATGCCGATGAGAAGACCAAGATATCGGAAAATTCCGACGATCAGCTCTTTGCCGTTCGCGCCGCCGATCAACGCCGGTGAAAATGCAGCTTCGATGAGATAAATTCGTCGGGATCGGCGAGAGAAATTGATTCTTCTGTAGTCAAAAGGAGACGCGATGAAAGATACGGTTGATGATCGCCTATTGGCAGCAATTGATCGGCTAGCAAAATCTTCCAGCGAGGTCGCCAAAGCTTTGTCGACAATGCTTGGCAAGCAGGACATTGCAAATGAACACCTGCGCAAACTTGTAACCGCTGCGGAAATGTACGGGCTACCCAGAACAAACCATAGCTTGTTTCGTACTTTGTCCGTGATTGCGCAGGAACAAGCCATTGAGATAATCCGCACAGAAATGGCTGATGCTGTGTTTTTTGCCGATCATGATGAGTTCAGGTTTGATGCCTTGTCAAAAGCGGGTGCGGGTGTTGCCCTCGAGTTCGGCGTCTATAGCGGTTACACCATCGGCGCCATGGCCGAGCGATTTCCAGAGCGGAAGTTTTATGGCTTCGATAGCTTTAATGGCCTCCCGGAGCGCTGGAACGGATACCTTCCAGTGGACTTCGATCGTGGAGGCAAGGCGCCTGACGTTCCGGAGAACGTAGAGCTTATTGTTGGTCTATTTGATGAGACGATTCCGGTGTTTGCTCAGCGCGAGCCGCCCGTTGCGTTCATCCACGTCGATTGCGACATATATTCAAGCACAAGAAGTATCTTTACGGGGCTCAAGTCTCAGATTCGTCCGGGATGCGTTATCGTGTTTGACGAATACTTCAACTACGCAGGATTCGAGAAGCATGAAAGATTGGCTTTCGACGAATTCATCCGTGAGACCAACTATGGTGTCGATTGGATATCGTATTCGGGGCAACAGGCCGCTTGTGTACTGACGACGGGTGCGTAGTGCCTATGGGAGATCGGTTGTTTTAGGCTGCCTATCCTTAGGCAAGCGCCTTTCTTTGGATTCATGCCGCGACAATCCACGCCGCCGAACAACCGAACAGACCGAGGCCCCGTTCGCAATGAATCACGGAATCTGCATCACGATCAGGCCACGATATGCTGCGGCTCTCGGGACCGCCCGAGTTGTAGGGCACTCGCTAAAGCCGCGCATGGGAGCAAGAAATCAAACCGTCATCGGCTCGGTCGCAATCTGCGGATGAGAAACTAGTAGATTTGATCGCATGAGCGACTTGCAGCGGACGCAACGCATTTGCATGGGCGCCGCGTAACCAGCGGTACCGAAATCGCGCCTTGTAAGCGGCTCAGGTGCCAACCTACTGGCGTAGCGCCGATCCGGACCCGCCCTTTCAATTTTTTTGACAGCTGATGTCAAGGAATCTCGCTGCGGATTGGTCCCCCAACTCACTATCCTTTTCCTGCACGATCGGCCGCGCTTTCGGTTGGTCTGGCGTGCCAAAGAAGGAAAGGAAAACGTGATGAAAAAGAAGATCGCTGAGATCAAGACCACCATCCGCACCGCCACTCCGTACACGGGTACGCTCTAGATTTCGACGAGCGCCTTGAATGCATC
>NZ_JACMYO010000303.1 GCF_020889685.1 Bradyrhizobium oropedii
GCGAAGCCCAAAAAGCCGCCGGCTCGGGCTGCAAAACCGGCAGGTCCGATTTCGACCGGTGGCGCGCCGCTCAACGTAGCCCCCAGCGATCACTGAGGCCCGCGCCTCAGTTTATCCTCGCGGCCGCTCCATGCCCGCGCGCTTGATTGCCACGCGCAAGATATCGCTGTCCGATGAAAGAAAGTCGATCAGGCGTTTGGCCGCTTCCGGCGCCGTGGCGTCGCTGACGACGGCGGTCGTGAAGGTTTGGACAAGCTGGAGATTTGCAGGCAGCAGACCGACGAGTTCGATGCCGGTCTCCTGAACCAGTTCGCTGGTCGGCCCGATCGAGAGATTGGCCTTGCCTGCCCGCAGCGCTGCGGCCGCCTCGGTTCCACGCGCCTCCAGCGTGAGCATCACCGTGTCCGGCAGATTCAGCTTCGGGAAGACCTTGTCGCGGACGAACTGTCCGCTCGTGCTGCTCGGCGCCACGATCTGGCCTGCGGCGATCAAGGCCTTGGTGAGCGCGGCATCACTGCTGATATCGGGCTTGGGACAGCCCGCCCGAACCGCGGCGGCCAGAGGCGCCGTCGCCAGGCCGGTATCGGAGCCCGCACGAATTCGTCCGTCTTCGATCAGCGTTCGCAATCCCTCGCGCGAGAGGATCACCACGTCCGCCTTGGTGCCATTCGCAAGCTGGTGCCTGATCGTCTTCGGACCGATGCCCTCCGACGCGCCCGATCCGGTTTCCACCTTGATGCCGGCGCTTCGCTCGAACTCAGGCAGCACCTCGCGGTACACCGCAGCGAAGCCGCCGGAAATGATGACCTTGATCGTTGTCAATGCAGCGGCTCCACGTTCCGTCCCGCGACCACTATTCCGCCGCGGTGCGGATATCGATCTTCTCGGCGCGAACGGCGCAGAACTTGAACTCCGGAATCTTGCCGAACGGATCGAGCGCCGGGTTGGTCAACAGGTTGGCCGCCGCTTCCGCGTAGCAGAACGGCATGAAGACCATGTTCTCGGGCACGTCGCGGTCGGCGCGCACCTTGACCTCGACCGCGCCGCGGCGGGTCTCGAGACGGATGAAGTCGCCCGGCGCGAGCCCCTTCTTGCGCATGTCCTTCGGCGTCATGAACGCCACCGCTTCGGGCTCGATCTGGTCGAGCACCTGGGCGCGGCGTGTCATCGAGCCGGTGTGCCAGTGCTCGAGGACGCGTCCGGTCGACAGCACCATCGGATACTCGTCGTCGGGCAATTCGTCCGGCGGGATCACTTTGGCCGGCACGATCTTGCCGCGGCCGCTCTCGGTCGGGAATCCGGTGGTGAAGATGATCTCGTTGCCGGGCTTGTCGGGATCGTCGACCGGATAGGTCACCGCGCCCTCGCGGACCAGACGCTCCCAGGTGATGTTCTTCAGCGACGGCATCAGCTGCGCCATCTCGGTGAAGACCTCGCCCGGCCCGGCATAATTCCACGGTAGTCCCATCCGCTTGGCGATCTCCTGGATGATCCAGAAATCCTGCCGCGCATCGCCCGGCGGCTTGATCACCTCGCGCGCCAGCTGCACGCGGCGGTCGGTATTGGTGAACGAGCCGGACTTCTCGGCGAACGCCGAGGCCGGCAGGATGACGTCGGCGTGGAACGCGGTCTCGGTGACGAACAGATCCTGCACGACGAGATGGTCGAGCCTGGCCAGCGCCTGGCGCGCGTGCTGCAAATCCGGATCGGACATCGCGGGGTTCTCGCCCTCGACATACATGCCGTGGATTTCGCCGGCGTGGATCGCGTTCATGATCTCGACGACGGTCAGCCCGCGCACCGGATCGAGCTGCTGCCCCCACAGCTTCTCGAAGGCGCCGCGCATGTCGTCGCGGCCGACCGGCTGGTAGTCCGGCAGGAACATCGGAATCAGACCGGCGTCGGAGGCGCCCTGCACGTTGTTCTGGCCGCGCAGCGGATGCAGCCCGGTGCCGGGGCGGCCGACCTGGCCGGTGATCAGCGCCAGCGCGATCAGGCAGCGCGCATTGTCGGTGCCGTGGACATGCTGGCTGATGCCCATGCCCCAGAAGATGATCGACGACTTGGCGCGGGCATAGGCGCGGGCGACCTCGCGCAGCGTCTCGGCGGGAATGCCGCAGATCTGCGACATGCGCTCCGGTGTGAACTCCTGGATCTTCGCCTTGAGGTCGTCGTAGCCCTCGGTATAGCCGGCAATGTACTGCTCGTCGGTCAGGCCTTCGGTGATGATGGTGTGGATCATCGCGTTCAGCATCGCGACGTCGCTGCCCGGCTTGAAGGCGAGGTGCTGCGTCGCATGGCGCGACAGCGCCTGCCGCCGCGGGTCCATCACATAAAGCTTGGCGCCGCGCTTGGCGGCGTTCTTGATGTAGGTCGCGGCGACCGGATGGTTCACGGTCGGATTGGCGCCGATCACCCAGATCACCTCGGCATCGGTCGCGGCCGCGAACGGCGCCGACACCGCGCCGGAGCTCAATCCCTCGAACAGCGCCGCCACCGACGAGGCGTGGCACAGCCGCGTGCAGTGGTCGACATTGTTGGAGCCGAAGCCGGTGCGCACCAGCTTCTGGAACAGATAGGCTTCCTCGTTCGAGCCCTTGGCCGAGCCGAAGCCAGCGAGCGCTTTCGGCCCCTTCTCGTCGCGGATTTTGCGCAAGCCGGCTGCTGCAAGATCGAGCGCCTCTTCCCAGGATGCTTCGCGGAAATGGGTAAAGGGATTGGCCGGATCGACCTGGTCGTTGGCATCCTTCTTGACGCCGGGCAGCCGCACCAGCGGTTTCGTCAGCCGGTTCGGATGATGGATGTAGTCGAAGCCGAAGCGGCCCTTGACGCAGAGCCGGTTGTGATTGGCGGGACCATCACGGCCTTCCGCGTAAATCACCTTCTCGTCCTTGACCTGGTAGGTGACCTGACAGCCGACACCGCAATACGGGCAGAGCGAGTCCACCTTCTTGTCGGGATAGGTGACGCGGGTCTGCTTGTCGTCGAGCATCACGGCCGGCATCAGCGCCCCCGTCGGGCAGGCCTGGACGCACTCACCGCAGGCGACGCAGGTGGACTCTCCCATCGGATCGTCGAAGTCGAAGACGATTTTCGAGCCGTGACTACGATAAGCCATGCCGATCACGTCGTTGACCTGCACCTCGCGGCACGCCCGCACGCACAGGCCGCACTGGATGCAGGCGTCGAGATTGACGCGCATCGCCGGATGGCTGGTGTCGGCGTGCCAGCGCTCGGTCGCGGGGAAGCGGCTCTCGGTGACGCCGGTCTTCTCGGCCCAGTGCCAGAATTTCGAATCCGGATCGTGCGAGGTCTCGCGCGCCGGCTGGTCCGCGACGAGCAGCTCCATCACCATCTTCTGTGCCGCGACCGCGCGCTGGCTGGCCGACTTCACCTTCATCCCAACGGAAGGCGTCCGCATGCACGACGCCGCCAGCACGCGCTCGCCTTCGATCTCGACCATGCAGGCGCGGCAATTGCCGTCCGGCCTGTAGTCCGGCGCGGGCGAATAGCAGAGATGCGGAATCTCGGTGCCCTGGCGCTTGGCGACCTGCCAGATCGTCTCGCCGGCTTGTGCCTCGACCTGGTGGCCGTCGAGCTCGAACTGAATCGTCTGGCCGGAGTTCTGATGGTTGCTCATTCAAAATCCTCGTCGAAATTCGTCCTGCCCGGCCCGCCTATTCGGCGGCTTGCTGCGGACGAAACCCGTCCGGAAAATACTTGATCACTGACGTCAGCGGATTGGACGCCGCCTGACCCAGGCCGCAGATCGACGCATCGCGCATCGCCTGGCTCAATTGGTCGAGCAGTTCCTTGTTCCAGACCGGCTGCTGCATCAAGAGCGCGGCCTTCTCGGTTCCGGCGCGGCAGGGCGTGCATTGTCCGCAGCTCTCGTCCTCGAAGAACTTCATCAGATTCAGCGCAGCGTCCCTGACGTCATCGGCCTGCGAGAGCACGACGACAGCGGCGGAGCCGATAAAGCAGCCGTACTTCTCGAGCGTGCCGAAATCGAGCGGGATGTCGTCCATCGAGGCCGGCAGGATGCCGCCGGACGCGCCGCCCGGCAGATAGGCCTGCAAGGTATGGCCGTAGGCCATGCCGCCGCAGAACTCGTCGATCAGTTCGCGCAGGGTGATGCCGGCCGGCGCGAGCTTGACGCCGGGATCCCTGACACGTCCCGACACCGAGAAGCTGCGCAGGCCGTGGCGCTCGTTGCGGCCATGGCTCTTCCACCAGTCGGCGCCCTTCTCGACGATGTCGCGCACCCACCACAACGTCTCGATGTTGTTGATCAGCGTCGGCAGGCCGAACAGCCCGACCTGGAACGGATATGGCGGCTTGTGCCGCGGCAGGCCGCGCTTGCCCTCGATCGATTCCAGCAGTGAGGATTCCTCGCCGCAGATATAGGCGCCGGCACCGCGCCGCAGATGCAGCGTCGGACCGCCGGGCGGAAGTTTTGCGATCTCGCGGGCGAGGATCTCGCGGCAGGCCGGATATTCGTCGCGGATATAGATGTAGACTTCGGGCGCCTCGACCACGTGGGCACCGATCAGCATCCCCTCGAGGAAGCGATGCGGATCGGTCTCGAGATAGTACCGGTCCTTGATGGTGCCGGGTTCGCCCTCGTCGCCGTTGACAGCCATCAACCGCGGCCCCGGCTCGCCGAGCACGGCGCGCCATTTGCGGCCGGTCGGGAAACCTGCGCCGCCGAGGCCGCGCAGCGACGCATCGTCGAGTGCCTTCAACAGGTCTTCCCGCGGCAATTCGCCCGAGCGCAGCCGCGTGAGCAGCTTGTATCCGCCGTCGGCGACATAGGCGTCGTACTCGATATAGCTCGGGAGATGCACATGGGTGTCGCCGCTCTTCGCCGCCGCGAGCACATTGGTGACGGTCGCATGGTCGATGAAGTTGTGGCCGACCTCCGCAGCGGGTGCCGTGTCGCAGCGGCCGACGCACGGCGCGCGCACGACGCGGATGCCGGGGCCGGCGCGGGACAGAAGATCCTTCAGCAGCTGCTCGCCGCCGAGCATTGCGCAGGTCAGCGAATCGCACACACGCACGGTGAGCGGCGCGATGTCAGGCTCGCCTTCCTTCACGATGTCGAAATGCGCATAGAAGGTCGCGGTCTCGAACACTTCGGCAAATGACAGCTTCATCTCATCGGCGAGCGCAGCCAGATGCGCCGCCGAGATCTGATGGTACTTATCCTGAATCAGATGCAGGTACTCGATCAGCATATCGCGCTGTCTCGGCCGGTCGGCAAGCAGCGCCTCGATCTCATGAGCTGCCAGAGGGTCGACCTGTCGTCCCTTGGGCGTGGCTTTCGCCCGCTTCCTGCCCTGTCCGGGATGCTCGAACGCGCGGACCTTGTGAACGTCGCCTTGGCTCATGAATCCTCGCCTTGAAACCGCGTCTTGGAACTCCGCTTTGCACGAATTGCGTCGGTTCAACCCAACTCTATTCTCTGGCATGCCACAGGCAAGCAGATTTAGAACGCCTCTAGGAGCGTCCGGTTGCCGCGCAGGCTGTTGTTAATGTTTGCCTATCGGGCGATCTGAATTTCAAATCGCGAGGACGGCCGCATCTGCGGTCTCACAGCAGATCGGCGTAACCGAGAAAGCCGACGGCATCGCCCGGCTCGACCCGCACGACGGCCTCGCCGAGCTCGATCAACCCATCCGTCTCGATCAGCGACGACAGCAGGCCGGCCCCTTCGCGGGGAAACTTGGTCGCCTCCAGCGATCCGTCCGCCGCGCGTCGCAGCGAGGCGCGGACATACTCGCGCCGCCCGCTCTTCTTCTTGTAGCTGAAGGCGGCCCGAACCGGCATCGGCAGCAGTGGAGACGGCACAGCGCCCGACAGTGCCAGCACGGTCGGCCGCACAACATGGACGAAGGTGACGAAGCTCGCCACGGGATTGCCGGGCAATCCGATCAGCGGCGTGCCGTCGATGATTCCCATCGCCACCGGACGGCCCGGCTTGATCGCCATCCGCCACAGCACAAGCGAGCCGGCCTGCTCGATGCCGGCCTTGACGTGGTCCTCTTCGCCGGTCGAGACACCGCCGGTGGTCAGGATCAGGTCGTAGCGGCGCGCGACCTGCTTGAGCGCATCGGCGAGCTCAGCCCGCTCGTCGCGCAGGATGCCGAGATCGCCGACCTCGCAACCGAGCCGCCGCAACATCGCGATCAGCATGAAGCGGTTGGAATCGAACAGCTGCGCCTCAGTGCGCGCGCCGCCCGGCGCGGCCAGTTCGTCGCCGGTGGAGAACACCCCGACGCGCAGCCGCCGCACCACATCGAGAGTGGTCAGCCCGAACGCCGCGGCGACGGCGACGTCCTGCGGGCGCAGGCGCCTGCCCGATGCCAGCGCGACATGACCGCGTGCAATATCCTCGCCGGCGGGGCGAACGTTGGCGCCGGGCTTCAGGCCGGACGGCAGGATCACGTTCCCCGCGTCGTCGATCCGCACGTCTTCCTGCATGAACACGGTGTCGGTGCCGTCAGGCATCGGCGCGCCGGTGAAGATCCGCACCGCCTGGCCGGGCCGCGCGGGCTGCGCCGG
>NZ_JACMYO010000304.1 GCF_020889685.1 Bradyrhizobium oropedii
TGGGTGGTATTGATCAATGGAAATGAACTGCTGATAAACGTCGTGAAATTTGACAAGCCAAAGATGCTGACAGGCTTGAACCAAAAGGTGTGCGGCCGGATGCTTCCCTTGACCTTGGAGGCACACGGACAGATTGGCCGCCGGCGAATAGGCAGGATCTAACCTACCCACGTTATTTAGGTGAAACACGGTAAACCCGTATCTCCGCCCGGCAGCGGGCAGGCCGACCGCAAGGAAAGCTGTTGGGGGTACGGGCAGAGGATGTCGGAGAAAGCGAATGCCGGGCTGTAATCGCTCGGATAGGGGTTGCGGCTCGCCAACATTACCCTACCCGAAAGGGTGCAGACTTCCGACGGGTCTCTCGTCGCGAGAGAATGTGCAGAACCCTCGGAGGAGGACAGGCAAATGACGGTCACAACAGTGACTGGTGCGGCCTCCCGCGAAGAGGTGAGTTGGGGCCAGATTAACTGGCGCAAAGCTTACCAACACGTGCGACGGCTGCAGATGCGTATCGCGAAGGCAGTTCGGGAAGGTCGTTGGGGCAAGGTGCAAGCCTTGCAGCGGCTGCTGACCCGCTCGTTCAGCGGCAAGGCACTTGCTGTGAAACGGGTTACTGAAAATCAGGGAAAGAGAACACCCGGAGTGGACCGGATCATCTGGAACACACCGGATAAATGCGTCAGAGGATTAATGTCGCTCAAACGGCGAGGCTATCGTCCTCTGCCGTTGAGGCGGGTATATATCCCGAAGGCAAGCGGCAAGAAGCTGCGTCCGCTAGGTATCCCGACAATGAAAGACAGGGCCATGCAGGCACTACATCTGCTTGCGCTGCTGCCTGTCGCGGAAACTACGGCAGACCCGAACTCGTACGGTTTCCGACCGTTTCGAGCGACACGTGACGCGGCCCGGCAGTGCTATATAGCCCTGCGCGGACGTGGAACGGCGGAATGGGTCTTAGACGCGGACATTGCTGGCTGCTTCGACGAAATCAGCAAGGACTGGCTCACCACCAACATCCCTATGGACAAGGTAGTGCTCCGGAAGTGGCTGGACTCCGGCTACATACAAGATGGTGAATGGAACGCGACACGAGCGGGAACCCCGCAAGGGGGAATAATCTCGCCCACGCTCGCCAACATGACCTTGGACGGAATGGAAAAGGTGTTACGGGATCACTATGGCCCGAAACACCGCAACAGCCGAACCAAGGTCCACTTGATACGCTACGCCGATGACTTCGTCATCACCGGTGCTTCGAAAGAGGTGCTAGAGGAGGCGAAGACTCTAGTCGAGGATTTTCTGTCAGAACGGGGCCTGTCCCTGTCTAAAGAAAAGACTCGCATCGTGCGGGTCGAGGAAGGCTTCGACTTTCTCGGCTGGAACGTGCGCAGATATGAGGGGCACACCCACATCAAACCCGCCAAGAAGAACGTGGCGGCGTTTATGCGCAAGATCCGAGCGATCATCAAGGCTGCCGCCGATGTGAAGCAGGAGGATCTGATAATGCGGTTGAACCCGGTCATCCGGGGATGGACCAATTATCATCACAACCAGGTGGCGAAGGAGACCTTCCGCAAGGTCGGGCATCTCATCTGGAAGTGTCTCTGGCAGTGGGCGTGTCGCAGGCACCCTGATAAGCCACGTCGTTGGGTGAAGTATCGCTACTTCGCCCGCGAAGGCACGCGTGACTGGGTGTTTCGCGCAGGCGTGAAGGACGATGCCGGAAACATCACGTTCTGGCGTTTGATCCACGCATCCGATGTTCCTATTCGTCGCCACTGCAAAATCCGAGCCGAAGCGAATCCGTTTGATCCGATGTGGGACAGCTACTTCGCTGCAAGGCGCGGTCTGCCATCGGAAACTACGGATCGGCCCGCTGAATCCGCATACTCTACCGATAGACAGGAACTGGCGGCTTTGTTCAAACAGGGCTTAGCGGAGGCTTGAGCTGTATGCGGGGAAACTCGCACGTACAGTTCTTAGGGAGGAGCGACCCGGCAACGGGTCGTTCCTACCCGACAGGATACTCCTGCCCGCGAGGGCCGTAATCCGTCGACCGGCGCAACGATCTCAATCGCGGCATCCAGGAAACTGACCTTCACGCCAGCCAAGGCCATCAAGGACGCGCTCAACGGAGGATCGCGGCCCTAGCGGCGGTTGCACCGTCAGTCGGTAGATGAGGGGGCTTATGCCCCCTCATCCTCGAGCGCGAGCGCTTCGTTGCGCTGCCGGATGAGCTCGGCCAGTTCAGCTTCGAGCGCCTTGCGCTCGGCGGGAGTGAACAGGCATTGCCGCAACTCGGCGCGCAATTCCTCGATGATGTCGACGGTCATGAGCGTGTCTCCGATCGAAAAGGAAGAAGGCCCCGCCTTGCGGCGGAGCCCTCTGGTGTGAGCCTCAGTCCCGGTTCGGCCGGGACCAGATCAGCTGCAGGCCTTCCTCGCCCTCCACCTCGATCAGGGTGGCGTAGATCGGTGCGGGGAAGCTCGGGTCGTCCAGCTTGATCGAGAGGTAGTCGCGGCCCTCGTTGGAGACCTTCTGCCAGGCGGCACCCAGCTCGACATTGCCCGAGTAGATGCGGAAGTGGGGTCCCTTGTCGGAGGGGTTCTCGACGCGGGCCAGCTTGGCCTTGACGTTGAGGTTCAGGGTCTTGATGGCGCCGGAGAAGCCGTTGCCCGTGGAGGTGAAGGTGCCGATGGTAGCCATTGTCTCAGTCCTTTGGTGTTCTCGGGCCGCGCCGATCGCGACCTCGATGGCGGTCGTGAGACCGGAGGCGATCGACCTGCACCCGAAGGGCCGAAACAAAGTGGAGGGCGGCCGGAAGCGACTTTCTTGAACCGCGAGGAATGGCGCGCAGCGCCAGGGGAAGAAAGTCGAGGACGGACGTTGCGGGGACAAGATCGAGAGCCCGCGAAGCGGGATCGGCCTTCGGTCAGACCAGCCTCTATCGAGGACGCAGATGGGTGCGCCCGTCGCGAACACATTTGGAATGAAGACAGGCGCCCATGGCCCATCGCATCACGAGGCAGCGAGCGCAGCGCATCGAGACGCGATCGTTCTCAAGCAGGTCGGCGTTATACCGTGCTCCCCGACGCAACGAGACCGCTGACCCCAGCAATCTCGGAGCCCCTGTCGAGGGCGCCGCCGCATGATCGACAACGAGACCGCCGACGTTCCTGCCGCTGGACGCCGTTGTCGCCGCGGCGAATCCACCCGCATGATCGTTTGCGGGTGCGGCAAGGCCGGCAATCAGGTCCAAGCACAATCGCAGATGACGTCCCCAGAGGGCTCCGCCGCAAGTCGGGGCATTGGACGCGAGCAAAACTTGCGACCGACCGATGATATCGACCGCGCGCATCGACGTTGCGATAATCCGCGCCGACACTTATGCATCTGACACCGCACAAGCCCTCGTATTCGTTCGGCGACAGGTCGAGCTGCTCGCGATCAGCGTCCGTCGACGGATCGGGCGCATGGAGAGGCACGGCGGATCGATGCAGGAAGGCCTGTCTGCAAATATCGCGCAAGCCGGTTCGGATGGCGCGGGCGGCAATAACAGCGTCTCTCCGTGCGTCAACATCGTGGTCATGCATATGACGCCATACCGTATCGGTATGGAACGGGCAGCCGACGCACGCACTCTTCGGTGGGATGGGATCAGCACGCGAAGGCGGATCGGGGAGAGCTGAGTGCTCTCCCCTTCAACGAGCGAAGCGTAAGACATCAGGCTGCCTCCTGCTCGCGATCGTTCTGGGGCTGCAAGCCGTGGAGATAGGCAACGGCCCGCTGCGCATGGGCGGCGGCAGTGAAGATAGCTCGCCTGTCGTTGGAAAGGACGGTCAACCAGCTCGCCACGTAAGCGGCGTGATCCGATCTGGGCTCAAGCTCGGGAACGATGCCGAGATCGGCGCAGACCAGCGCAGAGCCTATTTCTGCGACGAGTTCTTCCCTCGCCCTGTCGCTGCGATCCTTTGCGTAGCGGCTGAGATCGCGGCCAACGCGACGAGAATCCGCAGTCCAGTGAATATGCTCGTGACTCAGGACCGCCACGTATGACGCGGCATCACGGAAGCTCTCAAATATTGGCATCTGCACGTGATCGGTCGACGGCGAATAGAATGCCCGCGATCCGCCATGCCGGATCACGGAGCCGGTGTTGGCGAAGAAGCGGTCGGCGTGCTCGATCCGAGCGACTGGATCGAGGACTGGCGTCGGCCGGTGATAATAGTGTTCCGGCAGACCGTCGACCTGCTCGACGTTGAACACGTTGTAGGCCTTGAGAAAAGGGATGTCCCGTTCAACCTCGCCGCCGTGATCGTCCGTCTCAGTTTTGGTGAGCCGGCTTGCATAGATCACCGTCGAGCTCGTCTCGCCCTTGCGGACATGGCCGCCGAGTTCGATCGACTGCTTGAACGTCATCCAGATCGGCGACGTGAAGCCGCGCGCCAACCCTTCCGACCACAACAACAGCACATTCATCCCCGTGTACGGTTCGCCGTTATGGCGCAGCGGACGGGTGATCCTGCCCTTGGTATTGCCGCTGCACCAGGGCTGCACCCAGGGCCGCACACCCTTTTCCAGATCGGCGACGATACGTTCGGTAATCCGCGCATAGATGTCGGCGCGTCCGTTTTCCTTCTTCCTATTCATTTTCCAGAGCCTCCGTTTCAAAGCCACGCCCATCGCAGGCCCGTCACGGCGGTCCGTTGCCGGGGAATTCAGGAGGACGGCGCACCCTCGGGCCGGAACGAAGTGGAGGGCGGCGAAGCCGCTGCGCCGGGCGCCGGCCCCGGCAGGACTGAGAGCCGGGGCGGACTGCGAAGGGCGCAGAGACTTCCCTTCCTGTCCGCCTCTGGCCTTGCTTCCTTCCACCAAGGGAAGGCTGGCCGCCGAACGGCAGGCCGTCGATGGAAGCTCGAGGACGCAAAGGCGCAGTTCGGCGAGGTCGCCCGAAATGCCCCGGGAGGATGGGCCGCAACGCGTGAGCGTACGTGGCGGTCATGGTGATGAGCGTCGAGGAGTTCGATCACCTCGCGCCCGCGCGCGCCTTTCGTCGAATTCAAGGAGAGCCTTTATCTCGACGACCTCGATCTCCGCCGTGAGGCCGATGGCGGCCGGGACGTCGATCTTTGAGCGGCTGGCTGCTCGACACCAACGTCGTTGCGGCCCTCATCACCCCGTGGGGCCCGCCGTCAGTGAAGCCTGGGCCGCCGGTCGGGATGAAGGGACATTCCACATCAGCGTCTGACCCTCGCCGAACACGACAAGGGCAACCACGATCTCCCCTCCGGCCATGCAGATCGGCCCCGATACGTTGCGGCACGCGACGCGCTGGCGGAGCGGTTCGGCACGTGGATTCTGTCACCCGATGTCGAGATCGTCCGCCGCTGGGGTCGTGTGTCCGGGGAGCTGAAGCGGACGAGCGGCCATGCCCCGTCAGTCATCGATGCGATAATCGCCGCACCGCGATCGAACACGGTCTTTATCTCGTCACGCCCGACGTGGAGGACGCGAAGCCACCCGGCGCGATCGGTGTTTGTGGAACGACGATGCAGCGAAGTTTCCGCTAGGCCCCGCATTCCGTGGCGGTCGCGATAAAAAACGATTTCTGCGATTCGATCTACCACGCAAGCGATTCTTTCCTAATCGCTAAAGATTTGGCGCGTCACTTCGTGGTGCGAACGACGCGGACAAACGATAGCCTGGCGTGGCGGCACCGCGATTCGGCTATGTCGCTGATCTCGATCGACGCAGGCAGCAATGGCGCAAGCGGCACACAGACTGGAACTGGCGGAGATCGAGCAATATCGTGCGATGCCGCACAACATCGAGGCCGAACAGGCGCTGCTCGGAGCAGTCCTGATCAACAATGCCGCATTTTATCATGTGTCCGATTTCCTGAGGCCGGACCACTTCTTCGAGCCGCTTCACGGCACGATCTACGAGATCGCAAGCGGCTTGATCAGCGCGAACAAGACGGTCACCCCGATCACCATCAAGACCTTTCTTCCCGCCGATCTGGATATCGCCGGGTTGTCGCCATCGCAATATCTCGCCCGTCTCGCTGCGGAAGCGACCACGATCATCAACGCAGTCGACTACGGGCGCACGATTTATGATCTCGCGCTACGGCGCGAGATCATCAATGTCGCAGACGACATGCGCAATGCAGCCTTCGACGCAGCCATCGATTCTCCGCCGGCGGAGCTGATCGAACGGGCAGAGCAACGTCTCTATGACGTTGCCGAGACCAGACGGTTCGGCGGAGGATTCGAGACCTTCGATACGGCGCTCTCCCATGCCATCGACCGGGCGGCGCAAGCGTATCAGAGCGCCGGTAAACTCTCGGGCCTGCCGACCGGACTCAGGGACCTCGATGCGAAGATGGGCGGCTTGCAGCCATCCGATCTCATCATCCTCGCTGGTCGCCCGGGCATGGGTAAGACGGCGCTTGCGACCAATGTCGCCGTCAATGTCG
>NZ_JACMYO010000305.1 GCF_020889685.1 Bradyrhizobium oropedii
CCGGAGCGACGCCATTTGCGGCGCCGTTGACGGGCTTGGCGGCTGGCTTGGCCGGCACGGTCGGCTCGGCCGCCAGCATGGCCTCGATCGCCGAATTGGGGCCTTCGAGCTGGATCGCGAGCTTGGCCACCTCGGCCGCGATGTCGTTGATGCGCTCGCGCAGCAGCGCGTTCTCCATCCGCTCGGTCGCCCAGGAGCTTTCGGCCTGCTGCTGGATCGCGTTGATGTCGCGCTGCAGCTTGCCGCGTTCGTCGCTGATGATGCGCAGCTGCTCCTCGGCCGCGGCCTTCTCCTTGCGCAGCTTCTCGAGCACGGACGATTTGCCGCCGCTCGTCGCGGCGATCTCCTCGCGCAGCTCCTGCACCGTCCGCTCGGCGGCGGCGTTGGCCTGCTTCAACTGGCCGTTCTCGAATTCACGCTCGGCAAGCAGCTTGCCCTGGGTCGCGAGCCGGGTCTCGAGGTCGGTGACGCGGTTGCCGAGCATCTCGGCTTCCTTGACCTGGACGATCAACTGGCGGTCGAGATCGGTGACGCGCTGGCTCAGATTCTCGACCCGGCCGCGCGCGTCGGTGAGATCGCGCGTCGCGGTCTCCGACTGGCTGCGCTCCTGGGCGAGGCGGGCCTCGGTCGCCGCGAACTCCCTGGCGGCATCGCCGACGCGGCTCTTCAGCTCCTCGACCTGGGTCCGCACGGCAACCAGTTCGACCTGGCGGCTGTCGGCCGTCATCGAGCGGTTGCTGAGCTCGGCGTTGATCTTGCCAAGCTCGCTCTGCTTGTCGGTCAGCGCCTGCTCGGCGTTGCGCAACAGCTCGGTCTTGGCACCGAACTCTTCCTCGGTGGCGCGAAGCTGCTCCTTCATCGCCTTCTCGCGCGCCTCCAGCGCGAAGATCGCGGCGTTCTTCTCGCCCAGCTCGATCTTCATGCGGTTGATCGCATCGGTCTTCTTGCCGAGCTCGGCAAGCTGACTCGTGGTCTTGCTCTTGAGCTGGTCGACGTTCATCTCGAGCCGACGGGCCGACATGGCGAATTCGGCGCGGAGCTGGTCTTTGTCGGCCTGGATCTCGGCCATCGACAGCGGGGTGGCCGCCTCCATCCGGCGCGTGGTCAGTCGCACCGCCCGGTTATGCACCAGCGGCATGATCATCAGTCCGCACACCATCGAGAGCAGGAAACCGACCGCCGCGTACATGATCATCTCGATCATGAAGGGTCACTCCAAGGAAAGAAGAAGGAATTTGTTAATCACAATGCCACGGCGGGCCAGCCAAAGGCCAGCCCGTTTGCCGCGTTAACCTGAATCGCTAACCGCACCGGAGCGCCGGCGTCGTCACCCGATCAGGGCTGCGACCTAGAACGGGTTCCAGGTCGCGCGCGGGGTGAATTTGAGATAGCCGACGCTGGCGCCGAGCCGCAAGCCGATGCCCGAGCGAATCGGAACCAGCACGATGTTGTTGGCGGTCAGCGCCGTCATGCCGAAGCCGCCGACGATATAGGCAGAACCGTCGATGCCGACGAAGCGCTGGTAGATCGCCTGCGTCGAGGGCAGGTTGTAGACCAGCGTCATGGTCCGGGCGCCGTCGCCGCCCCAGTCGAAGCCGACCGAGGGGCCTTGCCAATAGACCCTGAGGTCGCCGGCGTTCTTGGTGTAGAGCGTGCCTTCGCCATAGCGCAGCCCGGCCACGAAAGCGCCGGAGCCTTCTTCGCCGAGTACATAACCATTGGGCAGGCCCCATTGGCTGACGGCGCGCTCGATGACCGAGGCGAGCCCGCGCGAGACATTGCCAAAGAACTTGTGTCCGGCGCCGACCAGTTCGTCTGGCCCGTAAGTATACGGGGTCGGCTCACGCTGTGGCGGTGGATATTGCGGCGGTGGGGGCTGCTGCGCGGACGCCCCTGCGCTCCAGCACATCAGCGCGGCGAACGCGACCGCGGCAAGGCGTGATGCGAAAGTCATAAAGAACCCCTGCTATCGAAATCTGGGCGTTGCCCTTTAACCTGATGCCAACAGGCACGGCTCTAGGTTGCGCCCAGTGTCCCCTCGACTCGGATGTTATCGGTATCAACTATGACGGCACAACGGCAGGAAATATATGGATCGTGCCGCGGCATGGCCTTTTTCGGCCTGTTGGCGGGCATTTTGGCGGCCGTCTGGCCGTCTTTGCCTGTTCAGGCCACGACGACCGAGCGCGTGGTCACGAACCGCTACTCCGGATTGGCGATCGAGGGATTCGATCCCGTTGCCTATTTCACCGACGCCACCGCGACCCAGGGGCGGCCGGAATACGAGGCCGCCGACAGCGGTGTGGTCTGGCGTTTCCGCAACGAGGGCAACCGTGCCTCGTTCGTGGCGCATCCCGAAATCTATGGCCCGCAGTTCGGCGGTTACGATCCGACCGATCTGGTGCGGGGCGTGACCTGCGCGGGCAATCCGCGATTCTGGGCCGTCGTCGGGAACAGGCTTTATCTGTTCAATCGTGAACACAGCCGCGATGCCTTCGCCGCCGATCCCGCGCGCTTCCTGAAGGAAGCCAAGGCGCGCTGGCCGGAGCTGGAAGAAAGTCTCGCGCAATAATCACAACGCCGCGGCCGGGTCGCCCCAGGCAATGAATTCCGGCACCAGGAAGTCTTCGCGGCCGAGCCCGAAATGCAGTTGGCTCCCTTTCGAATCGGTCACCTTGCCGCCGGCCGCAACGACGACGGCGTGACCGGCCGCCACATCCCATTCCGACGTCGGCGACAGACGTGGATAGATATCGACCTCGCCTTCGGCGACACGGCCGAATTTGACCGCCGATCCAAGCACGGCGCGGACCGCGCCGCCGCGTTCGTCGATGAAGGCTTCGGTGCGCGCATCGCCATGTGAGCGGCTGACCGCAACCGTCCACGGCGCGCCGCGCGGCGGGCAGGGGCGGGTTTTGATCGGTACGGCCTGCGAAACCGCGTTGTCCTTTAGCGTCAGTCGCTCGGCGCCTTTGCCGACGATGCCGCGCCAGATCAGCCCGAGCGCCGGCGCACCGACGATGCCGAGCAGCGGCACGCCGTGCGTGACCAGCGCCACATTGACGGTGAATTCGTCGCGGCCGGCGACGAACTCCTTGGTGCCGTCGAGCGGATCGATCAGGAAGAAGCTGTCCTTGTAGGGCGGCGTTGCCAGATGAACGCGCTCCTCCGACAGCAGCGAGACATGCGGCGCAAGCCGGGTCAGCCCTTCGACGATGATGTGGTCGGCGGCGAGATCGGCCTCGGTGACCGGTGAGCCGTCGCTCTTGCCGGTCACATTCATGGCGGAACGGTTGACCGCAAGTATCGCCTCGCCCGCCCGGATCACCAGTTCGGTCAGTGATTCGAGCAGCGTGGCGGCCTTATCGCAGTCGAGGGCGGCCGATTGTTCCTTATTCATGAGCGGGTCTCATATCCTGTTCGTCTTCCCCTGAGATCATGATGCCAGTCTCGCCGCAAGCTGGCAGCATCCGTCTGCCCAGTGTATCAAGCCGACAGGCATGCGTGATTCGCACTCCTGCGGCGGCGTGCGGCTTTCCAGGAAACAATTGATGTCTGGCACTTCGTCTCCCGGTCCCGCTCCCGACGCGCTCGAACTCGCGGCGCTGTTGTGCTCGCGGGTCTGTCACGATCTCATCAGTCCGGTCGGCGCGATCGTCAATGGGCTTGAGGTCCTTGACGACAATCCCAAGCCCGAAGACCGCGAGTTCGCGCTCGATCTGATCCGCAAAAGCGCCAAGACCGCTTCGGCGCGGCTGCAGTTCTGCCGGCTGGCGTTCGGCGCGGCCGGTTCCTCCGGCGCGCAGATCGACCTCGGCGATGCCCAGAACATGGCGAAGGGGCATATCGAGGACGGCAAGGTGACGCTGACCTGGAATTTGCCGCGGCTGCTGCTGCCCAAGAACCGGGTCAAGCTGCTGTTGAACATGCTGGTGATCGCACAGCAGACCATCCCGCGCGGCGGCACCCTGTTGATCGATCCGGTCGGCGAGGGCGAGGTGATGAGCTTCCGCATCACGGCCGCGGGCCTCAATGCGCGCGTGCCGCAGAACATCGTCGACCTGCTCAATGCAAGCTCCGCGAACACGGTCGATGCGCATGCCGTGCAGCCGCATTACACGCGCCTCTTGGCCGAAGCCTGCGGGTTGAAAGTGACGCTCGTGCTCGACGGCGACAAGGTCATTATCGCAGCGTCCTGAACGCGGCCGCGGGAACATCATTAAGCAAAGGTTACGACGGGCCGCGCGATTCGATCGTGCGGCCTTATCTCTTTGTTGATCCCGTTCTTTTCCAATTACTCAACCAAACTTAAACGCTTTGGGGAGAAGCTGACCTAAGTTCCGGCCGGCGCGTCGATGTCGCGCGCCGCAGCGTTTTCGGCGTTTTTCGAAGGTTGGTTTCATGGACGATCTGTTGCGCGAGTTCCTGACGGAGAGCAGCGAGAGCCTGGATACGGTCGACAACCAGCTGGTGCAGTTCGAGCAGGATCCGAACAACGCGAAGATCCTGGATAACATTTTCCGGCTTGTGCACACGATCAAGGGGACCTGCGGCTTCCTCGGGCTGCCGCGGCTCGAGGCCTTGGCGCATGCCGGCGAGACCCTGATGGGCAAATTCCGCGACGGCATGCCGGTGAAGGCGGAAGCCGTGACGCTGATCCTGTCCTCGATCGACCGCATCAAGGAGATCCTTGGCGGGCTCGAGGCGACCGAAGCCGAGCCTGAGGGCAACGACCGCGATCTGATCGATCAGCTGGAGGCGATGGTCGAGCGCGGCATGGCCGCAATGTCAGGCTCGACGCAGTCGATGCCGACTGCCGGCGAGGCTGCCGCGGAAGACGACGTGCCTGTCGTCGAAGCGCCGTCGGTGCAGGCTGACATGAGCGAAGGTACGCTGGTGGTGCAGACGCTGGAGCGGCCGCTGCGTCCGGGCGAGGTCTCGCTCGACGAGCTCGAGCGCGCCTTCCGCGAGACCGAGACCGAAGTCGCTGCGCCCGCGCCAACGCCGGCTCCTGCCGCGAAGCCGGTGGCCGCAGCGCCTGTTGCCGCTGCCGCAGAGCCGGCTGAAGCCGCGAAGAAGCCGGCCCGCAAGGTGGCCACCGAGGATGTCCAGGAAGGCGACAAGATCGCCAACCAGTCGATCCGGGTCAATGTCGACACCCTCGAACACCTGATGACCATGGTCTCCGAGCTGGTCCTGACCCGCAACCAGTTGCTCGAGATCTCAAGGCGCAACGAGGACACCGAGTTCAAGGTGCCGCTGCAACGGCTCTCCAACGTCACCGCCGAGCTGCAGGAAGGCGTCATGAAGACGCGGATGCAGCCCATTGGTAACGCCTGGCAGAAGCTCCCGCGCATCGTCCGCGACCTCTCCGGCGAACTCGGCAAGCAGATCGAGCTCGAGATGCACGGCGCCGACACCGAGCTCGACCGCCAGGTGCTCGACCTGATCAAGGATCCGTTGACGCACATGGTGCGCAACTCCGCCGATCACGGGCTGGAGACCACTGCCGAGCGGGTCGCCGCCGGCAAGCCCGAGCAGGGCACCATTCGTTTGTCCGCCTATCACGAAGGCGGCCACATCATCATCTGCATCGCCGACAATGGCCGCGGGCTCAACACCGAGCGGATCAAGGCCAAGGCGCTCCAGAACGGTCTCGTCACCGAGGCCGAACTGGAGAAGATGACCGAAGCCCAGATCCACAAGTTCATCTTCGCGCCGGGCTTCTCGACCGCCGCGCAAGTGACCTCGGTGTCCGGCCGCGGCGTCGGCATGGACGTGGTGCGCACCAATATCGACCAGATCGGCGGCACCATCGACATCAAGAGCGTGGCCGGCGAGGGCGCCTCGGTCACCATCAAGATCCCGCTGACCCTGGCGATCGTCTCCGCCCTGATCGTCGAAGCCGGCGGCGACCGTTTTGCGATTCCCCAATTGTCTGTCGTCGAGCTGGTGCGGGCCCGCGCCAACTCCGAGCACCGCATCGAGCGGATCAAGGACACCGCGGTCTTGCGGCTGCGCAACAAGCTGCTGCCGCTGATCCATCTGAAGAAGCTCCTGAAGATCGACGACGGCGCCACCACCACCGACGCCGAGAACGGCTTCATCGTGGTCACGCAAGTCGGCAGCCAGACCTTCGGCATCGTGGTCGACGGCGTGTTCCACACCGAGGAGATCGTGGTCAAGCCGATGTCGACCAAGCTGCGGCACATCGACATGTTCTCCGGCAATACCATCCTGGGCGATGGCGCGGTCATCATGATCATCGACCCCAACGGCATCGCCAAGGCCTTGGGCGCGTCCGGCTCCTCGGCCCATGACATGGCCGACGACAATGCGGCAG
>NZ_JACMYO010000306.1 GCF_020889685.1 Bradyrhizobium oropedii
CGCAAGACCTATCCCGGCGGCTTCGAAGCCATCAAGGGCGTCGATGTCGACGTCGGCGACGGCCAGTTCTGCGTGCTGGTCGGACCAAGCGGCTGTGGCAAGTCCACGCTGCTGCGCATGGTTGCGGGGCTCGAGACCATCACCGGCGGCGAGATCGACATCGGCGGCCGCGTCGTCAACCAGGTCGAGCCCGCCGATCGCGACATCGCGATGGTGTTCCAGAACTACGCGCTCTACCCGCATATGAGCGTCTACAACAACATGGCCTACGGCCTGCGCAACCGCGGCATGGCCGAGGCCGAGATCAGGACCCGGGTCGAGGAAGCCGCGCGCGTCCTCGAGCTCTCGCCGATGCTGGAGCGCAAGCCGCGCCAGCTCTCCGGCGGCCAGCGCCAGCGCGTCGCGATGGGACGCGCCATCGTGCGCCAGCCGAAAGTGTTCCTGTTCGACGAGCCGCTGTCGAACCTCGACGCCAAGCTGCGCATCGCGATGCGGGTCGAGATCCGCAAGCTGCAGCGCCGGCTCAACACCACCTCGATCTACGTCACCCACGACCAGCTCGAGGCGATGACGCTGGCCGACATCCTGGTGGTCATGAATGGCGGCCAGGTCGAGCAGATCGGCAATCCCTTGGATATCTACCAGAAGCCGGCGACCACCTTCGTCGCCTCCTTCATCGGCGCGCCGCCGATGAACCTGATGCCGCTGCGCTCGGACGAGCTGACCTCCCAGATCGCGGCCGCCGGCGGCGCCGGCATTGTCGGGATCCGGCCGGAGGACTTCGTCATCACCAGCGAGGCCGCATCCGGCGGCGTCGCGCTCGGGCTGACGGTCGAGGCGATCGAGCATGTCGGCGCCGAGACCTTCGTCTACGGCAGCCGCCAGCGCGAGGAACAGGGCGTTGCCGCCAATCCGGGTGAGCTGCCGCCGGGCGAGGTGATCGTCCGGGTTCCCGGCGCCACCGGCCCTGCCATCGGCGAGCGGATCCGGGCGGTCGCCCCCCGCGACAAACTGCACCTTTTTACCGCCGACGGCCGCAACCGCGTCGGTCAATAACCAATCGGGAACGATTGGGGCCATGCTGCGCGGCATTTTCGCTGGTTTCAGAGGCGCTTGAACGCTATCGAGATCACTCCCATATTGGCTTGTAACCGACGGGCAAGCGGCCCGCCGGTTGCATGGGGTGCCGCAAGGGCCCCTCAAAGTCGCTTCGAGAGGACTTTGTAATGTCACGTGTTCCATCGTTGTCCAGTCCGTTCCTTCTGGGATTCGACGAAATCGAGCGTGCGCTCGATCGCGTCGTGAAGGGCGCTGACGGCTATCCTCCGTACAATATCGAGCGGTGCGACCGGTCCAACGGGCAGCCTGAGCGGCTCCGCATCACGCTGGCGGTGGCGGGCTTCACCCGCGACCAACTCGATGTAACTACTGAGGAAAATCAGCTCGTCATCCGCGGCCGCCAGCAGGACGACAAGGCTCGGCAATACATCCATCGCGGCATTGCCGCGCGCCACTTCCAGCGCACCTTCGTGCTGGCGGAGGGGATGCAGGTGCTGGGCGCGGATCTGAAGAACGGGCTGTTGTCGATCGACCTGGCCAGGCCAGAACCTGAACGGGTCATTAAGACAATCGCTATCAATGAGCACGAATAATAGAAACCAGGAGCGGACTCGACCGCTTATCTGACTGAGGAGTCGAGACCATGAGTGAAGCAAGTGTGATCTACCAATCCGACAGCGTCACGCCGGAAGCGCTGGCTCATCTGGGCGAGGGCCATATCGCCTATGTGAAGCAGGTCCGTTCCGAGGACGTACCAGATCTCTTTCCGCAGGCGCCGAAGATCGCGCCGGGCCTCAAGCTGTTCGCACTGCACTCCGCCGACGGCACGCCGATCATGCTGACAGACAGCCGCGAAGCCGCGATCGCGAACGCCTGGAGCAACGAGTTGCAGGCCGTCAGCGTGCACTAGCGCACGGCTGATTCAGCATCCGCGAGTTCAATGCGCGGGCATGCCTCGACACCGATCGAGGCGGCCCGCGCATTTTTTTGCGGACCTCGTTTGGATCATTCGATCAGGGCCTGTCGTGCTCCTCGGAAATGTCCTTGTTTGTGTAGTCGGGCATCATGGCGGTCGCGACAATGCTGACCACCGCGCAGAACAGGATGTAGAGCGCGATCACGTAGCCGGAACCGGTGGCGGCCAGCAGCGCGGTGGCGATCAACGGTGCCGGTCCGCCTGATATGACCGAGGAGAGCTGGTAGCCGATCGAACAGCCGCTGTAGCGCAGCCGCGGCGTGAAGCATTCGGCGATCAGCGCCGCTTGCGGACCATACATCAGGTCGTGCGGCACGAATGACAGCACGATGGCGATAAAGATCAGCGCCGGCGCCGCCGTGTTCAGCAGGCCGAAATAGGCGAAGCCGAACAGCCCGGTCAGGACCGAGCCGATCAGATACATCCGCTTGCGCCCGATGCGATCCGACAGGTGCCCGGCCAGCGGGATGGTGACGAGCGAGACGAGGCCGGCACAGATCAGGCAGATCAGCAGGAAGTCGCGGTCTTGATGGATGACCTGGGTGCCGTAGGCGAACACAAAGGCGAGATAGATGTAGGCCGGCGCCTGTTCGGCCATCCGCGCCAGCGCCGCGAGAATGATCGACCGCGGCTGGCGCTTGATCACCTCGATCACCGGGACTCGCGCGACGCGATTCTCGGCCACGATCCGCCGGAACGTCGGCGTCTCCATGATGCCGAGCCGGATGTAGAGCCCGATCGCGATCATCACGAGGCTGAGCAGGAACGGGATGCGCCAGCCCCAGACCAGGAACTGGTCGCCGGAGATTCGGCTGAACACCAGCACCGCGACATTTGCCAGCAGCAACCCGGCGGGACCGCCGAGCTGCGGCCACGAGGTGATGAAGCCGCGGTGCTGGTTGGTTCGCGCCCACTCCATCGAGAGCAGCACCGAGCCACCCCACTCACCGCCGACGCCCACACCCTGGATGAAGCGGATGACGGTCAGGATGACGGCACCCCAGATGCCGATCTGGTCATAGGTGGGGACGAGGCCGACCGCCGCGGTGGCGATCCCGGTCAACAGCAGCGTCGCGATCAGCGTCGCCTTGCGGCCGATGCGATCGCCATAGTGGCCGAAGATCGCGGCACCGATCGGCCGCGCGATGAAGCCCACCGTGTAGATGGCGAATGCCTCCAGCACGCCAACCAGGGGATCGGACTTGGGAAAGAACAGCTTGCCGAAGACCAGGCCGGTCACCGTGCTGTAGAGCAGAAAGTCGTACCATTCGATGGTGGTGCCCACCGTGCTGGCAATCAACGCGCGACGCAATTGCGCATGATGCTCGGCTTCCGGGAGCGGGGCGACTGCAATGTCCAATGTCGTCATTGTACATCTCCCTGGCCCGACATGTTCGAGCCATCTGGAATGCGTTTCGTCCCCCGTCCACGGCAGTGGACGGTGGTATCGATGACCGATTGTTTGTTTGGTTGGGGCAGGGCCGCAAATGCGCGGGGCGTGCCCATGCAGGCCTAAAGGAAGCCGGCCCTGGATCGCGCGCGGCCTAACCGATCGCCATCGCGGGAGTACGACATCCCTTCATGACACGGTCTTGCACTCCGAAATCTAGTCCTTCGGTCCGCCCGGTAAATTCGACCTTGGTCTGTGGCACCCGCCGTCGGACTTCTCGTCGACCACTGCTGCAGCGCGGCGGCGGTCCGCGCCTTTATGGCGATGCGGTCGATGCGACGAGCAGCGGCCCCATGCAGTGCTGCACTTCGCCGGGCACATTGTAGGTGCGCATGATCGCGCGGCTGTCGCGCATGCCGCAGGCTTCCCGCTGCACCACGAACATCCAGAGCGCATGGCCGGCTTCCCGCACCAGGATGCGCCGTGCCTGTTGGGCGGATGCCGGTGCTTCAGCGCGCGGATGGACAACATCGAACTCGCGCAGCTTGGCGAGAGCCTGCTCCAGCGCGCGACCCATCCGTCCGAGTGCGGAGGCTTTCTCCTCGGCGAGCTCGTAAGCGAGAACGTCGACGGGAGTGCGATGGAAGCGAAAGTCGAGGGACATCGGTTATCCCCTGGGGTCGCATGCACGACGATGCGCCCTGAGTCTTCTGGCGCGATGCGACGGTTGTCAATAGGCGCTCACGCCAGTGCTTCGGGCCGCGGACCATGGCAGCGCCCCCATTTCGCTCCGCGCCATTCCATGCTGTAATTCGTTCCCTTGACCAACGGTCCGCGCAGTCCTGAGCCTCGAAGAAGGCAACGCGATAAGAGGAATTTCCAGCAAGAGATGATCCGCCGCCAAATCGATTGAGGGAGATGCGACCATGCAGAAGAGCTCGCTGATCAATCTCGTTGCTTCGGTGTCGATTTCCGTCCTCGCGACTGGTGTCGCGATTTCCGCGCAGGACAAATACAGTCTGCAAGTGCCCGGTGGGCTCGCGTTCTCCGAGTTCAGGGGATACGAGGACTGGCCGGTGATCGCGATCAGCGAGAACGAAGGCGTCATCGCCGTGATCCTGGGCAATCCGGCGATGATCGGCGCCTATCGGGAGGGCATCCCCGGCAATGGCAAGCCGTTCCCGGACGGTGCCAAGATGGCGAAGATTCACTGGATCCCGAAAAAGCAGGAAGGGTATCCCGGTCAGCCGACGGTGCCGGCGCCCAACACGACGTCGACTTCATGCTGAAGGACAGCAAGCGGTTCGCGGATAGCGGCGGATGGGGATACGGCGCGTTCGAGTATGACGCGGCGTCGGATGTGTTCAGGCCGGCCACCACGGCGGACAATCCGCCACAGGAGAACGACGCGAAGTGCGGCTATGCCTGCCACACCGTGGTGCAGAACCGCGATTACGTTTTCACCGAATACGGCAAGAGGTGAACGCCGATCGCGCGAGTTGGCGCTCCGTTAGCCGCGCGCGGTTTCCGGCTTCAGTCCCTTGCTGAAACGGAGTCCTCCGCGCTGATGGCGCGGTCCAGGGCTTCGACCAGCGCCTGCACCTCGACGAACTTGCTGCGGGCCCGCTCCGCCTTGTCACGATCGAACGGAGCGGCCAGCACTTTCGCATGCGCGTCCCTGTCCTCGATCATGCGATCGCGGGCCTTCTTCAGCGTTTCAAGTCGCTCACCCATCTGGGTCCTCCGTACATACCTGCTCACTCGCAACCCGGGACTCAGCCGAAATTGGCCGGAAGCTCACCCTTCCGAAAGAAGACCATGGGCTCATCATCATAGTCGCCCATTTCGGGGTCGCCGGTGGACGAGAATGCAACGACGGCGAGCTTGCTCAACGCCAGGCGCTCTGCCGTTCGCAGCGCGCCATTTGCCGTCTTGCAGACGATTGGAGAGTCGGGCTTCAGATGCCCACCCTTGCCGGCGTTGAATGCCTGCACGACGTAGGTCGTTTCGCGGGCCATGAAGGCTCCTTTGTGCTACCAAGAGACGCGGTTGACGCCAGCGGCAGCGAACGCCGCACGCAGCGTTTATCGTCACAACGGGCACGGAAGTCTTGATCGCGGAGAAGCTGGAAGCGTGTCGGACAGCGCATATGGCGAAATGATGGATCGCCCTCGCTGTCGCCCGCTCCCATGCGCGCCTGGTCGCAGATCTCAGCAGCCGCGACAGATATTCTTCAGCTTCGCCGCAACGCGGGCATCTTCCGCGATCAACGGGTCCTTGTATTCGGATCGCGGCGCGTTGTTATCGATGGCCGGAGCCTTCTTGACCGTCGGAGGGAACGCGGCATCGTAGCAGGCGAGACGACCGACCGTGCCTTCGATCTTGTGGCAGGCCGGTTCTGCGGCGAACGCGCCCTGCGCAAGCAGGGTGGCCGCAACCGCGGCGAATAGCAGCGTTTTCATACAGGTGCCTTTCCGGTCGATCATCACGCTGAGCATTTCATGATTTTGGCTGTGCGCCGACTGCGCGCTTGCGCGTTGCCGGTCGCATCAAGCGTCCGCCTGGCGTGGCCAAACGCTGGCGCTGCCGAATTCATCGTTGAGGCGCCTTATCCATGCAAGACGGCGGCAGCGGCCACCAGGAGCAGAAGAAACAGGGGAACGATCACCGGCGGCACGATCCAATCGGCCAGACGAAATCCAGACACGTATGCTCCTCATCTTTTGGCGGGAGCCCTACGTTACCCTCAGTCACCGGTGGATGCCGTGGATGGGCGGTGATGACGCGACTCTACGCTCAAAGCCGGCGAATAGCGAGCGTTTAAACCCGATGCGGCAACAGCGTCAGGTCCACAGCGTCACCATCAAGCGCCGCCC
>NZ_JACMYO010000307.1 GCF_020889685.1 Bradyrhizobium oropedii
TGCAACATTTGGGCGCGAGTCTGAGCCTTCTCGACGAGAAGGTGATTCGCGATGACCCACCGACCGCTTCCAGGTCGCGTTGCGTATCGACCCCTGCCGACGTTGGCAAATCCACCCGGCCATCCCACGGCTGGCATTCCGCGCCTGTGGCCGAATCTATCGACCGCGACGCAAACCCAGGTTGCTCAAACGATCGCCGCGCTGATGCGGCGAATGCGAGCGATTCCCGGCACGCCCGGAAGGGGACTGGGTCGTGCTGATCAGCTCGAACATCGCTGACGAGCGGCTCACGACTGCGCACCGAGCCAAGTTGGCCTATGTCTCGTGCGGCAGTCATCCGTGAACCAGGTGCGCCAGCATCAGGAGAGCACCGAGCTACAGTACCGCCTTGTCGATCGTGCCATCGGTCTGGGCTGGCCGCCTGAGCGCGTTCAGGTGATTGACGAAGACCTGGGCAAGTCCGGTGCTGGCGGCGTGGATCGTCATGGTTTCCAGAAGCTCATTGCCGAGATCGGCCTTGGCAATGCCGGTCTTGTGGTGAGTCTCGACGCTTCTCGCTTGGCCCGCAATACCCGCCGCATCAGAACCCCATGCAAGACCAATATTAGGAATTCCCTCCACAACTGAGTACAACTGAGTAATGAATTGCCTGTCGTCGTTGGAGACTCGAAGCACATCGGTTTTTCCAAGTTCGATGATTTAGGTCTCAGAAAAGCCGAGCTACTGGTCACGAGATCTGAAAGCTCAGAACTTTGCCCGTGGCCGGCGTATATGCGTTGTACGCGGGCTTTCTTAATGGTGAAGATCAGTTTCGGGCCGAAGCATCACGTCGACTAGTCTCTACCTCGCACTTCCGAGGGGCTGCATATGATCGGCACAAGCTCCCGGGCCCATATCAACATTAACTAGAGAGGCGGGACGGCGAGCACGACTGTTGCCAGAATGGTCCACTCGATTCTTGTCAAGGCGGCTGTGGCCGAGATCCTTGGGCTGCATGACGGCGACAACGGCCTTGAAGATGGCGCCTCGCCCGTCCCCGGTCGCTGACTTCGGGCGGCGGCCGCAAAAGAGCAACACAGGTCACGGCACCGGCGCGGCAGTCGCTCCGTATTGTTTCACGATTGCCTCGCAGCGTGCCGAAATGCCGTCCAGCATCGCGTCGAGCACCGGTTCTTTCAGTCCACCGGCCCGCGCTTCCTTCACGACGTCGCTCAGCGCGTGCGGTATCTTCTCAGCGAGCGCGACCAACCGCGCGATCATCTCGTCGGGATCCATCTGCATAAGCTTCGCCTGGCGCGCCCAATGCCGCGGCTGGATTTCGGAGAACTTGTAGTAGCCACCGATCTTCATAGCCATCCGCAGCCTGCGCCGCTCGTGTTCGTCGTCGTCGTAGGGCACGAAGCTCAGGACGTCGTACATCGGCGCGAGATACATCTTTCGCCCCGGAAGATGGACGACCGAGAAGTTCTTCGCGTGGGCGTCGGTACCGAGCACCAGGAAGTTGAACGCGATCATCTCGGCGAACCTCGCCTTCTCCGCCTCAGGATCGGTAGCATAACGCAGCACTTCGTTGGAGATCTGCTCGATCGAGGGACCGCCTTCGCTCTGGTACTTGGTGGCGGGATGCACACCGAGCGCCTGGCACATGTCCTCCTGGTGAAAGCGTCGGACCACTCCGTCGGTACCGATCTCGCGGTCGTATCTAGTAACGACGATCGCGATCTCTTCACCGAACTTTCCGACCTTCACTTCGGCTGACGTGATTCCTACGCGGCTCGCCAGACGCAGGCATGCGTATTCGTTCTCGATCGTGCCCCGGAGGTGAGGCATGGGCGGCTTGAGGATATGCGTGGTCGCGCGGCGGCCGCTCGGTACGCCCCACCTCCTTCCGTCGAACAGCAAGGCCATTTTTGGCTGCGCGCCGGCGAGGCTGAAGTGCCCCCGATCGCTGTCGCGACGTCCCGTCCACGTCCTCTCCTCGCGCAGGCGCTTGAGGCGGTTTGCGACCTCCGCTTCGTCTATCCACTGGACCTCAGCGGGCGAGCCGGCATTGGCGGCCATCCATTCGTCGGTAACGATCTGGATCGCGCCGGCGCAGTCTTCTCCGACCTTGGACAGCAGAGCGAACGCGCTGTTCGGCGATACGCCGTAGATCTGCCCCCACTTCTGCAGAGTCTGGTCATTGTCCGGAAGCAGATTCCAGAGATAGTTGGTCACCTCGGCGCCTGAGTGCTTCTTGGCAGCGAGAGGCAGGGACATAGAGAGCGGAATCTGGATCCTATCCGCCGCGAGCCAGCGGTCGGCATACGCGAGGCCGAGTACGCCGCTATCCATCTGCTCGAGGCGACCGATCGGGACGCCGCCCATCAAAACATTCAGGAATTTGCTCATCGGCCCGGTCCTTTGAGGAAGCTTGGCTCGTCCAGCGCGAGGTCACCGGTGTCCAAGGATTCGTCCCGAACGGACTTTGGAAAGCTGTCGATGCTCAGATTCACCCCCAGAATGGCCATCGCCTTGAGGACCGTCCCGAGGCTTGGGTTCTCAAGGCGGCCCGTCTCGAACTGGGAGATCCATTCCTGATTGGTTCCGAGCTTGACGGCGAGCTGCTTCTGGGTCAGCTTTCGCTCCTGGCGGGCCTGTCTCATGGCCAGTCCCACATCGTTGATTCTCTTCAAAATCATGGATGTCTCCTTTATTAGTTTTAGGAAATATAATAGGGATATGAGTTATACGCAATATTGCCGAAGTATTGGTTTTATCTCATAATCCAAAAATATGCCTTAAAACTAATATCGAAAACTAAGTTTCTTACCCGCGAAAAAGCTGGCGGCCGAGCCTGGCAGGAGATGTTACCGTTGTGACTTGAGTCATCTCCTCCCAGCCGCCGAACGAACGCTGCGCACCGACGACCTCGCCCATTTGCAAAGTACAGCAAGGAGCGCTGGGGTACGTTCTTTCAGGCCTCCTATAAGCTCGATTGAAAGACTCCATCTTCGCCCTCGCAAACTGCCTCTCGAGACATCCAAGCCTGCTGGTGAGCATCGAGGCCGCGCCAGAATTGGCGCCGTCGTCCCTAATATGACAGCTCGCGCCTTGCAGCGTCGACCGCATGCGTGGGGACACGATCTTGATCAGCATGAGCTTATCGTTCGATGGTGCTGCGATCTTTGGCGAGTCATTGCACGAGGAGCTCCGGTGAGCCGATCGAGGGTCCCCCAATGTTGCTGAGCACTGCTGATCCCTCTGCCGCGAAACAGGGGATCGACCTTGTGAAGGCTTGAGCGCTCAAATCGATGTCGGTGGCATACCATCACCAAGGAGGCCGGGTTTTCAGCTCCCGGAACGAATCGCTCGACCTGTCCGCCGGCTGCACTTTGATGGCATGCCACCGGTCATGGAGCTGATCAGCAGTCCAACTCGGGCAATGCGCAGTGTTCGAACCGGATGTACTCCCAGCCGGCGGCGACCATGGCCGGCGCCGTTCGCCGATCCAGCACGAGGTCCGGATGGTCGTCCTTGCGCCCGCTCAGGGCGGTGTCGCACATGCTCGCTCCATCCATCGCATCGGGCGGCGGCGTTGCGTCGGATCGAACCGACGGCAGCGCGCGCACGCCGCCATCTCCCGCGCGTTCAGGCCTGCGCACGCTGGCCTCCCCCCACAGCGTCGCTGCGGTAGCGGCTGGTCGAGGTCTGGTAGTACTGCGCGCGGATGGCCGCGATGGCTTCGATCAACGGTGCCCACGGCGCAGGAAAGCATTCTTCCGCCATCACCCGGTGCAACATGCGCGTATAGCCGGCCAGCTCGTCGTTGAGGAACTCCATCACAGGCATAGTCGGATAGCGTTCTAGCAGCAGGATCGCCGCGTTGTCGGCCTCGCCGCCCGACCTGTCCTTGTCGAGTCCATGCAGATCGTTCTGCAGGCGCCCTATTGCGGAGATGAGCCGCAGGACCTGGCGAAACGCCGGACGCTCGCGCAAGGTCGCCATGTCCAGCCCCCACAGCAACGACAGGCAACAGAACACGTTGGCGTAGGCGATCGAATCGGTGCCGTTGTGCAGGTACTCGGCGTAGGACCAGCGTTCCGCCCCTGCCGCCTGCGCGTGTCCGGCGCGCAGCGCCGCGCAGTAGCGCCGGGTATCGTCGAGAAGCTGAGCATAGTCGCGAGGATCGTAGGCGAGCGCGGCCAGCGATGCGCGCAGCACGGCGCAGCCCTCGAATCCGGGGAGCGCGCACGGCACACCCTGCCCCAGCGCCTGTTCTACCGCGGCGAGCTGCTCCGGCGCGATCAGGCCAAGGTCGTTGCAATCGTCGAGCCAGAACAGCAGCGCCAGTTCGCGATAGAACGCCACGGTCAGCGTTTCGTCCTGCGGATCGCGGCCGGTGCGGGCGCTGGTGTCGCGCAGGCTTGGATGGATGCGCTGCAGGATGTACTGGCCGCCCCTGACCGCTTCCACGGCATGCTCGTCGGCGAACCCGGTCAGGAAACGCCCCCACTCCAGCACCTGCTGCAGCGCGCGTTCGGTCTGGATCATGGCGCTGCTCCTGCTCTCTCGGCCATGACGCGCCGCCCCCAACGAAGCGCTAGCCACAAGCCGGCGAGTTCGGCCACGCGCACGACCCGGGTGGGGCAATACAGTTCCTTGCCGATCCACAGCGGCGTCCGCGGCAATGCATGCGCCGCATGGCGAGCAAGCATCCACTCCAGCGCACGCCCCACCGCCTGCGCGATGCGCCGGCGCCCTATAGGCTCTTCGCTGCCGTCCATCACGTGCAACGCGAACAGCGCATAGGCGGTTTCCTCGAATGTGGACGCGCGACCGGCACCCCAGCCGCCATCGTTGCGCTGCGCCTGCAGCAGCGCCGCCAGCGCGCGCTCGTCGCGCCACCGGGGCTTGCCTTGCGCCAGCGCAGCGACCGCATGCGCGGTGGGATACAGCCACGAAACGTGCCATTTTTCGTTGCCCCATAGACCGTGCGGGTTGCGATTGGCCTCGACGTAGGCGCTGGTGCCGGCAGCGGGCTTTCCCAACAGTCGCAACGCATGCAGGGCATGGATGTTGGTCGACACCGAGGCATTGCGCTCGCCGGGGAAGGTGACGAACAGCTCGCCGATTTCGAAATGACGCAACGCATCGACCGCCGGGTCGCGGCCTGCAAGGCGCAGGACGCACAATGCAACGGCGGTGTCGTCCGCATCGGCCGCGAAGTGCAAGGCCGGGCCCAGACCGCGCACGCCCAGGCGGGCGTCGAGCTGCGCGACGATCACGCGCACCGCCTCGGCGAGCGCGGGATGCGCGAACAGCCCGGCCAGATGCAGGGTGTACAGCGACCAGCATGGCTCGAACACATTGATCGGCCAGACGTTAGGAACGACACCTTCGATGCCGCTGCGCGTCGCCCGCGATGCCGCCTGCAGGTACGCGTCGCGCGCCCGACCTTCGGCATGCTCCCCTGTGTCACGGCGTGCACACGCCACGCGGCGGTGGCCGCCGGACTGATGCCGATGCTGCCGTCGTCATCCGGGCATGCGGTGGTCGGCGACGTCCCCCAGGCTTCCCAGGAGTGCAGCAACGGATGGCCGCTCGGCAACGTCGCCACCGCCCCCAGCTTGACCAGGCGCGCTTGCCGCAACGGAAACAGCGCCGGGTGGCGCGGAAACGCCACGCCGCCCAGCAAGGATGAGGCCTCGCCGCAAAGCTGCGGCAGGATCAGCTCCGCGCCGATCGGCGCGTCTTCCGGCACCGCATGCGCGTAAGGATCGGGCTGGCGCTGGAGGAACCGGGTTGCAGCCTGGACTGCGTCGGCAGCGCCGGGAAGAGGATCGGCACGCTGCAATGCCAGCAACGCCGCCCATGTGGGCGCATGGCGGAACAGCGGGAAGTCCGCGTTTCCCCATCCGCCATCGGCCTGTTGCTGCGCGATGAGCCACGCGTATGCGTCCTGCCGACCGGTGACGTTGCCGTGGAACTGCAGAGCTCGCGCCGTGTCGTAGACGGACGGACCGACGCTGCCGCCATCGCTCATCTCGCTCAGCAGGTGGCGCAATTCGGAAAGGATCTGTTCGGACAGCGCGTGCACGCGGGATGTTCCTTCTGCAGGCGGTTGACGAGAAGCAGGATCGGCGGACGCCGCGCACGTCGCCGCAGGCCCGTCGCGGCCCGGCGCATGGCG
>NZ_JACMYO010000308.1 GCF_020889685.1 Bradyrhizobium oropedii
CGAGGGTTTCCAGGGCTTCGCGGGCTTGCAGCACCAGGCCGATCGGCAGCAGGTCCTCGACAACGCTCGGCGGACCGACGCGCGACAGCGCGCGCTGACGGTCGTCCTGCGAAGGCCCGGCGATCTTGAGGATGGCTTCAGCAGCCGCCAGCTGGAACTTGCGCGCGGCGATCTCGATCGGCCCGTTCTCGATGGCTGCCGCCAGCGCCGCCTCGAATTCGCTGATAGCCTCGGGCGCGCCCTCGCGGGCCAGCCACTGCCAGATCGGCAGCAGCGAGGCACGCCGGAGCTGGCCGGATCGGGTCGGGAAATTGGTCTCGGCAAGGAACGGCTCCAGCGGCCGGAACAGGAGCCGCGCCGGATCGTCGCTGCGCGGCTCGATCTGCTCGTCCGCCTCGGCCCCGCGCACGATCTTGCGCAGCTGTTCCAGGACCAGATTGGCGATCGCGACATCATCGCCGCGCTCGACCGCGCGCTCCAGCTCGCGCATCAGCAGCGCCTGCGATTGCGGCGGAAGCTGCGCGAGATAATCCCTCAGCCGCTCGATCGATTTCTGGCTCATGCGCCCGGTCGTGAAAGCTTGGTGCCCGGCAAACGCCGCAGCCCGTCCGCCCGCGATGATAGAGGTCGGCGCGTTAAGAAGCCGTTTAGGAATAATAACAGCGGCGTGTCTCGCAAGGCAGACTAGAGCGAGATGGGTTTAGGTCGGGTGACGACCGCGGCGGCGCTGCGCTCCCTCGCCCCGTTCTTACGGGGAGAGGGCTGGGGTGAGGGGCCGCCTCCGCGTATCGGGTGACAGCTGCGTTTGCGGAGACTCCCCCTCACCCGGAACGCATCTAACGATGCGTCACAGCCGAAGGCCCGCTTCGGCGTTCTTAAGAGCGGCGGCCGAAGGCGGCCTACGCCGCACGCGGGGCGAGGTGAAGCAGAATCCGCCGCTCGATTGAGAGTAAACTCATCCCGCCCTACACCGCCGGCAGCACGAGTTCGGCGCGCAGGCCGCCGATCGGCGCGTCATTCAGGGTGAGATTGCCGCCATAGAGGCCCGCGAGATCGGTCACGATCGACAGGCCTAGCCCCGAGCCGGGTTTCGATTCGTCGAGCCGCTGGCCGCGCCGCGACACCTGGGCGCGCTCCGCCTCCGACAGGCCGCGCCCGTCGTCATCGACCACGATACGCAGCCTTGGACCCGCGCCCGACGCCTCCGGCGGGACCACGCTGACCTCGATGAACACCTGAGAAGCCGCCCATTTGCAGGCGTTGTCGACGAGATTGCCGACCATCTCCTCGAGGTCCTGCCGCTCGCCGCGAAACCGCGCCGCCGGGTCGGCTTTCGCCTCGATCGCGAGGTCGCGATCGCGATGGATCTTCTCCATGGTCCGGCGCAGCGCCTCGATCGCGGGCGCGACGTCGGTGATGGTGCTGACGATGGTGGCGCGGGCGGCGATCCGCGCGCGTTCGAGATGGTGGGCGACCTGGTCACGCATCAGATCGGCCTGCTCCAGCACCTTGCTGGCGAACGGATCTGCGGCATGGGCGCCTGCCTCGTTCACGATCACCGACAGCGGCGTCTTGATCGCGTGGGCGAGGTTGCCGACGTGGGTGCGCGAGCGCTCGACGATCTCCCGGTTGGCATCGATCAGCGCGTTGGTCTCGCGCGCCAGCGGCGCGATCTCGACCGGGAAGCGGCCCTCCAGCCGCTCGGCGCGGCCGGAGCGGATGTCGGCGATCGAATCCGAGATGCGCTTGAGCGGCGCGAGGCCGTAGCGGACCTGGAAGATCGTGGTCAGCAGCAGCACGATGCCGAGGGCTGCGAAGGTGCCGCCGAGGTAGTAATCGAAGCTGCGGGTCTCATCGAAGATCTCGGTGGCGTCGCCGGCGACGCTGACCAGGAACCTGCCGTCGGCGCCGAGATCGACCGGCCGCTCCACGACGCGCAAGCTCTGGCCTTCGGGCCCGTCGACATAGCCGAGGCGGACGCCGGCGGCGGTCAGCTCGGCGCCGTGCTCCTCGAGCTTCGGCAGCTTCTTGTCCCACAGCGAGCGCGAGGCCCGGGTCTCGCCCTTTTCGGTGTCGGTGCGGGTGATCTGCCAGTACCAGCCCGACAGCGGCAGATCGAACAGCGGCTCGCCGAGCGACTGGAACTGGCGGTCGGCCGGCTCGTCCGGCGTCGCCACCTCGGCGATCAGGGTGCGCAGATAGAGATTGAGCCGCCGGTCGAAGGCGCGCTCGGTGGCGTCGCGATAGACCGACGACAGGATGACGCCTGTTATCGCCAGGATCACCACCACCCAGGCGGTCGCCGAGACGAACAGGCGTGTCGCAAGCGAGCTGCCGCCCATCAGGGCACGCGCTCGAACAGCGTGTCGGCGGCAACAGACATCAGGGATTCAGACATCAGCGAATCCAGTCCTCCCGGCGCGGATCATGACAATGCCCGTGTCCGCCGATCAAGCACTCAAAGAGCATGATCCGATAGAATAGGATATGCTCTCATCCTTTTGTTTGGCCGCGTTTTCTTCGCGTGAGCGAACCGCTATCCGCTTCGCTCGAAAACGCTTTAAGTGGGCGGCGACAGCATGTAGCCGAGGCCCCGAACCGTCTGGATGATATCGACTTCCAGCTTCTTGCGGATGCGGCCGACGAACACCTCGATGGTGTTGGAGTCGCGGTCGAAGTCCTGGTCGTAGAGATGCTCGACCAGTTCGGTACGCGACACCACCCGCCCGGTGTGGTGCATCAGATAGTCGAGCAGATTGTACTCGTGCGAGGTCAGCTTGATCGGGTTGCCGTTGACGGTGACCCGCTTGGTGCGGGTATTCAGCGCCACCGGCCCGCAGACCAGCTCGACCTGGGCGTGCCCGGTGGCACGGCGCAGCAGCGCGCGGATCCGCGCCAGCACCTCCTCGAGATGGAACGGCTTGGCGACATAATCATCGGCGCCGGCATCGAAGCCCTGAACCTTGTCGCTCCAGCGGTCGCGCGCGGTGAGGATCAGCACCGGCATCACCCGCTTGTTGCGCCGCCAGGCCTCGAGCACCGAGATACCGTCCATCTTCGGCAGGCCGATATCCAGCACGACCGCGTCGTAGGGCTCGCTGTCGCCAAGGAAATGCCCCTCCTCGCCGTCGAACGCGCGATCGACCACATAGCCGGCGTCCGTCAGCGCGGTGGTGAGCTGGCGGTTCAGATCCGGGTCATCCTCAACGACGAGCAGACGCACTTTGGCCTCCGAGAGTGAGCATTGCGATATTCCGCCATCAAATGAGGCTTCCGGCCGTGAACGGCCTATGAATGGATTCGCAAGGCAAAGCTTATTTTTTCGTCAGGTGCACCATCCCGGGGACCCGCGCAAGCGCCACTGGTTCCCGCCTACAGATGCGCACCGGGGTCGGATCGGGTTTCAGTTTTCAGCATCGGAATACCTCCATCTCGAAGCAGTGGTGGGTGCTTGGCCGGCTTGGGTCCAACAGGAAGAGCAGCGCCTGCTGCGGATGATCCGCGACACCGATTTAACGCTTCGCGAGATCACTCCGAAGCTCGGCCGCACCGAAGCAGCCGTGCGCGCAGGGCTAACGATAATCAGAAAGCGCCTTGCAGAGGGAGCCAGGATCGCCTGTTACGCATCCAGACGATTTGTTTACCTTTGATTCACACAGGTTAATTGACCAGCTCACACTTTGATTCGATGATCCAAGGACTGGGTCGGGCTGTTTCATTAAGTTCAAGTTTTAAGCCCAGAGGGGCCGTCTATTATCGGCAAGCGGCGGTTCGGCGTGAGAATGGGAATTAAAGAGCGGCCCCGGCATTTACCCTCAAGGGGGCTGGGGCCGCTTCTTTTTGCAGGAACCACCGTCGCGACATCCGGTTGACCAGCGGTCCCGGTGCCTAAAGCGGACAGCACTTGGACGCGGCCTCAGCGTTTCCCCGGCGCTGGGGCCGTCTCTTTCGAATGAGCCCTATGGTTCACCGCATAACCAGCCAGGCCACGCTTGCGGCCAGGGCCACAAACGACACTGCCGCAGCGCAGACAAAGGCGATCTCGACGCTGTCGATACGGTGATGGTGTGCATGCATGACAGACCTCCTAAGCGGAGCTGGGCGAGCGTAGCCGCTCACTCATGCTTGCCCCGGCGTCGGCTTGCCGGGCCAGCTTGAGTATAGCGTCTTTTTCGATACCTGGGGCCAGCGCTGCGGCCCGTTCGCGCAGGCTCTCGGCTCTCGCGACGAGGCGTTCTTCAAGCCAATGGGTTTGCTTGACGCGGTTGCGTCGCTTCGTCATGTGCGGCTCCGTTGCCATTCAGGAGGCCAGAGCGTCCCAATCGCCGGGTGTCAAAGGTGATGCGCGGCGACGGCGGTCAATTGTCAGGTTGGCGTAATGTTCCCAAACCGAACCATCAGTTCGGCCTGGACTCGCCCATCGCCTTCTCGACTTCGGCAGCCAGGGTGCGGTGATGCGCGGCCAGCCTGGCAAACAGGTCTTTCTTGGTCTGATTGGTCGCCAGCTTGCTGATTAGCTCGCACTCTTCCGCCTCGACACGAAGCTTCTCCAAGTACGCTTGCATGTCCTTCATTGGATGAACTCCCCCGAGATCACAGCGAGATCATCACACATGGAACTCGCAGGGCAATAACCTATGTGAGCTTTCTGGAACTCGGTTTACCCGCGGCGCCCGGCCGGCAGATTAACCTTCGGCGGGCATTTAATTGTCGCCGACGCGAGCGATGCGCTAATGCAGCGCAACACGGCGGGGCACCGGGACCGGGAAGAAATTGTTGCTTGTTTCGAAGATAAAGACATTCGGCGTGATTGCGGGCTGGCTCGCGCTTGCCTTCATCGCCTTCGTGACGCTGTCCCCGATCCAGGACCGCCCCTCGCTTTTCCATCCGCAGGCCGAGCATTTCGCGGCCTTTGCCGTGATGGCGCTGGCTTTCGTGCTGGGTTACCCGCGGCGCACCGCGCTGATCGTGCTCTTTGTCGTCCTCAGCGCATTCTCGCTCGAAGCGATGCAATTGCTGACGCCTGACCGCCACGGCCGCCTGATCGACGCCATCGTCAAGGTGGCGGGAGGTCTCGCCGGCATCGGCACGGGTCGCCTCATGCTGTTCATGCTGCGCAGCCAGTTCGGCCGGCTGAGGTCGCCTGCGGAACATTCCGCGAGCTGAGCGGTTCAATCGCGCTTCGGCGCTTCCGCTGACTTTGTGGCGTCCTGCGCCATGCACTGCTGAAAGAAATGCAGCCGGTCGCCATTCATCGGCGCGACACCCGGTCGCTTGTAGGGATAGACCAGATAGGCTGCACGCAAGCACCGCTTCGCGGTCTCGGCCTCGGGTGCTGCGATGGCGGCGGTCGAAGACAGCACAAGCGCCAGCACGGCGCTGAGCCGGATGGGCGCGCCGCTCACGGCTTCTCACATTCCGAGTAGAACACGCCGTTCGCGGCCGCCAGCCGTTGCAGGCAATGCCGCTTGTCGGTCACCGCACCATCGACGGTGAAGTCGTAGGCCTGCGCCTTCAGGATCAGCGCATAGCGTCCCGGCGACAGCGGCGCGTCGTCGCGCGGCTGGACCTCGAACATCTGCGGATCCTCGCTGAGCGGCGCCGCGCGGAACGGAATCGAGATGTTGCGGATCACCCAGCTGTCGTCGCCCGGCGAGACCACCGGCTTGCCGGCTGCGTCGAACGTGGTCTGCTGGCCCACATGCGCGATCAGGCGCACGTCGATCGGGTCGGAGGCGCCGCCGGCGCCCTCGCGCCGGAACACGATGAAGCGGAAATGTCCGTCGGGCAATATGGTCTCGCTCGGCTTGGTGATCGCCGCCGAAATCGCCACGCGCGGATCCGGCGCGCGGCCCTGGATCAGTTGCAGCTCGTAGAGCTTGCCGCCGCTCTCGGCATAAACGCCGTACGCGGTCGGCAACGGCCGCCTCGGTGCAGGCGGCTCGACGGGGACGGCCGCGCCGGCACGGCGGCGACCACCGCAGGCCTTTG
>NZ_JACMYO010000309.1 GCF_020889685.1 Bradyrhizobium oropedii
GATGCTCTAACCAGCTGAGCTAGCCGCCCTTACCTGCGGGCCTCTTTAGCCTCGCCCGCCCCTCAGGCGCAAGGTCGCAGAGCCTCAATCCCTGGGCTTCAGTCGTTGGGCCGCGCCGGCAATCCTTTGAGATCACTGCTCCATGGTGCGGCGGAACGACACCAAACCTGGCGTCGCGGGGTCAATTGGCCGCGCTGGCGAATGCTACCCCAGCGGATGCCCCAGTCGTCGGGTCCGCCGTCCTCGCCGCTCGTGAACAAGGGAGAACCGCAGTCGCCGCAGAAATGCTGGAAGCGGATCCGGCCGTTGTCGCCCGTCTTGCCGTACACTTTCGGCGCGGGTCCGGTCAGCCTGACCTGCTCGGCGGCGCAGATCACCGTGACCCGATACGGCGAGCCGGTCAGTGCCTGGCAGTCGGTGCAATGGCAGATCGATACGCGCTCGGGATCGATCTCGGCCTCGTAGGTCACGGCTCCGCAATGGCATTGCCCGTCGATATGCATTTGGCGGTCTCCCAATTCCGTCGAACAAAGCAGCTCGCCGGAGACGGGTTCCATCATCCGCGGCCCGGCCCCCGGCTACCCCTCGGGCATTCCTGGTATCCCGGATCGGTCTTGTTTGGGATACCAATCCGGGATACGTCGACGAGCAGCCCCGAGGACGCCGCCCCAATGTCGCAGATGCTCCAGATCCACGACCAGCTCCGGGAGATGATCCTCTCCCTCGACCTTGGCCCCGGCGAGCGGCTGACCGAGCGCTGGCTGGAGAGCCGCTTCGAGGGATCGCGTACACCGATCCGCGCCGCGCTGGTGCGGCTCGAAGGCGAAGAGCTGGTCCGCCGCGATGGCCGCAACTGGATCGTCGCGCCGATCGACCTCGGTGAGCTGGAGTCGCTGGCGGAGTTCCGGATTCCCTTGGAGACGACGGCCGTCCGCCTCGCCTGCGCGCGGGCGAGCGAGGCCGACATCGCCGGCGTCGAAGAGATGCTGGATGCCTGCCAGTCCGGCGCGCCGCGCGAGGAATGGCATCGTGTCGGCACCGATTTCCATGTCGAGATCGCGCGCCTCTCCGGCAACCCGTTCATCGTCAAGGCGATCGCCGGCGCCATGACGCGGCTGTCGCGGGCACGCTGGCTGGAGGTGTGGACCGAACCCTCTCGCGAGCAGGCCTGGCGCGAGCACCGGCGCATTCTCGGCTTCATCAAGGCCAACGATCCCGAAGCCGCCGCGCGCGAGGCCGCCGATCACATCACCGACACCCGCGATCGCCTGCTCCGTTCGCTGAATGAAGACCGTCGCGGCCTACGCGCACGCGGCTTCGCCGTCATCGGGCTGCGCTGACATGAACATGGAAGTCGATCGCGAGGCACTGCTCGACGCAGGCCCCTGGAAGCGCAACCTGATCGTCTGCGTCTTCGGTTCCTTCACCACCATCGTGGGGATGACGCTGCTGCTGCCGTTCCTGCCGCTCTATGTCGAGCAGCTCGGCGTCACGGACCACGCCGCCATCGTGCAATGGTCGGGCGTCGCCTATGGCGCAACCTTCTTCAGCGCGGCGCTGACAGCGCCGCTGTGGGGCCGGCTCGCCGATCGTTACGGACGCAAGCTGATGCTGATCCGCGCCAGCCTCGGCATGGCGATTGCCATGTCGCTGATCGGCATGGCGCACAATGTCTATGAGCTGGTGGGCTTGCGGCTACTGACCGGCCTGCTCGGCGGCTACGCCTCGGGCTCGACCGTGCTGATCGCAGCGCAGACGCCGAAAGCGCGGTCCGGCTGGGCGATCGGCGTGCTCTCAGCGGGCATCATGGCCGGCAGCCTGGTCGGTCCCTTGATCGGCGGCGTCCTGCCTGGCCTGATCAGCATCCGCGCGACCTTCTTCCTGATCGGCGGCGTCATCTTCTTCACCTTCCTCGGCACGACCTTCCTGATCCGCGAGGATGCGCGTCCGAAGGCGGCGAAAGGCGGCAAAGCGCGTGGCGGCTGGGCGCTCGTTCCTGACAAGCATCCTGTCGTCGCGATGTGGGGAACGGGCCTGCTGCTGATGATCGCCAACATGTCGATCGAGCCGATCATCACGGTCTATGTCGCGCAATTGGTCGAGGCGCCGCAGGTGACGTTCGTGGCCGGTCTCGTGATGTCGGCGGCGGCGTTCGGCAGCCTGCTGTCGTCGTCGCATCTCGGCAAGCTCGCCGATCGTGTCGGCCACTGGCGGATCATCACCGTCTGTCTTGCCGTCTCGGCGCTGCTGCTGATCCCGCAGGCCTTCGTGGTCAACGGCTGGCAACTGATCGTGCTTCGCTTCCTGATGGGGCTCGCGCTCGGCGGTCTCTTGCCCTGCATCGCCAGCGTGATCCGGCACAACGCGCCCGACGCGGTCACCGGCAGCATGCTGGGCTATTCGATCTCGGCGCAATATGCCGGCCAGGTGATCGGCCCGCTCGCCGGCGGATTCATCGGCGGCCATATCGGCATGCGCGCGGTGTTCCTCGGCACCAGCGTGCTGATGGCACTCGGCGCGATCGGCAATTTCGTCGTCGAGAAGAAGGAGTAGTCGCTCACCCGGCTGCTCGAAGACCTCGACGAGCCACGAAACAAAAACGGCGCCCGCAGGCGCCGTTTTCCTATTTCGACTGGAGCTTGCTTCAGTGCGCAGTCAGGCCGCCGGACGCTTCATCCGAAGCGTCGGGCTTGACGTCGACCTTGCTGGTCTCCTCTTCCCAGACGATCGGCGCGGGCACGCGGACCAGCGCCTTGGCAACGACCTCATCCAGCCGCGAGACCGGAATGATCTCCATGCCGCCCTTGATCGCATCGGAAATCTCCGTGAGATCCTTGGCGTTGTCCTCCGGGATCAGCACCGTCTTGATGCCACCGCGCGCGGCAGCCAGGAGCTTCTCCTTCAGGCCGCCGATCGGCAGCACGCGACCACGCAGCGTGATCTCGCCGGTCATCGCGACATCGTGGCGGACCGGAATGCCGGTCATGACCGAGATGATCGCGGTGGCCATCGCCACACCGGCGGACGGACCGTCCTTCGGCGTTGCGCCCTCCGGCACGTGAACGTGGATGTCGCGCCGGTCGAACATCGGCGGCTCGATGCCGTAGTTGATCGCGCGCGAGCGGACGTAGGACGCCGCCGCGGAGATCGATTCCTTCATCACGTCGCGCAGATTGCCCGTGACGGTCATCTTGCCCTTGCCGGGCATCATGACGCCTTCAATGGTCAACAGCTCGCCGCCGACATCGGTCCAGGCCAGACCGGTGACGATACCGACCTGATCCTCATCGTCGATCTCGCCGAAGCGATACTTCGGAACGCCGAGGAACTCTTCGATATTCGCCTCGGTGACCTTCACCGACTTCTTCTTGGAGATCATCAACTCCTTCACCGCCTTGCGGGCGAGTGTGGATAGCTCACGCTCCAGGTTACGCACGCCCGCTTCGCGGGTGTAGCGGCGGATCATCAAGAGCAAGGCCGCGTCGTCGATCGACCATTCCTTGGAGTCCAGACCGTGCTTGGAGATCGCGCTCGGGATCAGATGCTTGCGCGCGATCTCGACCTTCTCGTTCTCCGTGTAACCGGCGATCCGGATGATCTCCATGCGGTCCATCAGCGGCCCCGGAATATTCAGCGTATTCGCGGTCGTGATGAACATCACGTTGGACAGGTCGTAGTCGACCTCCAGATAGTGGTCGTTGAAGGTCGAGTTCTGCTCGGGGTCCAGGACCTCAAGCAGCGCCGACGACGGATCGCCACGGAAATCGGCACCCATCTTGTCGATCTCGTCCAGCAGGAACAGCGGATTCGAGGTCTTCGCCTTCCGCATCGACTGGATGATCTTGCCGGGCATCGAGCCGATATAGGTGCGGCGGTGACCGCGGATCTCGGCCTCGTCACGCACGCCGCCGAGCGACACGCGCACGAACTCGCGGCCGGTCGCCTTCGCGATCGACTTGCCGAGCGAGGTCTTGCCGACGCCGGGAGGCCCGACCAGGCACAGGATCGGTCCGGTCAGCTTGTTGGCCCGCGACTGCACGGCGAGATACTCGACGATACGGTCCTTGACCTTCTCGAGCCCGTAGTGATCGGAGTCCAGGACCGCCTGCGCGGCCTCGAGGTCCTTCTTGACCTTGGACTTCTTGCCCCACGGAATCGACAGCAGCCAATCCAGATAGTTGCGCACGACGGTCGCTTCCGCAGACATCGGCGACATCTGGCGCAGCTTCTTCAGCTCGTGCTGCGCCTTCTCGCGTGCTTCCTTGGACAGCTTGGTCTTGGAGATCTTCTCCTCCAGATCGGCCAACTCGTCGCGACCTTCATCGTCGCCGAGCTCCTTCTGGATCGCCTTCATCTGCTCGTTCAGGTAATACTCGCGCTGGGTCTTCTCCATCTGGCGCTTGACGCGCGAGCGGATGCGCTTCTCGACCTGCAACACCGAGATCTCGCTCTCCATCAGGCCCAGCACCTTCTCCAGGCGCTGCGTGACGGACAACGTCTCCAGGATCGCTTGCCGATCGGCAATCTTGACCGCGAGATGCGAGGCAACGGTGTCGCCGAGCTTGGCGAAATCGGTGATCGCCTGAACCACGCCGACGACTTCGGCGGAGATCTTCTTGTTCAGCTTCACATAGCTTTCGAAGTCGGACACCACCGAACGCGCCAACGCCTCGGCCTCGACCGAGGTGGCGTCAGTGTCGGCGAGCGCGACCGCGGTCGCTTCGTAATATTCGCTGCGATCGGAATACTTCTCGACGCGCGCGCGCTCGAGGCCCTCGACCAGCACCTTCACGGTGCCATCGGGTAGCTTCAGGAGCTGCAGGACGCTGGCGAGCGTACCGGTCTCGTAAATTGAATCGGGTGCCGGATCGTCATCGGACGCATTCTTCTGCGTCGCGAGCATGATCAGCGCATCGTTCTTCATCACCTCTTCGAGGGCGCGGATCGATTTCTCGCGGCCGACGAACAGCGGCACGATCATGTGCGGGAAGACGACGATGTCGCGGAGCGGCAGCACCGGATAGGAGTGGCTTTCGCCGTGGACGATCGTTGGCCGGGGTTTTGAGGTCGTCATGGCCTATTCCTTTTGTTTTGCCCCCTTGCACGCAGTCCGCCTGCTCGCGCAACCGCCACAAGGTGCCTTGGTGATCCGGAACGAGATTGCCGTCAGCAGCCGCTTATTCCGCATCGTGAAGCGCCGAATCTCAACGCATGAGATCCCTCGCCGATAGCATTAGGTGGCTATCAGGCAGGGGGGTGTCAAGTCTGAGAAGTGCCGGGAAATATAGGCTAAACAGGCATTTACTGCGACGCCGCAAGGGGCGCTGCTGCTGCGCCAAAGCGGCCGCCGGATCGCCCGGCAGCCGTGCATTTTTGGCGGGTCGAGACGAGCGCTGTTTAAGCGCTCGCGCTGCTCTCGACGGCGCGGTCGGAACGATCCGCGTAGATGTAGAGCGGACGGGCCGTGCCCTCGACCACTTCGCGCGAGATCACGACTTCCTCGACGCCTTCCAGGCCCGGGAGGTCGAACATGGTCTCGAGCAGGATGCTCTCCAGGATCGACCGCAGGCCGCGCGCGCCGGTCTTGCGCTCGATCGCCTTGCGGGCGACCGCGCCAAGCGCCTCGTCGGCGAACGTCAGCTCGATGTTCTCCATCTCGAACAGCCGCTGGTACTGTTTCACCAGCGCGTTCTTCGGATCGGTCAGGATCTTCTTCAGCGAGGCCTCGTCGAGGTCTTCCAGCGTCGCGACGACGGGCAGACGGCCGACGAACTCCGGGATCAGGCCGTACTTCAGCAGATCCTCCGGCTCGACGTGACGGAAGATCTCGCCGGTGCGGCGGTCTTCCGGCGCGAGCACCTGAGCCGCGAAGCCGATCGAGGTCGAGCGGCCGCGGGCGGAGATGATCTTCTCGAGGCCCGAGAAGGCACCGCCGCAGATGAACAGGATGTTAG
>NZ_JACMYO010000310.1 GCF_020889685.1 Bradyrhizobium oropedii
CAGGGTGCGTCCGTCCCATCCAGAGATCGAACGTGTAGTGCAGGAAAAGGTTGGATAATATAGGGCTAATCACGCCACCCTGAGGGGTGCCGCGGGTTCGCTCGATAATTATTCCGTCCTTGTCCATAGGTGCCGTCAGCCATCGTTCGATGTAGAGCAGCGCCCATTTGCACGTCACGTGCTTCCGGACAGCCCGTAGCAAAAGTTCGTGGTCGATGTTGTCGAAGTATCTGCGGATGTCGGCATCGAGTACCCAGTTCACCGGCTCCGTCGTGATGGCTTCGCGCACCACCCGCAGCGCCTGATGAGCACCGCGTCTGGGTCGGAAGCCAAAGGAGCAATCGAGGAAGTCGGCTTCATAGATGGCGCTCAAGACCTCCGCCACCGCGCCCTGGACGATTTTATCTTCCAGCGCGAGGATGCCGAGAGGCCGCTGACCGCCGTCAGCCTTAGGGATGTACGTCCGGCGAACCGGCAACGGCCGATAGCGGCCGCCATGGACCCTGTCGGCTAGATCGCGAAGATTACCTTCGAGGTCTTGCCCGTAGGAGTCCACTGTCACCCGTCTACCCCGGGGGCCGCCTGCCGCCGCAGCCGTCGATACGCCCTTTCGAGCGCAGCGACGTCAACGTGGTGCAGCAGCGCCGTGAACCTAGTCTGGCGCGACCGTTTGGCCGCCTCATTCACCCAGGTGAGATTGGCTGGCAGGATGACCCGGCTCTGTGTCCGGTCCCGTGCCTGCTCACCGGAGTTTCCCATCAGTCGGGGCCTTCCCTCCGGTCGACTCGTTGCCTTCGCCGCCATCGACAGTACTACGCCCCGATCCGCCACCCTGCCGTGCCTGAGGAACGACCTCCGCTTTTCGCTCGGTCAGTTCTCCCTCCGGTGACGAGCCGGAGCACATGACAGGGTTTCTCAGGTTCCCATGATTTCTGTGCGCGCGTGATGTGGTCTCCGACCCCGGCGGCCCAGAACCTGCTCGCCTTTAGCGCAGATCCCGGTGTTGCCTTCGACTTTTGAAGCAGCCTCGGCGACCGCGACGATCCGATTACGTGGCCCAATACACACCCTGCACGCTTGCTGTCTACGCTTGGTCCTGCCGTTACCGGTTCGGACCCACGACTCGCTACGAGGCGTCTGGCTAAGACTTACCTCGGCAGAACTTTCATCCGCTAGACATCATGAGCTTCTCCTGACGCACTTCAAATCCCGGAGGCGCAACACCCGATTATTGCGATTGATTGAACAGGAGATTCCTAAGCTTGCTGCATAACTGACTCCGACCGGGCCGCTGATTAAGAGACAGCCCCGGGTTGAGAAAAATCAATGACTTACTGGTCGCACCAACGAGCTTATCCGACCGAAAGTGGGCATTCGTCGCACAATCCGAGGCATTGCACTGCCTGATATCTGAACACGCGCTACTCTGACTTACGAGGTCAACTGCGACTACAAGAACGTACACTCATCCGCTTCTTAAAATGGATCACTTCGTATCCGTGCAACACTCCATACCCGCAGCGAAGGTAGCCGGCAGCCTCATAAAGTCGCTGAGCGGCAACCTGGACTGTTGTTGTATCGAGTACAATAGAGAGGAATCCGAGAACTACAGCTCGCGTTTCTAATTCATAAAGTATGCGCCTTCCAAGGCCCCGTCTTTGAAGAGCCGGATCGACCCTCAGACGTTTTAGCTCTGCGACTTCATCACTAACAGGTTTCAGAGCGCCCATTGCAGCGAGCTGGGACCCAATACGCGCTATCAGGAATTCTCCGCCCGATCTAATATATACTCTCTCTATGTTGCGTAAATCCGCCTCCCAGACGCCCTCCGGGCCTCGCGCGCCCACATGATCCAAGGCGCTTCTATGTAGGCGCCAGACATCTTCGGCATCCCCAGGCTCAAATTGACGAACGCTGATTTCTACTTGCGACATCAATGCTCGCCCTTCGACTTATGTCAGAGTTGTGCGTTCCTCGCACATTTAGGTGCTCTTATCACGACGTCTCGCCGTCAACAGCCGCTGATCAAGGACAGCTGCAACGCTTTCCGACGACGCAGCTCCACTAACGGGGAGTCCTGGTTGAACAAGGAGGCAGTCTCCGGACAGAAGCGCGTCACGCGCCAGCCAAAGCGAGTAGGCGCTGCCGGTGCTGTCGAAGACGGACGATTCCACATAATTGATTTCGAGCTCGCCAAAGCGGCTGCCACAGGCGTATTCAATAGCGTCCTTGCGGTAGCCGACAACAATTGTGACGTCTTCCACGCCGACAGCTTCCAGATTTCGCAGAGCGTTATGGAGTATCGGCGTTCCATTGACCTCAACAAGCGGCTTGGGCCGCAGATCGGTCAGCGGTCGCAAGCGAGAGCCAACGCCGGCAGCAAGAATAACGGCTTTCTTGGGCGCATAGGCGGTCATTTCATTCCCTTTCGTCGTTCTTCGATATCGCGTCCTCACTTCCAAACGGCACGGACCCAGACAAGCCGGCTTGGACCGCCCCAGGAATTCTGGTCCACTCGCCCCGGCGCACCGCTGGCGCAAGCTCGCTCCAGATCTCTCGGGCGGTCAGATCGATGCTTTCCCTGCGACTCACGGAAGCTGTTTTGGCGCCCGCACGCCGCCGCGGTGTCCGACGAGTCGAACAAGACTGTCCGTCGCCCCAACACTGGCGCTCTCCTTCGGTCCATGACGTCGCTTATGGTTGTCTGCTGCGGTGTGGGGTCTACGGACTTCTTGAAACATTGGACCCCTACATCTCAGGAACGACGGATCATCGCCCGCGTTGGCTCTTCTTCCAGAGCAAAATGAGTTTGCTGCCTTTTGTCGGTTGACTGGATGAACCATGAGATGGGGCAATCGAGCCGAAATATTGCGGCAATGGATAGATCGGCCGCGTGAGGGCTCTCGCGGCAGTCGATCGCCAGCCCACACTCAGAAGTGACAATCTGTGCGTCGCTGACGAGTGGGATAGAAAGGCGGCCGGTTGCATGGCGGTGGTCCTTCGAGACGAAGCATATTGCAGCGTGAATGAAACGTTATCGCCCCACTCAGGAGGGGCGAAGATAGCGCGCTTCCGCACTGGCGAGTTCGTCGTATCTCAAGAGTTCGAACACCTCGTCGAGCGTCGCAATACTCGGCTCAATGCTGGATGTGCTCTCCTCAGTGAGGATACGATGGTAGACCTGCCGCATTGCCGCTATTGCAGCTCGCATAGCATGGTTGGCCCAGATCACCGTCGAGATGTGAGCTTTGCGGTAAGCAGAGACCGGCGTTCGATAGTATTTCGTTGGAATGATCACAACCGGCAGCCTGTTCTGCCAGGCGCGTGCAAACGCAAGAATCTCGTCCGCAGCGCTCCTTCGCGAGTGAATGAGGATCGCATCGGCTCCCGCGTCGGCATAAGCGTGGGCGCGCAAAATTGCTTCATCCATTCCATGGCCGCCGATCAGCGCCTCGATCCGGGCCACAAGGACGAAGTCTTGCGCAACTGTATCCTTCACCGCCCGCAGACGGCCGGAGAATTCGTCGACATCGGCAAGGGGATGCCGGTCAACAAACGAATTCGTCTTCGGAAAACAGCTGTCCTCCAGCGCGACGCCGGCAGCGCCACGCTGACGGAGTTTGCGTGCCAGCAGACGGGCGTTATTGAAATTCCCGAAGCCGCCATCGCCGTCAACCAAGACAGGCAGTTGCGTTGAGTCCACGATCCGCTCGACTGCATCGACGACCTGGCTCCACGACGCTTCGTTGGCATCTCGGTAGCCCAGAGCGCAGGCAATCGACAGACCCGACGCCCAGAGACCTTTGAAACCTGCGCGCTCAGCGAGAGCTGCCGAGAGTCCGTCATGCGCTTCCATGAGGAAGAAGAGTTTGCTACTGGAGCAGACGTCGGCCCGCAGCCTTTGTGACGGTGAGGAATCAACGGATTGATCAGCCCGTTTGGCGAGAGCAGAATGTGATTGGTCGTGCATGCTGAATGCCTGCGTGCAAGTTGACCGAGCAACGATCATCAATGGAAGGTGACATGTTTTCGTCATCTAGATCAATTGTGAGAATTGGTAGTTGCCCGGGTGCGCATTGTTGCGTCTCGTTGTCGATGTGCAGCAATCGTGGCTAAGCTTGGAAGCCAGACCAGTGCGTTGCTTATCGCGACGACGGTTCGGGATTGGACAACTGACTTCACTGCGCCTTTCGCCGGCCAATTGTTGACAGGGCGGGCCTACGCCGGCGAGATGCAGAATCGCGCCTGTTCAAGCCTAACCTCAAGATGCAATCTATTTGATATTTGGATAGTCTCAGACCGCTGCCGCGGGTACCAGACCCAAGCTCGACCAAGCGCATCAGTTGTTCGGGATGTGCCGTCTATTCGGTCAGCCGCATCAGCGCGATGTTCTCGGTCCCAGCACCGCCGCCGCGAAGAGCGACGTGGTGAGTTTCGGACCGAGTGACGCTCGATTTCGTCCACTACGATTCGGTCATTGATAGTTTCAAGCCGATGGTTCGCGAACAAACGTTCGACGTCGCGGAGTTGCCGATTGTCAGCTATCTCGTGGCTCGGGAGTTCGGCAAGCCCATGACGCTCTTGCCCGTACGCTGACGCGACGGTTTTCCCACTCGCGCGCCCTCCACAACGCCGAGCGGGGGCATGTTGTTGCCGATCCTTTGGCACCGCTAAGGCGCAGATCAACGCGGCGCGCATCCGTTCAAGGACTTCAGTCGAATCAGGGCAATTTCAAACAAGTCAGGACCTATCTGCCGGGGCACCAGTGAGATACTTCTTGCCCTCGTTCTTCTTCAAAATCCAGATATCGCTTTTTTTGCCCCAGAACTCGCTGGCTGAAGGAACAAGCGACCACCGGCCATGCCTATCCATCTTGAAGCCATTCTTCTCATAAAACCCATGAGCTTCGGGCGTAGCAACTAAGCTTACTTTGCCGCCATGACCTGCCGCTTGGGACCGGTTTATGGCCGACTCAAGCATTGTTTCGCCAGCTCCGTAAACGGCCGGGTGCGTCGCCAGATGTTTAATTTCGATATCGACTCGACGTTGCTGCAGCGTCATCACGGCGATAGGGGCTTCTTGAAGCGTATAGACGAGTTTATCTTCTGGACCTTCTTGCATCACAATGGCCGATCCCACTGCTCCATCGCTTCGTTCCTTCCATGCTTCCAGGTCAGGCCTCGTTGGGGCAAGTTCCCCGGGGCCGTCGGGTGGAACCGTCAGTTCTCTTCCAGCGCGATCTTTGCTGAACGCCTCGATACTCTTCCAGAATTCTTTCACCACACTTGCGGCCTGATCGGCTTTGAGGAGCTCGATATTCGGAGTGTTGCTGTAGTAGTACGGTGACGATCGCTGGATCGCGACGTCGCGGTCTTTTTCGCTTCCGCTAGCCAGATATACGTCATTTGAAATTGCCGCAGACACCTGAGTGCTGGAGGGCGGGTTATTTTGCAATTCGCTCAGCTGCCGTTCAAAGCGGGTTCGCGAGTTCAACTCGCCAGATCCTTGCGAACTAGCGCCGTCCAATTGTTGCCCCGCCGGCTGCTGTTGCCGCAGGGTAGTGTACTTCTGGGCTAACTCACCAACGACGCTAAGCACATCTCCGATTGCTTTGAGCATTCGGACCTCTATGTTCTTGTCCACTACCATCAATGGAAGCATCGGCACCCCAGAGACCTCAGTATTTTAGGAGAGCTAGCTTTCGAGAACCTGACGGGTCTCAAGACGATTGTGACTACCGAAATGGCTCTCCTAAACCAATAGATACTGAACGCTCGTCCGGGGAGGGGACGATTTGCGAAAAGCGGACCGCTACGACGTATGTAAAGTGCCGAGCAATACAGGTCGAGCTGACCATGATAGTCAAGCAGTCACTGAATCCTGCTGGACCAAGGGAGCCGCACCAATCGGGGCAGTAC
>NZ_JACMYO010000311.1 GCF_020889685.1 Bradyrhizobium oropedii
CATTCAGCGGCACGGTGTCGGATTTCGGAGGTCAGGATCGGCTCGACCTGCGGGATATCGGCTTCGGCTCTGCCACCACCGTGGGCTTTTCGGCCAACAGCAGCGGCTCAGGAGGAACCCTCAGCGTCAGCGATGGCACGCACATGGCCCAGATTGCGCTGCTTGGCCAGTATGCCGCCAACAGTTTCGTTGCGGCCGGCGATGGCCATGGCGGAACGCTGATCACGGAGCCTGCCGCAGCTGTCATGCAGGCCCAACTGACGCAGCCGCATGCCTAAAGCGCGATGAGATCAGCTTGAATCCATCGCGCTTTAGATTTTTGTTTAAGCATGATCGTTTCGGAAAGCCGCTTCGCACTTTTCGGGCGAGGCATGCGGAGCCGCCGAGATGAGCGGCTTCGTCTGACGGCAATGCCCGGGCGGCAATCGCAGCAACTGACAAGCGGCATTGTGCTTGTTACGCCGCCGCGCGCTCCGGCGTCCCGAACAGCCGACCCAGCAGCGACGTTGCTGAGTCACCCGGCATGAGCGTTGCGACGCTGACGGCCGGCTCCGCGCGGGTGTCGCGGCGGCCGTTCCGGGTGTGGCGCATCACGCTCGCCAATCGCCGCGTGCCGGCCAGTGAGCCGCAGGCGGCGATGCGTCTATTCCGGGTGGCCGGACGTGGTTCAGGGTCTGCGAGCGGGAGGCGCACCGGCGGGCTCGACGAGCGACTATACGGCTGTGCGGGCCTGAACTATTCTCAAATTGCTTTTCTGCTGATTGGCTCCGACGAGCTTGGAGGCGAGCATGAGAACTCTGTTCGTCGCAGCGTTGCTTGCACTATCGGCGAGCAAGACTGCGGGTGCCTACCATTGCGAGGGCGGTCAACAGGCTGTTCCGCCAGCTTTCGCGGCACGCATGGCGCTGCCGCTCTGCGGCGCGGCCGCCACGCAGCCATGGGGGCCAAACGGTTGTCAGCTCTGTGACCCACGGAACGTCTATCCAAGTCCGTTTGCTCCGGATGCCGCTGGGCTGCGACCAGTGTTCACCCGGGCCCCCGCCAAGCCGCCGTCCGGTTACTGATTCCACGACGATTTGCGGACGATACGCGAAAGATTTGCGACCTTATGAGGTGGCACATTGCTTGTTACGACGCGACGCGCTCCGCCGGCCCGAACAGGCGTCCAAGCAATGACAGGGCGGAATCGCCCGGCATCAGCGTTGCAACGCTGACGGCGGGCTCGGCTCTGCTGTCGCGGCGGCCGTTCTGGGTGTGGCGCATCACGCTCGCCAATCGCCGCGTGATGGCCTGGGCGTTGCGCAGGTCGGTGCCGGCGAACGCCACGACGAGCGACCGGTCGTCATGCACGGCGCCGAAGTCGGCCTGGCGCATCAATCGGCTGATGATCCGCGCGCCGTCGAATTGCGCGCGCGGCTGGGTGTTGTCGAAGGTGAACCGCGCCACCGAGAGCGCGCCGCCGCGCTCGGCGGTGTGGTAGACGGCGGTGGCGAAGTCGCGCTCGAACGCAGCCTTGGTGAGCAGGCCGGTGCGGGGATCGATCAGGCCCTTGGCGTCGATCGCCTTGAGCATGCGGCCGAGCCGCGCCTCGAAGGCGTGCTGGCGGATCATCGGCAACGCCATGTCGGCAACACGTGTCGGACCGGCCGTGACGATCTCGAGATTGGGCAGCTCGTAGCGCGGCGTCAGCTCGCCCGAGGCAACGATGACAGGCAATGGGCGGAAGCGGACATCCTCGGTCAGCACGGTCAGGAAGGCATCCATCACGCGCGGCGTGAATCCCTCGGCCAGCACGATGCCGTCGATGTCTCGGCTTGAAAGATGCTTGGCGGCGGCCTCGATGCTGAGCGCACCGACCACGCCGGCGCGTTCGCCAAGCGCGACCGACAGCGTCGGGTAGGCGCCGCCACGACCGATCAGCAGCGCAGTGGCCTCGCCGATCGGATCGATATCGGACATGGCGATCGGGGCCGGCGGCACCAGGCGGCGCATCACGGTTGCATGCAGCGCGCGAACACGTAAGCACGCGTTGAGCCGGGCGACCAGGCGATCCGGCAAGCCCTTCTTCTGGAAGAACGCGATCGCGGTGTCGGGCAGGGTGGTCGCGGGATCGACCGCGATCAGCGGCAGATAGGGGGCGCGGGCGGCCGCACGCTTGGCCAGGCCCGACAGGGTGACGAAGTCGACGCCCTCGGCGGCTGCAATGACAGCTGCCGGCTTGACCTGCTCGATGGCCCGTCCGGCCTCGTTCCAGTCCGTGACCACGACCGGGAACAGCTTCGTCTCATCGAGAACGGCGGCGAACGGCGGCTTTGCCGACGCCGATACGATGAGGACCGGACCTTGTTGAGACATTCGAACGCTCGAAACCAATGCTTAAGATCAGCAAACGGCTGCGATGCTAGTTCGCATGGCTTAATGCGGCGTCAACACAATGCTAAGACTAACGCAACGATAAGATTTTAGCTCGTCGCGGTGCCGCTTCGGTCGCGAAATGCTTCGACCATCAACGGGTTAAGGCCAAGTTCTGTGAGGGCGTCGCGGGCGCGGGCGTTGTCCTGTGCCCGTCCGGCCAGACGGTGGCCGCTGAGGCGGTCCGGCAATGCCGTCAACAGCGCGCCCTGGCCGAGGCGGCGTGACCATTCCTGAAGCTCCTGGGCCAGGAACCGGTAGCCGCCGACGGTCATGACGCCCGAAGGCGGGGCGGTGATGTTGACGGCGCCGGTGACGCGATCGATCCGCGCAGCGTATTCGGTGTCGACGAAATCGCGCGGCGGCGGCGCAATCAGGCTGTCGCCCGGAGGTGGCGGCGGCGCATAGGCGGCGACCGGCACCATCGGGCCGCGCAGGCCGAGCGTGCCCTTCGGCGTCAGCAGGATCTCGCCGGCAATCGATGCGCCGGGCGCTTCGCGCGGTGCGCTGTGCGGACCGGGCTTGATCAGGGCGGGCGATCCGTCTTCGGCGGTGCGGCGGGCGCCGAACAACCCGGCCTCGCCGAACAGATAGACGTCGGTCAGTGTCACGCGCCCGGAGGTCCAGTGCGCGCTGGAGGCAACCTGCTCCGGCATGCGCCAGAGGCCGATCACGTTGCGCAGCGTGGGCAGGCGCTCCGACAGGCCGCGCTCGTCGAGCCGCAGCGCGAGTTGCGCGGGCGCGATCAGCGTGTCGCAGCCGTGATCGTTGAATTGGGTCTCGAACGATTCCTCGTCGAACGGGTGATGCATGACGAGCGTTCCGCCCGACAGCAGCCAGGTCACCAGCGACGCGCAGATGCCGGCAAACGACATCGGTGCGAACGCCGACAGGATGGTGGCGCCTTGCGCCAGGTCGCTCTCCAGCGACATCGCGAGCCCGCCTGCGATCAGGCCGAAATGCGCGCGCGGCACCGGACGAATGCCGTCGCTGGTGACGTCGAAGGAGATCAGCGCCGGCTTGCGGCCGTCCTGGATCATCGGGCGCGAGGTCCGGGAGTCCTGCAGGATCGCCTGGTCGAGCGATGCCATGCCTTCAGGCAGATCGGTCCCGAAGCCGCAGACGTGGCGGATCGAGAACGCTTCCGCCGCGGCGTTCATCGCGATGTCGGCATAGGAGACGCCGTCGATCCTGCCGCAGGTGACGATCGCCCGCGCCGCGGTGCGGTTGAGGACGGACGTCAGCTCGGCCTGCCGCCACAGCAGCGGCAATGGCACAACCACCAGCCCGACCCGATAGGCGGCGAGCACCGTCAGGGCGAATTCGATCGTGCCGGGAAGCTGAACCGCGATCACCGTATTGGCCGGCAATCCGCTCTCGACGAAATGGGCTGCGATCGCCGAGATTGCGCGGTCGGCCTGCGCATAGGTCAGGCGCTTGCGGGTCTGGCCGGTGATGCGCTGCTTGTTGAGCGGGTCGACCAGCGCCAGCGCCTCGGGCTGCCGCGCCAAAGTGCGCTTGAACAGCGTATCGAGCGTTGGCGAGGTGATCGACTGGTTCACAGGTTCAACGTCGGTTGCATCGCTTCGATCGGACCAGGTCATGCCGCGTCGGTCGCATCGCCTGGCGGATCACTTGATAATTCAACTGGCAAATTACTTGGCAGATCACTTGGATTGCACGCTGGGCTTCTGCCACCAAGTCTCCGGCAGGTAGCCCGTCAACGCCGTGGTCGAAGGCCGTTCTATCCGATTCCAGCGCGCGATCCATTGCTCTCCCAAGTTAAATAGGGGGATAGCGTAGAAGCCCGACATCAAGGCCCGGTCCAGCGCCCGCACCGCCGAGACGAAGGCCGGCCGCTCCCGCGCCGCCAGCAGTGCCGCGATCATGGCGTCGATCGCCGGATCCCTGGCGCCCATGTAGTTCCGGGTGCCCGGCACATCGGCGGCCTGGCTGCCCCAGTAGAACCACTGCTCGTTGCCCGGCGACAGCGACTGGTCCCAGCGAATGGGGATCATGTCGAAATCGTAGGCAACCCGGCGCTGCTCGAACTGTACCGCGTCGACCACCCGCACCGCGGCCTCGATGCCGGCGCGCTTGATGTCGCGCTGGTAGGCGAGGGCGATCCGTTCGTGCTCACGTGTCGTGACCAGGATCTCGATCCGGAGCGGCGTCCCCGTCGATCGCTGCTTCAGCACCGTGCCGTCGAGCGCGTAGCCCGCATCGGACAGCAGCGCTAGCGCGTTGCGCAGAATCGTGCGGTCGCGCCCCGAGCCGTCGGTGACCGGCAGATGATACCGGCCGTCGAGGATGTCAGGCTGGATGTGCGACAGGTATGGCTTGAGCAGTTCGCGCTCGCGATCGTCGGCGGGGCGGCCATAGGCCGACAAGTCCGAGCCGGCGAAGTAACCGCCGGCGCGCGAAAACAGCCCGAAATAATAATTGCGGTTGATCCATTCGAAATCGAACAGCATCGCCAGCGCCTGACGTACCCTGGCGTCGGCGAATTTCGGCCGCCGGCTATTGAACACCAGGAATTCCGACGGCCTGGGCGTGCCGATCTTGATGACGTCGCGGATCACCTCGCCGTTGCGCGCCGCCGGGAAGTCGTAGCCATCGTGCCAGCGCAGCGGCTCGGTCTCGGTCCGGAAATCATACAGGCCACGCTTGAAGGCCTCGAACATCCCGTTGGCTTCGCGGTAGTAGTCGAGCCTGATCTCGTCGAAGTTCCAGAAGCCGCGGTTGATCGGCAGGTCGCGGCCCCAATAATTGGGGTCGCGCGTGAAGGTCACGCTGGCGCCGGGCTTGACCGCCGTCACACGGTAAGGGCCGGTCCCGATCGGCGGGGCCAGCGTCGTTTCCTCGAATTTTTCGGGGTCGATGGCGTGCCGCGGCAGGATCGGCATCAAGCCGAGGATCAGCGGCAATTCACGATCCGCGACGCCACCGAAATCGAACCGGACCGTGAGCGGGTCGAGCGCCTCGGCCTTTGCAACTTTCGAATAATACTGGTGGTGCATCGGGCGGCCGTGGTCGCGCAACAGCGCCAGCGAGAACAGCACGTCGTCGGCCAGCACGGGCTGTCCATCGGAAAAGCGCGCACGGGGATCGATGTGGAAGGTTACGTAGCTTCTGGCATCGTCGGTCTCGACGCTGCGCGCGAGCAGGCCGTACAGGGTGAACGGCTCGTCATTGCCGCGCGCCATCAGGCTTTCGTAGACATAGCCGCGCTCATAGCCGTAGCCCCTGACCTGCGGGACCGCGACGCCCCTGATGATCAGGGGATTGAGGCTGTCGAAGGTGCCGATCACGCCCTGGACCAGCCGGCCGCCCTTGGGGGCGTCAGGATTGGCATAAGGCAGGTGGGTGAAGGCGGCGGGCAGCGCAGGGGCGCCGTGCATCGCGATGGCGTGGCTCTCG
>NZ_JACMYO010000312.1 GCF_020889685.1 Bradyrhizobium oropedii
CCTCCAGCGCCGCCGTCAACGTCGCGCGCGCCGCGAGCGCGGCGAGCGGTGCGGCCACGAAACGCGCCGCCTCGCGCAATCGATCCGCCTCGGCAGGCGTGAAGGGATGTGTCCCGATCCATCCGAGGGTCGGGCCGTCCGGTCGCGTTCCGATCGTATCCTCGTGGATCGGGCCGGGCGCGAGGCTGCCGAGCCAGCGCCGGCCGGCGTCGCCGGATCCGACCATATCGGGCATTGCAAAGGGTTGTTCCGGCGCGAACCCGAGCGCCTCGATGACCTCGCCATTGCCGGCTCGCCACAACCAGGTGCGCCTTGCGATCAGCGGGTGTGGAACTTCGAGCGTCAGCGCGCCGCCGACAAGCGGCAGGCCATCCGTGATAAGGTGGCTGCCAAGGTCCGCCAACAACCGGTTGGCGCCTGCGGTCTCGGCTGCGGCGTCGACCAGCCAGCTCAGTGTCGAGGACAATTGCATCAACCCATCATGGGGTTGACGTGCCACCCTTGTCACGAATTATCCCTGAAACCCGACCGTCCATGGAGGATCGATCGATGACTCAAGCCTTCATCGTTCAACGCGAGATCCAGATCGCCGCGCCGGCCGCAACTGTATTCGCCTTCCTGACCGATCCGCAGAAGATCGTGAGCTGGATGGGGCTGGAGGCCGAGACCGAGCTGCATCCCGGCGGGCTCTATTTGCTCAAGGGCCTCGGCAACGACCGCAACCGCGCTGCGCGCGGGGCGTTCCGCGAGGTCGTGCCGGTGCATCGCCTTGCCTACAGCTTCGGCTGGGAAGGCGGCGCGGAAGTGCCGCCGGGATCGAGCCTGATCGAGATCGACCTGATCGGCAAGGACGCCGGCACGCTCCTGCGGATGACCCATAGCGGCCTGCCGAACGCGGAGCAGTGCGCGGCCCATGACAAGGGTTGGGCGCACTACATGGGCCGCCTCTCGCGCGTGGCCGCCGGCCGGGATCCCGGGCCGGATCGCGGTCCGGCCGTCGGCAGCTAGGCTTTTGCCGCGGGAGTCCGTCGACCGCTGTGCACGACGGTCAAAGGTGTGGATGCAGGACAGGCGACGATGCCGTTTGGCCGACACATTCCGTCTGCTAATGGTGGATGGGTCTCGAGCTGGTGTCCGCGGAAAAACCGCATTCCTTGATGTCTGAACTCCCGAACCTTTCCGAGCGATTGAAACAGAAGGACATCCTCGGCTTCTTCAGCCGATCGGCCGTGGACAAGGCCTTTGCTTACCGTGCCCAGGGCCGAGTCTCCGGGTTGGAGGTCAGCGAGGATCTCACCCACGTGCAGGGGCGGGTGAGTGGAACCGAACGCAATCCCTACAGGGTCGATATCGAGCTGGAGTTCGAGGGCCGTCGATTGGTCGATCTCGACGGCAAATGCACCTGCCCGATGGCCTTGAACTGCAAGCACGTTGCCGCGACGCTCTTTGAAGCGTTGCGTTCGCCTGCGCAGGCGGCCGGTTCTGGATCGCAACAGTCACGAGGCTCCGCGGGCAACGGAGAGGCGCGACCTGAAGCGGTGTTGCCCTACCAAATCGCGGAGTGGATCGAGACAGTCGGCCGGTCGGTGCGAGATACGGACTATCCGCCCGATGTTACGCAGCGTTTGCTCTATTACTTGCAGCCGAGGTCGTCGGGGACTGGCGTACCTTGCATGGACGTGTCGCTCGTATCCGTGAAAATCCTGAAGACCGGCGAGTTCGGCCGCAAGGTGTCACAGCCGTCTCTGGGCGAATTTTCAGTCGATCGTGCTCCGAAACACTATCTCGGTTCCGACATCGACATCCTTGTCAGGCTGTCCAGCGAATTTCGGTCCGGCTATACGTTCGGCCGACGCGCTTATTCAGCCGATGTCCTGAAGCAAATCGTCGCGACGGGGCGGGCGTTCTGGCGCGATCACAGCGGTGTGCCGCTGCAATGGGGCGAGGCGCGCGATGGTCGTATCGAGTGGCGTCAGGTCAGCAGGGACGGAATCGGTCCAACGCTAATCGTCGGGGGCGCAACAGCGCTGAATGCCGAGCCGCCGGTCTACGTCGACGAAGCTGCCGGTTTGATCGCGCCGATCAGGTTGAATCTTCCGGAACGGCTGAGTAGCCGGTTTCTGCTCGCTCCCGCCATCCCGCATGCCCATGTCGCGCAAGTCGCGCAACGCCTTGGGCAGAAGCTGCCGGGCCTGGATTCCGGCTGGCTGCCCGCGCCTGCGGCCGCCCCGACCAAGATCGGCGTGGACCCGAAGCCGGTGCTTCGTCTGATGTCGGGGCACAAGGCGGCGCATGCGTATTATTATGGCGATCGGATGCCCGACCGCGTACCGGTAGCCCGCCTCAGCTTCCGCTACGGCCCGGTCGAAATCGAACGCTCGGAAAGCGCGCACCGGGTGGAGTCGTTCCAGGACGGAACCCTCTACGTCGTCTCGCGACGCAAGGCCAAAGAGAAGGCAATGACCGCAAGCCTGGCCAGTCTCGGTCTGCTGCAAGCGAGATCGGCTTTTCCGCTGCTCGACGCCGTGCACGCCTACGATCTGACCTTCACGCAGCCGACCGATTGGCTCGATTTCCTCAATGTCGATGCGGCTGATCTGCAGACGGCCGGTTTCGAAATCCTCATCGACGACGATTTCCAGTACCGGCTTGCGACGTCATCCGAGGCGTTCGACGCGGAGTTTGAGAGCAGCGGGATCGACTGGTTCGAGCTTTCGCTTGGGATCGAAATCGACGGCGAACGCCGCGACTTTGTTCCGCTTCTGGCGGCACTGCTATCGCAACCCGAATTTGCGCCCGAGAGGGTCAAGGAGCTCGCGGACGACGGCGGTAGCGTCTACCTGCCGCTGGCTGACGGCCGCTATTTGGCATTGGCGGCCGATCGCTTCCTTCCGATCGTACTGGCGCTCCACGCCTTCGAAACCATCGTCGATGCGTCAGGGAAGATCCGCCTCTCGCGCGCACAGATCGTGCCACTGCTCGGTCTCGAAGCGGATCGATTCGTCTTCAGGGGAGCAGAAAACTTCCGTCATATGGCGGGATTGCTCGGCACCCGCGGATTGCCGGTTCCGGTCCTGCCGCCCGATTTCAACGCGGCGTTGAGACCGTACCAGATGCAAGGGCTTGCCTGGCTCGAATTGCTCAGGGAAAGCAGTCTGGGCGGTGTGCTGGCCGACGACATGGGATTGGGCAAGACCGTTCAGATCCTGGCGTTGCTGGCACTTGAGAAGGCGCGCGGTCATCTGACCGATCCTGCGATCGTCGTCGCTCCCACAAGCCTGATGACCAACTGGTTCAACGAGGCGCGCAAGTTCACGCCAAGCCTGAAGGTTCTCGTGCTACATGGTCCAGACCGTAGGCAGAGTTTCGAAGTGATCTCCGATCATGATCTCGTTCTCACCACCTATCCGCTGATCGCTCGCGATCACGAGGTGCTGCTTGCCCGTGAATGGCACATCGCAGTGCTGGACGAGGCTCAAACCATCAAGAACTCCAACGCCGCGACGACCCGGAGGCTCCAGGGCATCCGTGCGCGGCATCGCTTCTGCCTGACCGGGACGCCCATGGAAAATCATCTCGGCGAGCTCTGGTCCATCATGAGCTTTGTCAATCCGGGGTATCTCGGCGATCGGGCGGCTTTCGTGCGTAACTGGCGGACTCCGATCGAGAAGCGTGCCGACGCCGGACGCGCGCGAGTGCTGACGCAGCGTATCAGGCCTTTTCTGCTGCGGCGGACCAAGCACGAGGTGGCCGCCGAGTTGCCTCCGAAAAGCGAATTCGTAGAGAGTATCATTCTGGATGGCGGCCAGCGGGAGCTCTACGATGCCATCCGTCTGTCGATGTCGGAGAAGGTCCGTAAGGCGATCCGGGAGCGCGGCCTGGCCAAGAGCCATATCATCGTGCTCGAAGCCCTTCTCAGGATGCGTCAGGCCTGCTGCGATCCTGCACTGTTGAATCTCGACGACGGCGTCAAGCGCCCGTCTGCAAAACTCGATCGGCTGATGGAGATGGTCGAGGAACTCCTGAGCGAGAAGCGCAAGATCATCGTATTCTCGCAATTTACCTCCATGCTGGCACTGATCCGCAAGCGCTGCGACGCCCTCGCGATCCGCTACAGCGTGCTGACCGGTGAAACGAAGGACCGCAGGAGCGCCATCGAGGGCTTTCAGAACGGTGCCACCGACCTGTTCCTGATCAGCCTGAAGGCCGGTGGTGTCGGACTCAACCTGACGGCTGCGGACACCGTGATCATCTTCGATCCTTGGTGGAATCCCGCGGTCGAGGAGCAGGCCATCGATCGTGCTCATCGCATCGGTCAGGACAAGGCGGTTTTTGTCTATCGGCTAGTGGCCACCGGTACGATCGAAGAGAAAATGGACGAACTCAAAGCCCGCAAGCGCGCACTCGCCGACAGCATATTCGATTCCGAAGGACGCATCGGCTCCGCGCTCACGGAGGAGGATGTGCAGGCGCTCTTTTCCGATTGAATACACTTCCTCCGGCCCGATGAAGCACGCCGAACGGGCCTTGCTTTAGGTCGGCCATTTCGAGCCGAGGATGATCGAGCAGAAGTTCATCCTTGTGTAGTTCTTGTCCTTGAGCGCCAGCACGTCGGCCTTGACGTTGCCGAAGGTGGTCAGCGGCTTCTTGATGGTGCCGCCGGCGAAATGGTCGATGATGTTTTCCTTGAAGTTGGCCTCGCGCGGATGATGCACGCAGACATGGTCGCGGTGCTCGTGCGAGAAATCGTCATAGGCGATGCCGAGCACGTCCATCTCGACGCCGGCAGTGACCAGCGCGACGGTCGGACGCATATGCTCGGGGATGCCGGGCGTGGTGTGCAGTGCGATCGAGGCCCAGACGTCGTCGATGTCGCGTTCGGCGACGCCGTAGCCCTTCAGGAAGTCGCGCGCGGCGTTCGCGCCATCGACTTCGAACCGCAGGTCCGGGCTCGCATGTTCAGCTGTGAGACCCATGTCGTGGAACATGGCGCCGATATAGAGCAGCTCGGGATCGAAGTTCAGCTTGCGGCGCTTGCCGGTCAGCGCGCCCCAGAAGTACACGCGGCGGCTGTGATTGTAGAGCAGATCGTCCTCGGTGTAGCGTACCAGCTGGGTGGCGGCGCGGGCCATGGCACTGTCGGGCACGCGGATGCCGGCGATGATCTCGGTCATTTCAAGACACTCCTCGATATGGCAAGACGATGCCGTGGCGTGCGAACACGCAGGCGCCGACGCCCGTCCTTGCGGTGTGTTTGGATCGCCTGGTGGCGTGATCCGTGGTGCTCTTGTCGCTTGGTTTGACGGGCGCTCGCAATCGACGCGCGCCGCCGGATCGGGCCAACGAGACATCGTTTCGCGCCAGTGGGCGGGGAGAAGGTATGGCGGTTCAGAAGGTGGCGATCGCGATTCACGAAGGGGTTCAGGCGCTCGATGTCGCCGGTCCCGTCGACGTATTCGCGGAGACCAACGGTTTCGTCGCTGATGGCGACGGCTATGAGACGGTGCTGGTCGGCGCCAGCCGCGAGCCGCTGCGTGCTTCGAACGGCATGAAGATTTCGGCCGACCTCTGCTTCGACGAGGCAACGGAGAAATTCGATATTCTGCTGGTTGCGGGCGGGCCGGGCCTGCCCGACGCCGCGCCGGATCCCGAACTGACGCAGTGGCTGCGCGGGGCGCCCGCGCG
>NZ_JACMYO010000313.1 GCF_020889685.1 Bradyrhizobium oropedii
GCCGCGGCCGTGGCTGGCGCCGGTACCGGAGCCGGCGCGGGGCGCTGGAGCGCGTCGACCTTCGATGTCAGGGCCGCCAGTTGGTCGACGAGGGTTCTCACCTGCGCCTGCTGGTCCGCGACCGACTTGTTGAGGGCGCCGATGTCATCCTCGAGCTTCTGCTGGGTCGCGATCAGATCCGGTAGCGCCTCCTTGTCGCCCGCGGCTGCCGCTTTTTCGCCAGCCGCTGCGTTGCCCAGCGAGGGAACCAGCGGCGCGATTTGCGGCCAGGCGTAGACACCCCCGGCGCCCGCAAGGGCGAGGATGATGACGATCAACAGGAGCCACGGCCAGCGGCGGCGAGCGGCAGGAGGCAGGCTTGACGGCGCATGGCTGTCCCATGCCTGATCGGAATCGTTGATCACCCATGCTTCCTAGTCTGCTTCGGCAGCTGTTGCAATCGATGCCGAGTCTGACCACTTTGGCTTGCATGTCCCCCTCGTCCGGAGCCCCATTGGCGCCCACACATACGTCCCAACTTCTTGAGGAACTCGTCGCTCAAGCACCGGACGGCCCCGTCGATCTCGAATGGCTCCTCAGCAACCTGGACAAGCGGTCGTTTGGCCTTCTCCTGCTGCTCCTGGGGCTGCTGGTGATCATTCCCGGCGTCGCGACCATCGCGACGCTGGCGCTGCTGTTTCCGGCGGTCGAGATGATGCTCGGCCACAGCGCGCCGTCGTTCCCGCGTTTCGTCTCGAAGCGACAGTTCGACTTCAAGCGCTTCAAGCGATTCACCGTCCTCGTCCGCCCGATGCTCCAGGCGATCGAGCGTCTCAGCCGGCCGCGCTGGGATGCGCGTCGCGATGTGATCGACCGCCTCGTCGGGCTGGTCGTGTTTCTGCTGGCCTTCTCGGCAGGCTGGCCGCTGCCTCTGGTCAACGTCATTCCGGGAATGGTGGTCGTCCTGATTGCGATCGCCTACCTGCAGGAGGACGGCCTGTTGCTGGCGATTGCGATGGCGGCAGCGCTGATTTCCCTGGCTGGGCTCGGATGGACGCTGTGGGCATCGTTCACTGCCGTGATGAACTGGATGGGGCTGTGACGTTCGACGGCAGGGGCAAAGCCAAGGGCAGGTCCAAGGCAAGGTCTAAAGTAAGATCCAAGCGCTGCTCCATGTCCTGACACGGGGGTCGACATCTCGCGCGGGCATGATCATTATCTCGCCGGACGTCGCGGCAAACAGCGACGCGAATGGGGAGAACAAATGCGTTGCATCACGCTCGCGGCAATCGCCGCACTCAGCCTTGCTTCCACGTCGGCGATTCTCGCTGCCGACAAGAAGTACGATCCCGGCGCCAGCGATACCGAAATCAAGATCGGGCAGACCATGCCTTACAGCGGTCCGGCCTCGGCGTATGGCACGCAGGGCAGGGCTGAGGCCGCCTATTGGAAGATGATCAACAGCCAGGGCGGCATCAACGGCCGGAAGATCACGCTCCTGAGCATGGACGACGGCTACAGCCCGCCGAAGACGGTGGAGCAGACCCGCAAGCTCGTGGAGCAGGATGAGATCCTTGCCAACATCGGCTCACTGGGCACGCCGACCAATTCGTCGATTCAAAAATATCTGAACGGCAAGAAGATCCCGCATCTGCTGATCTCCACCGGGGCCTCGAAGTGGAACGACCCGAAGGAGTTTCCCTGGACCACGCCGTTCTATCCGCCCTATGCGCAGGAAGCGAAGATCTACGCAAAGTACATCGCCAAGGAGCTGCCCAACGCCAAGATCGGCGTGATCTATCAGAACGACGATTTCGGCAAGGATTATCTGAAGGGCTTCAAGGAGGGGCTGGGAGAGAAGGCCGGCCTGATCGTCAAGGAGCTCAGCTACGAGGTGACCGATCCGACGATCGATTCCCAGATCGTCAACCTGAAGGCCGCGGGCGCCGACGTGCTGATGACAATCACGACGCCGAAGTTCGGCGCGCAGGCGATCCGCAAGGTTACCGATCTCGGCTGGAAGCCGACGCACTTCATCGTCTCGGTCGCCAGTTCGATCGGCGGTGTGCTCGAGCCTGCCGGCCTGGAAGCATCCACCGGCCTCATGACGGCACTCGCGACCAAGGTGGTGGGCGACCCGGCGTGGGACACCGACAAGGGCGTGCAGGACTATCTCGCCTTCATGAAGCAGTGGTATCCCGAAGGCAATCCGATCGATGGCAGCAACCAGATCGGTTATCTGTCGGCGCAGTTCACCGCCATCATCCTGAAGAACTGCGGTGACGAGCTGACGCGCGAGAACCTGCTGAAGCAGGCTACCAACCTGAGCAAGGTATCGCTGCCGCTGTTGCTTCCGGGCATCACGGTCTCGGTGTCGCCGACCAACTATTCCACCTTCGACACGTTCAAGCTCGCGAAGTTCGACGGCAAGACCTGGAAGTTCTTCGGGGAGAACATCAGCACCGCGTCGCGCTGACGACAAGTGAGCGGCGGCCACGCTGCTTGGCATCCAGGGGACGCAGCAAAGGTGGCTGCGTCCCCGTGGAGCGCGCACCTCTCGACGTTTCCAACCGACCAGTCTTGAGGTAGCCTGTCGCGACCTTGAACGTGACGAGCCGGCCATGCTCACGCTCTATTCCTATCCGCCCTTGTTCGGCGTCGCCGACAACAATGGCTACGGCCTGAAGGTGTTCGCCTTTCTGAAGCTCGCCGGCGTGCCGTTCAGGCACGAGCACATTTTTGATGCCTCGAAGGCGCCGCGCCAGCAATTGCCCTATATCGTCGACGGCGATGACAGCGTCGGCGACAGCGAGACCATTCTCGCCTATGTCACCGAAAAATATGGCGTCACGCTGGACGCGGCGCTGACGCCGGCCCAACGCGCGACCAATCTCCTCGTCACGCGGACGCTCGACGATCTCTACTGGGTGATGTCCTATTCGCGCTGGCAGGACGAGCGCTACTGGCCCCAGTTCCGCGATGCGCTCAAGCGCGAACATCCGGGCCTCACCGACGACGGATTGATGAAGGCCCAGGCGTTCAACGCCCAGCGCTATTACTACCAAGGCATCGGCCGCTTCTCGCCTGATGCCGCGATGGCCCGCGGGCTCGCCGATCTGGCCGCACTCGCGAGCCTGATCCCGGCGCAAGGCTATGTGCAGGGCGACCGACCGACGACCATCGACGCCGGTATCTATGGCTTCGTGGCCAACATCTATTTCTACGACATCGATACGCCGTTGAAGACATTCGTGGTCGCGCACGACGCTCTGGCACGACATTGCCGTGCCATCCACGCGGCAGTCGCCCTCTGATCCAGGCGCAGCTCGCCTACCCGTGCAACTAAGGTCCTTGATAAAACTCCTGCGTTAGGCAACCATACCTCCACGGGGCCATGCAAAGGCCCTCGCCCTTCAGGCGAGGAGGACAGTCTTGAACGGACAGATGCATCCGGCGGCACCGCACCATCTACCGTTCTTCGTTCCTGGTCCCGACGGCACCGACACCCTGATGTTGGTGATGGGCATTTTCCTGGTCGCGACCATCCTGTGGGTCGGTACGCTGTACTGGAAGCTGCACAGCCTGCCGGAGCGGATGGCGCACAAGTCGCAGAAGCTGCAATTCGAGCTCGTCGCCGTCCTCGGCCTGATCTCGCTGTTCACGCACATGCACATCTTCTGGATTGCGGGCTTGCTGCTCGCGATGATCGACCTGCCGGACTTCAGCACGCCGCTGCGCAGCATCGCGGGATCGGTGGAGCGGATAGCCGATGCCACGCCGCCGAGGCGCGCGCCGGCATCGGAGCCGGACGCAAGCCCTTCCGCAGAAGAGGGACAGGGCCATGCTTGAGCTTCTGCTGTGCTCCCTTTTCACGATCCTGCCGGACTATCTCTATCGCCGCTATCGGCAGGGCAAGCGCTTCGGCAAGGAGATCACGTTCTTCTCGGTCTGGTACGAGCTGAGATGGGGCATCACCGGTTGCCTGATGCTGACGATCGCGCTGATCACCATGATCTTCTACTATCATCCGTCAACCAGCTCGGCGGCGATCTACTTCCGCACCGTGCCCATCCTCCCCGAAGTTGCCGGCCGCGTCGCCGAAGTGAATGTCGGCTACAGCGCCCCGGTGAAGATGGGCGATGTTCTGTTCAGGCTCGACAATACCAAGCAGCAGGCTGCGCTGGAGACGGCGAAGCGCAAGATCGCAGAGGTCGATGCGTCACTGGCCAGTGCACGCGCCGATGTGGTCAAGGCCGACGCCCAGGTCGGCGAGGCCAAGGCGGCCTGGCAGCAGGCCAAGGACGAACTGGACAGCAAGAGCGAGTTGCAGCGCCGCAATCCCGGCATCGTGCCGCAGCGCGACATCGAGAAGCTGCAGGTAGCCGTCAATCAGAGGCAGGCAGTCATCGACGCGACCAACGCGGCGCGGGAGACTGCGGGGCTGCGCGTCTCCACGCTGCTGCCCGCCGAGAAGGCGAGCGCAGAGGCGGCGATGGCGGAGGCGCAGGTCGATCTCGACAAGACCTATATTCGCGCCGGCGTCGACGGGCGGGTCGAGCAATTCATGCTGCGGACCGGCGACGTCGTCAATCAGATGATGCGCCCGGCCGGGATATTGATCCCCGAAGGCGCGGGCCGCAGCGTGCTGCAGGCCGGCTTCGGCCAGATCGAGGCCCAGGTCATGAAGCCCGGCATGATCGCCGAGGCGACCTGCATCTCGAAGCCCTGGGTGATCATCCCGCTCGTCGTCACCGGCGTGCAGGACTACATCGCCGCCGGTCAATTCCGCTCCGGCGAGCAGTTGATCGATCCGCAAGCCCTGCGCCAGCCGGGCTCGATCCTCACGTTCCTGGAGCCGCTGTATGCAGGCGGCCTTGAGGGCGTCACGCCGGGCTCCAGTTGCATTGTCAATGCCTACACCAGCAACCACGATGTGATCGCCGATCCGAAGACTGGCGCGCTCAAGGGATTTGCCTTGCATGTCGTCGACGCGACGGGGCTCGTGCACGCGCTCCTGCTGCGGATTCAGGCCTTGCTGCTGCCGGTCAAGACGCTGGTGCTGAGCGGCCACTGAGCCACGTTCGCGCGGTGTTGCCGATTGGACACGACGGGCAAATCAGTAGAACGCGTCAAGTGGTCGGGACGAAAATATTTCGGTTTATCGGAATGACAATTCGGTGTATGGTCTGGGCGTCTCACCCGATCGAGGGGCGCTTCGCGATCGTCACGAACGCGGTGTGAGATGCGGTGGACGCCGAGGTCGCGACTGACGAGGGCGATCGAAGCGGACGGCGAAATCGTGCAGGCCTGACGCCCTAGTGGTAGGTGTCTCCTCGCAAGACGCGAAAGCGTTCTTGTGAAGACGGTGACAACAAAGCCCAGTCTCGCCGGGGAGAGCACGTATAAGCCGTAAGCCATCGCGCAGGGAAAGCCGGATTGCTCCGGTTACACCTGTGGTCCTACCCCCGAGCTTTCTACCCAATGCTCGGGGCCCATGGGTGCAATCGGCACCCGGCTTTCCCTGCGCCCTCTGCAAGAGGAGGGCGGAACGAAGAGCAAAGCTCGGACGATTCTTGTCGCGAGAATGCGAGCGTTTGGCCTACCGACGTTGCCACACATTCGCTGTCGTCCCTGCGAAAGCAG
>NZ_JACMYO010000314.1 GCF_020889685.1 Bradyrhizobium oropedii
CCGCTTCTGCTTGCGCGCATTCCAGGCCAGCATCGCGGCGCCGGAGCCGAGCGCGAGGAACGGCAGCGTCGGAATGCCCGGCAGGAGCGCCAGCACCAGCATGACGCCGGCCGACATGCCGAGCGCCTGCGGATAGCCGGAGAGCTGGCGCATCAGCGCCTTGTCGGCGGCGCCGGTGATACCGGCCTTGGAGACCAGCAGACCGGCGGCGGTCGAGACGATCAGCGCGGGCACCTGGGTGACGAGACCGTCACCGACGGTCAGCACGGTGTAGCTGCGAGCGGCCTCGCTAAAGGAGAGGCCCTGCTGGGCGACGCCGATGATGATGCCGCCGACGATGTTGATACCGACGATCAAAAGGCCGGCGATGGCGTCGCCGCGGACGAATTTCGAGGCACCGTCCATGGCGCCGAAGAAGCCGCTTTCGTCCTCCAGCGCCTTGCGGCGCTCCTTGGCGGCTTTCTCGTCGATCAGGCCGGCGGACAGGTCGGCGTCGATCGCCATCTGCTTGCCGGGCATCGAGTCCAGTTGGAAGCGCGCCGCGACTTCGGCGATGCGGCCCGAACCCTTGGTGATGACCACGAAGTTCACGATCACCAGGATCGCGAACACGATGATGCCGATCACGAAGTTGCCGCCCATCACGAAGTTGCCGAAGGCCTCGATGACGTGGCCGGCAGCCGCCGTGCCCTCGTGACCATGGCTCAGGATCAGCCGGGTCGAGGCCATGTTCAGCGACAGCCGCAGCATGGTCGAGATCAGCAGGATGGTCGGGAATGACGAGAATTCCAGCGGCGCCTGGATGAACAGCGAGGTCATCAGGATCAGGATCGAGACCGTGATCGAGACCGCCAGGAAAAGGTCGAGCACGATCGAGGGCAGCGGCAGGATCAGCACCACCAGAATGGTGAGAACGCCGAGCGCCAGCGCGAGATCGCCGCGCTTCAGGATGTCGCCGATCTCGCCGAGGCTCGGCAATCCGCTCTTGCCTGCCGTGCCCTGACCCGCCGTGACGTCGACCATGGTAGCCGCTCTCCCTCGCGACTGGCGGCCGCGGCCGCCAAGCGTCTGCGCGACGGCCGCTGGGCCGCCGTTCCGAAAGTGAGGCACCGCGCTGGCGTTCACGGGGATCTCCGCCCGTTAGACGCGTTCGACGACACTCGACTTCACTCGGCAATTCTTGCCGGGTGTATGGTTAGCAAAGGGTTAATAAGTGCCGTCCGAGGGCTGCGCGGGACGTCGCAGGCGTCAGGCCATCGGGATTCCGGGCCGGGAAGGACGGATCCGGACCGTCCGGCCGTTCCGCGGGAGGGGGCGCGACCTCTACCTGAGCACGCCGAGCACGGCGCCCGATGCGGCGATGATGCCGAGCCCGATGACGCTGGCGCGCCACAGCAATTGCTGCCGGGCGGCGCGCCGGTCGTGGAAGGCCAGCCAGTCATGGACAAAGCCGGCGGGGATGTCGAACACCACCGCCGACTGATTGCGATAATGCGTCTCATGCTCGCAATACATCGTCCGGACCGTCGGCACGCCCAGCCGCTCGAGCTCGCAATGCCACTCCCAGGCATGCTGGCCGTTGGTCCAGCGATTTTCGAAGGGGACCACGTGTGATTCCATGACGAGCCTCCTGGCCCACCCTTGAACCTCACATGGCAATCCTAGCTCAATCCATGGACCGGCGCGAGATCGGCGTTGGCCGTCTCGGGCCGGTCATGGCCGCCGCTAGTTGGCGGACTGCATCCACTTGCGCCAATGCGTCGGCTGGATGTCGAGAGGCTTGCTGCTGGCATGGCCGACCCATTCGCCGCCGTCCCGGTGGCACGGGAACATCAGCGCATGAACCATGCCGTCATAGTCGAGGACGCAGACCTCGAGCTCCCGGTCCGACGGCGCTGACGCAACGGGTAACCACTCTGCTGACGACGAATGCATGACGATCCTCCGACAGTGTGCGCTTCGATTCGACTACCCTGCGAGCTGCGCGCCATCCGGCGGCATGATAGCTCCGGACGGCGAGCCGCCAGTGTGAACCGGCTCGCATTGTAGCAGTATTTCTCGTCAGCATGGATCGCGGTTCGATGGCCGATATTCCCGGTCGATCGGTTGGGCTGCGATCCCTGCGGCGCACAATACGGATTGAACTTTCGCAGCCCGGTCTCCGACGAAATGCCAGCAACGCCGCTCAGCCGCCAGAGGCATCGATGTCGAACCGGACAGGTCGAACCGTGACAGCAGGATTTGCCGCCGCAATTGCGCTGTTTCTGGCGCCGGCATCAGCCGCAACGCTGCCGGACGACCGGACCTGGCTGGTCCGCATGATCTCCTGCAAGGGTAACGGCGTCCTGATGGAGGTCTACCTGCCGCAATCCGTCGTCTTCGCGCCGCACGGCGGCATGGCTGCGGGCAAGACAGCGGACGGCTTCTACACGCTCGATCTGACCGAGCTCAACAAGGGCAAGGATCTCGAGCCGGTGCATGTGACGATGAGCGCCGACAAGAAGTCCGTCACCGTCGACCAGTACACGCGCGGCTTGCCGCCGACCCGCATACCGGTCGGGGGCGGCACCGTGGATTTCGATCAGCGGTTCGGCGTCGGCGCGAAGTGCGGCGCGTTCCAGGCACAGGATCCGAACTACGGCAATTGAGGCACTTCACGCGTCGGTGAGTTCGGCGCGTCCCCTTGCTGCTGCATGCCTAATCTCTCGGCAACGCGCTTGACCTTGAGGCAAATGCCGACGAAGTTCCGCGTGCCGTGGTAATTTCTTCTGAATATTCCCCCGAAGCCGCATTGTTCATTCCCGACTCGCGCCGGGCATGGCTGCGTCTTGTCGTGGCCGTGGTGATCGGTTCGCTCGGCAGCGTCGGCATGTGGTCCGTCGTGGTGGCGCTGCCGGTGGTGCAGACCGACTTCGGCGCGACCCGCGGAACGGCCTCGCTCGCCTTCACGATGGTGATGCTCGGCTTCGGCATCGGCCAGGTCGTGACCGGCAAGATCAGCGACCGCTTCGGCATCGTCGCGGCGATCGGCGCCGGGATCGGCATTCTCGGCCTCGGCTATATCGGCGCCGGCTACGCGCCCTCGGTCTGGGCCTTCATCCTGCTGCATTTCGCGATCGGCCTGTCGTCGGCCGCGACCTTCGGCCCGCTGATGGCGGAGGCGTCGCACTGGTTCGAGCGCTACCGCGGCCTTGCGGTCGCGATCGCCGCGAGCGGCAATTATGTCGGCGGCACGGTGTGGCCGCCGCTGGTCAATTTCGGCATCCAGAGCGTCGGCTGGCGCACCACCCACATCGCGATCGGCATCTTCACCGCGCTCGGCATGACGCTGGCGCTCATGCTGCTGCGCTTGTTGATGGGGGCCGCGGTCAGGCGCAACCACGTCAACGCGGCACCGCCGCGGGTCGACCTCAGGCTTTCCACCAACGCGCTGACCGCGATCCTGTCGCTCGCATCGATCTCGTGCTGCGTGGCGATGGCGATGCCGCAGGTCCACATCGTCGCCTATTGCGGCGATCTCGGCTACGGCGTGGCGCGCGGCGCCGAGATGCTGTCGCTGATGCTCGGCTTCGGCATCATCAGCCGGATCGGCTCCGGTTTCCTCGCCGACCGGATCGGCGGCATCCGCACGCTGCTGATCGGCGCGATCGCGCAGGGCTCGGCGCTGCTGTTCTATCTGTTCTTCGACAGCCTGACCTCGCTCTACGTCATCTCGGCGATGTTCGGCCTGTTCCAGGGCGGCATCGTGCCGAGCTACGCCATCATCGTGCGCGAGGCGATGCCGGCGTCGGAGGCTGCGACCCGGATCGGCATCGTGATCTTCGCTTCGGTGTTCGGCATGTCGTTCGGCGGTTGGATCTCGGGCGTGATCTTCGACGCCACCGGCTCCTATGCCGCGGCCTTCGCCAATGGCCTCGCCTGGAACCTGCTCAATGTCAGCATCATCCTGCTGCTCTTGATGCGGTCGCGGCAGCGGCTCGCAATGGCTTGATCTGGAAAAGTACGAAGCGGTTTTCCTCGCGACAAACGCGAGGAGCGTTTGCGCGGGGATCATGCCAAATAGGAATCGACCCTTGATCACACCGACTGGCCGGCCTTGAGCAGCGAGCAGCCGGTGATCTTCAGACTGCCGTCGGCCTGTCGCTCCAGCGTATAGAGCGCCTCCCACGCCTCGCCATTGGCATCGACGATGTGCACGCGCTGCGCGATCCGGTCGCCGTCGCTGCGCGCCTCGCCGAACTCGAAGCTCCTGTGCCGATAGACCGGTGCGTATTGGCTCTGCACCATCGACATGAAAATGTCGGCCTGCGGAAAGATCTGCCGGATCGCGGGCGCGGCGTAGGAATAGGCGCCGGCGGCGTCGTCGCGGCCGAACGCCTGCTCCTGGGCGCGGATCACGCCTTGCGCCGTGGCGACGTCATCGGCTGCTGCGGGCGAGGTGAGGGCGAACAGGATGGCGGCAATGAGGGCGATCGCGCGCACGCGGATGCTCCGTGGCGACTGCCCGAGCCTACGTGAAAGCCGATCGCATGGTTTCACCAACAATCGATCTCCTCGGAAAATTGATCTGCCGCAAGGTTCCTTCCGGTCGGCGCACTAGCCTTGATTCGTCAACCTTGGAGGACTGCCATGACCCTCGATACCATTCTCGTCGTCATCGCCGTAACCATGATGTTCGGGACGGTCGCCTTCGTGATCGCCTATGGCGACAGGCAGACGCGCAATTTGTGACCGCAACAGCCCGCCATCCGACTCTTCAGCGGATCGAGCCCTTGAAATTGTCGATGTCGGGCGAGGGGCGGGCGGGAAACAGCCGCGCGGTCGAGGAGTTGTCGAGCCGGCGCTTGCATTTCGCCTCGTCGGCGCTGTCCTCGGTGCCGTCCTTGTCGGTGCGTTTTTTAGCAAAGGCATCGTCCTGCCGGTTGACGATCAGCATGGCGTGGTCGCGCTCCAGCGTATCCGGGTTCTTGCGCCGCTCGTCGGAGCGGAATGCGCCGCCCGTGATCTTGCCGGTCATCTCGTAGTCGCAGCCCGCCTTCCAGTCGCCCTGGTCCCACTTCCATCCGATCGCCTTCACGGCGCCGTCCTTGTCGGCGGTGACCTTGATGATGGCGTTATAGGCGAGCCAGACGCCGGCAAGGCCGCTGCGCTTGTCGTCAAAGCCTTCGAGCAGCGCCAGCCGTTCGCGCTGCAAGCCGTTGACGTGATCGCGCGCATCGACGGTGAAGTGCACCTGCGATGACTGCTTGTTCCAGGCCGGATGCAGGAATTCCGGATACTCCTCGGTCTGGCTCTTCACCCAGTTGCGCTGGTCGTCGATCAGCGCGCGCCGCGTCGCGTCGTCGAGCCGCGGCTGCAGCGCCTTCCAGGCGCGGTTCAGCCGCTGGTCGTTGTCGGCAAGATCGGGATCGGCGCAGATCTCCTCATCGGTCGCAGTCTC
>NZ_JACMYO010000315.1 GCF_020889685.1 Bradyrhizobium oropedii
TTCGGTCTCGAGCGACTTGGCTTCCTCGACCGTGATCACGCCCTCATTGCCGACCTTCTTCATGGCGTCGGCGAGGAACTTGCCGATCTCGGCATCGCCGTTGGCCGAAATGGTGCCGACCTGGGCGATCTCCTCGTTCGAGGTGACCTTCTTCGAGTTTTTCTGGAGGTCGGCCACGACGGCTTCGACCGCGAGGTCGATACCGCGCTTCAGGTCCATCGGGTTCATGCCGGCCGCGACCGACTTGGCGCCTTCACGCACGATCGCCTGGGCGAGCACGGTTGCGGTGGTGGTGCCGTCGCCGGCCGCGTCAGCGGACTTGGAAGCGACTTCGCGCACCATCTGGGCGCCCATGTTCTCGAACTTGTCCTCGAGCTCGATCTCCTTGGCGACGGTGACGCCGTCCTTGGTGATGCGGGGAGCGCCGAACGACTTCTCGAGCACGACATTGCGGCCCTTCGGGCCGAGAGTGACCTTCACCGCATTGGCGAGGATGTCGACGCCGCGCAGCATCTTGTCGCGCGCATCGACGGAGAATTTGACTTCTTTAGCTGCCATCTGAATTTTTCCTTGGAATGGTTTTACCCTGGAGGAATCTTGGGAAAGAGGCGCTTAGGCCGCCTTCTTCTTGGAAGCGGGGACGTCGAGCACGCCCATGATGTCGCTTTCCTTCATGATCAGCAGGTCTTCACCGTCGATCTTGACCTCGGTGCCGGACCACTTGCCGAACAGGACGCGGTCGCCGACCTTGAGGTCGATCGGGATCAGCTTGCCAGCTTCGTCGCGGCCGCCCGGGCCGACGGCGGTGATTTCGCCCTGCGAGGGCTTTTCCTTGGCGCTATCCGGAATGATGATGCCGCCAGCAGACTTCTCTTCGGCGTCGATACGCTTGACCACGACGCGGTCGTGAAGCGGACGGAATTTCATGCAGTCCTCCTAAACGTTTGCATATGCTGTAGATTTTTGGAGTGTTAGCAGTCCAATCCAGCGAGTGCCAGAGTGGTTGGGCAGGAGATAGGCCAAGCCTTGACGGCGGGCAAGTGCCTCTAGCAGAAAAATTGGCACTCGCGAATGACGGCTGCCAGAAGGATGCCGAGATCATTTCGGCATCCTTAATGCCGCCCAGCGGGCCACCGGGGCTATTAGCAGATGCGGTAAGCTGCTGCTAACGCAAGAAATTTCAACAACCTATTAAACATTTAGGCTTGAGATGGGTTAGTCGCGTGCGTCACATTTCTCTCATGTGAGCGCATCCATTGCCGGTGGTCCGGCGGGGAAGGTCGGCCACCAATTGAATGCGCTCCGTCACAGGAGGTTGGCATGGTCTCGCGAGTTGGTGGGGTTGTTTCCGACGATTTCCGGAAGCAGTTGCTGGGGTACGGGCTGACGACGGCGCAGATCCTCTATCGGATGCCGGATCACCCCTCGTTGCTGCAGACCTATGTCTGGCAGAACTACGACCTGTTTCCGAGATTTCCGGCGCTGCAGGATTTCCTCGCCTTCTGGCAGCAGAAGCTCGAGGGCCCGCTGTTCTCGGTGACGGTGGCGCATTCCAAGCTGGTCAAGCCGGCCGAGCTGCGCGCCGTCGACGGCGTGTTCCGGTTGCATTGATCGCCAAAGGGAGCAGGGCGCGGCCCGCGCCTTTGCCCACCTTGGATGCGTGACTTGTGTTAGCCTTCGCCCGCCAGAAAAAGACGGGAGGCGAACAATGGCCAAGAAGACGGCATCAAGATCCGCAGCCAAGACCGCGGTGCGGAAGAAGTGGACCGGGCTCGGCGCCGGTGCCAAGAAATCCTCCGCGAAATCCTCTGCGCGCAAGACCATCAAGTCCAAGGGCCGCGTCTCGGCGGCGAAGAAGAGCGCGCCGAAAGCAGCAGCCAAGACTGCAGCCAAGGCTGCCACCAAGGCACTGCCGAAGCAGCGCATCGCGATCAGCCATCACCGCGAAGAGGATTTCAAGGCCGACGGCCTGCGCACCTATGCCAGGTATCGCGACCTCGGCATCGCTGCCGCCTCGCACGGCCTCGCGCAGGCGCATGTCATCCGGCTGCAGGGACCGTGCAATCCGGAGGAAGTGTCGAAGCTGCACTTCCACGACGTCGACTTCCAGATGGTCTATGTGCTCAAGGGCTGGGTGAAGACCTACATGGAAGGCGAGGGCGAGACGCTGATGAAGGAAGGCAGCGCCTGGACCCAGCCGCCGCGCATCCGGCACATGATCCTGGACTACTCCGACGACGTCGAACTGCTGGAAGTGATCCTGCCGGCCGAGTTCAAGACGGTGGAGCTGGAGGCGTAGGCCGTCATTCCGGGGCGGCGCGAAGCGCCGAGCCCGGAATCCATCAGGCCGCCGCCCGCATGGAGAAATGGATTCTCAGATGCGCAATTGCGCATCATAGCTCGCGCTGCGCGCCCCGGAATGACGTGGGCAAGTCGGTTTCGTAGCGCAGCGAAATCCGGGACTCGCGCATCCGGCGGAGACGGCCCTGGATTGCGCTTCGCTTCATCCGGGCTACGGCTCCGCAGGCTACGGCGACGTCATCGCCCCCACGATCGCGCCCATCAGGCATGTCGTCAGCGTGCCTGAGACGACCGACTTCAGCCCGAGCGCGTTGATCTCGTTGCGCCGTCCGGGCGCCATGATGCCGAGGCCGCCGATCATGATGCCGAGGCTCGCGAAGTTGGCGAAGCCGCACATCGCATAGAGCATGATCAGGCGTGAGCGCGGATCGAGCGCGTCGGGGCCGAGCTTCGACAAATCGACATAGGCGATCAGCTCGTTCAGCACGGTCTTGGTGCCCATCAGGCTTCCTGCCGTGATCGCCTGCGGCCACGGCAGGCCCATCAGCCAGCACACCGGCGCCATCACGTAACCAAGCAGCCGCTGCAACGAGATCTTCGCGCCGCCGATCTCCGGCAGCAGGCCGATGATCTTGTTGGCGAGATAGACGAGCGCGACCAGCACCAGCAGCATCGCGATGATGTTCATCAGGAGCTCGAGCCCCGCGGTGGTGCCCTTCACGATGGCGTCCATCGTCGACGACACCTGGACGTCGGGATCGTCGAGCGATCCGCCGGTGCGTTTGTCCGTCGTCTCCGGCACCATGATCAGGCTGACCAGAATGGCGGCCGGCGCGCCGAGCACCGAGGCGATGACGAAATGCGCGGCCGCATCGGGGATCAGCGGCGCCAGCAGCGTGGCATAGAGCACCAGCACCGTGCCGGCGATCCCGGCCATGCCGCCGGTCATCACCAGAAACAATTCGCTGCGGGTGAGCTGCGCCAGATAGGGGCGGATGAACAGCGGGGCTTCCACCATGCCGAGGAAGATGTTGGCCGCGGTCGAGAGCCCGACCGCGCCGCCGACGCCGAGCGTGCGCTCCAGGATCCAGGCCATGCCGCGCACGACCGGCGGCAGCACGCTCCAATAGAACAGCAGCGTCGTCAGCACGCTCATGACCAGCACGATCGGCAGCGCCTGGAAAGCGAGGATGAAATCCGAGCCCGGCGCCTTGGGATCGAACGGCGCGGGGCCGCCGCCGACGTAACCGAACACGAAGGCGGTGCCGGCGCGCGTCGCGGCGGCGATGGTGCCGACGGCATCGTTGATCGCGCCGAACGCCTGCGTCACCAGCGGCACCTTGATCAGCACCAGCGCGGCGACGATCGTAACGATGAGCCCGATCGCCGCCTGCCGCAGCGACACCTTCAGGCGATTCTCGCTCAACGCCCAGGCGATCAGAAGCAACGCCACCACGCCGAACGCCGATTGCAACTGCAGCATCATGCCCCCAAGAACCCTCGTGCGATTATGGGCAGGGGCCTCGCGCAGCGCAATGCTGTTGCGCGTTCTCTTTCCCGCCATTGACAAGTTGCAGGTGCTCGGTCACGCCATCATCCATGTCCTCCGTCACATCGGCCGGCGCCCGCGATCTGCTCGGCCACAGACCATTCCTGTTTTTTCTGTCGTCGCGCAGCCTGTCGCGCTTCTCCAGCCAGATCGGCGCGGTGGCGATCGGCTGGCAGATCTATGATCTGACCGGCAGCGCATTCGACCTCGGCATGGTCGGACTGGTGCAGTTCCTGCCGACGGCGCTCTTGGTGTTCGTCGCGGGTCACGCTGCCGACCGCTTCGAGCGCAAGCGCGTGGTGCAAGCCTGCCAGGTCGCGGAGGCGCTGACCGCATTGTTTCTCGCCGGAAGCACTTTTGCCGGCACCATCTCCGAAATCCAGATCTTCGCTGCGACCTTCGTGCTCGGGATCGCCGGTGCATTCGAAAGCCCGGCAACCGCGGCGCTGTTGCCGCTGATCGCGCCGCAAGGCTCGCTGCAGCGGGCAACCGCGATCTCGAGCGGCGCGGCGCAGGTCGCGACCATCACAGGTCCCGCGCTCGGTGGCTTCGCCTATGCGATGATGCCGAGCGCGCCCTATGCCGTGATGATGGTGTTCTGGCTGTTCGGTGCGCTGCTGACCGGCGGCATCGGCCGGTTGCAGCAGGCAGCGACGAAGAACGGGGAGGTGTCGGACGATCTGTTTGCCGGCGTCACCTTCGTGCGCAGCAATCCGGCGATCCTCGGCACCATCTCGCTCGATCTGTTCGCGGTGCTGTTCGGCGGCGTCACCGCGCTGCTGCCGATCTATGCGCGCGACATCCTGATGACCGGTCCGCTCGGCCTCGGCGTCCTGCGCGCTGCGCCCGCCGTCGGGGCGCTCTTGATGACGATGGTGCTGGCGCGGCACACCATCAACCGCCGCGTGGGATTACGCATGTTCCAGGCGGTGATCGTGTTCGGCGTGGCGACGGTGGTGTTCGCGCTGTCGCACTGGATGTGGCTGTCGGCGCTGGCGCTCGCGGTGCTCGGCGCCGCGGACACGATCAGCGTCGTGATCCGCTTCTCGCTGGTGCAGCTTGCCACCCCCGACGAGATGCGCGGCCGCGTCGGCGCGGTGAATTTCCTGTTCATCAATGCCTCGAACCAGCTCGGCCAGTTCGAAAGCGGCGTCACCGCGGCGCTGCTCGGCGCCGTGCCGTCGGTCGTGCTCGGCGGCGTGGCGACGGTTGCGGTGGCGCTGCTCTGGATGAAGCTGTTCCCAACACTGCGGGATGTCGAGAAGCTGGAGTAGTTTCTCCGCCCGTCATTGCGAGGAGCGAAGCGACGAAGCAATCCACTTTTTCCCCGCGGGGATGGATGGATTGCTTCGCGGAGCCTGTCATCGGGCGCGCGTACGCGCGACCCGTTGGCTCGCAATGACGGTGATTGTGGCTAAAGCTCTGGATCTCCACCTCGCCCCGCTTGCGGGGAGAGGTCGACGCGCAGCGGCGGGTGAGGGGGACTCTCCGCGAATGCGTCTCTCGCCGTCCTCGCGGAGACTCCCCCTCATCCCCGAC
>NZ_JACMYO010000316.1 GCF_020889685.1 Bradyrhizobium oropedii
CGGCCCAGCTGGGCTTTTACGGGTCTGCCGGGCGAGACAAGCAGGGCGCGACGTTGTAGAACCCGCCCCGTCGGTCCCGGGTAGGCCCCTGTTCCGGCCGCCCGAAAGCCCGTTTTGAGAGACCCGTTTCGAGACCATGCCCCTGCTCGTCAAAATCTGCGGCCTGTCCACGCGCGAGACGCTCGACGTCGCGCTTGAGGGTGGGGCTGACATGGTGGGGTTCGTGTTTTTTCCGCCGTCACCGCGCCATATCAGTCTGGAGACCGCGCGCGAGCTTGGCAAACAGGCCAAGGGCCGCGCCGTGAAGGTCGCGCTGACGGTCGATGCCGACGACGCGACCATCGAGAACATCATCGAGACGCTGCGGCCGGATATCCTGCAATTGCACGGCAAGGAGACCACGGCGCGGCTGCGTGATCTCAAGCAGAAGTTCGGCCTGCCGCTGATGAAGGCGCTGCCGGTCGAGACCTCAGCCGATCTCGCGCCACTGCCGGGCTATGCCGGCGTCGCCGACCGCATCCTGTTCGATGCGCGCGCGCCGAAGGATGCGACGCGGCCGGGCGGGCTCGGCGCTCCGTTCGATTGGCACGTGTTGGAGAATCTCGATCTCGCGCTGCCCTACATGGTCTCCGGCGGGCTCAACGCCGAGAACGTCGCTGAAGCTGTCCGCGTCACCGGCGCCGGCGGGGTCGACGTTTCGTCGGGCGTCGAGCGCACGCCCGGCGTCAAGGATCCCGAGCTGATCCGCGCCTTCATCCGCGCCGCACGCGCAACCCAAGAACTGATGGTTCGATGAATCCAAACCTTCCCAATTCCTTCCGCAGCGGTCCCGACGAGCGCGGGCATTTTGGCATTTTCGGCGGACGCTTCGTCGCTGAAACGCTGATGCCGCTGATCCTCGATCTCGAAAAGGCCTATGCCGACGCCAAGGCCGATCCGGCGTTCCAGGCCGAGATGAACGTCTATCTGAAGGACTATGTCGGCCGGCCCTCGCCGCTGTATTTCGCCGAGCGGCTCACCGAGCATCTCGGCGGCGCCAAGATCTATCTGAAGCGCGAGGAGCTCAACCACACCGGTTCGCACAAGGTCAACAACGTGCTCGGCCAGATCATGGTCGCGCGCCGCATGGGCAAGAAGCGCATCATCGCCGAGACCGGCGCCGGCCAGCATGGCGTGGCGACGGCGACGCTGTGCGCGCGGTTCGGGCTCGAATGCGTGGTCTATATGGGCGCGGTCGACGTCGAGCGGCAGCAGCCGAACGTGATCCGCATGGAGATGCTGGGCGCCAAGGTCGTCCCGGTGCAGTCCGGTGCGCGCACGCTGAAGGACGCGATGAACGACGCGCTGCGCGATTGGGTCACCAACGTGCACAATACCTTCTATTGCATCGGCACGGTGGCGGGCCCGCACCCCTATCCGATGATGGTGCGCGATTTCCAGTCGATCATCGGCCACGAGACCCGCAAGCAGATGCAGGAGACCGAGGGCCGCCTGCCGGATTCGCTGATTGCCTGCATCGGCGGCGGCTCCAATGCGATGGGCCTGTTCCATCCGTTCCTCGACGATCCCTCGGTCGAGATTTTCGGCGTCGAGGCCGCCGGTCACGGGCTGACGCAGCTCCATGCCGCCTCGCTCGCAGGCGGGCGCCCCGGCGTGCTGCACGGCAACCGTACCTATCTGTTGATGGACGCTGACGGCCAGATCGAGGAAGCGCATTCGATCTCGGCCGGGCTCGACTATCCCGGCATCGGCCCCGAGCATTCCTGGCTGCATGAGACCGGCCGCGTGAAATATCTCTCGGCGACCGACGAGGAGGCGCTGGCGGCATTCCAGCTGCTGTCGCGGCTCGAAGGCATCATCCCGGCGCTGGAATCCGCGCACGCGATTGCGAAATTGTCCGAACTCGCACCGCAGCGGCCGAAGGATCATTTGATGGTGGTCAACCTCTCGGGCCGCGGGGACAAGGACGTGCCGCAGGTCGGCGACATCTTGAAGGCGAGGCAGAAGTGAGCACCCGTATCGACGCACGTTTCGCCGAGCTGAAGCAGCAGGGCCGCTCCGCTTTCGTCACCTTCGTGATGGCCGGCGACCCCGACCCGAAAACCTCGCTCGACATCCTCAAGGCGCTGCCGAAGGCCGGCGCCGACGTCATCGAGATCGGCATGCCGTTCACCGACCCGATGGCCGACGGCCCGTCGATCCAGGCGGCCGGTCTGCGCGCGCTCAAGGGCGGAATGACCTTGCGCAAGACGCTGGCGATGGTGCGCGACTTCCGCAAGGAGGACAACGCCACGCCGATCGTGCTGATGGGCTACTACAATCCGATCTACATCTACGGCGTTGACAGCTTCCTGGCCGACGCCAAGACTGCCGGCGTCGATGGCCTGATCATCGTCGACCTGCCGCCGGAGGAAGACACCGAGCTCTGCATCCCCGCGATCAAGGCCGGCCTGAACTTCATCCGGCTGGCGACGCCGACCACCGACGACAAGCGCCTGCCGGCGGTGCTCGCGAATACCTCGGGCTTTGTCTACTACGTCGCGGTCACCGGAATCACCGGCAGCGCCGCAGCCGATTCGAAGGTCGTCGGAGCGGCCGTGGCGCGCATCAAGCGGCACACCGCCCTACCGGTCTGTGTCGGCTTCGGCATCCGGACTCCGGAAGCGGCGCGTGCGATCGCCGAGACCGCCGATGGCTCCGTGGTCGGCACTGCGCTGGTCGACGCCCTGAAGGGCAGCCTCGATGCCGAGGGCCGCGCGACGCCGAAGACCGTGAGCGCGGTGGCGGACCTGGTGTCCGCGCTGGCGCAGGGGGTCCGGGGCGCCAAGCAGGCCGCTGAATAAGCCACATTTTGCGGCAACAAGGCCGCTAATGGCGGCTTGCCGGGTTCACCCGGCCCGCCATATATCCAGCTGGTGCGGAACCGATCCGCATTTCGGAGCGAACCATGAATTGGCTCACCAACGTCGTCCGGCCGAAGATCCGCAACATCCTGCGGCGCGAGACGCCGGAGAATCTCTGGATCAAGTGCCCGGATTCCGGGCAGCTCGTGTTCTACAAGGACGTCGAGGCCAACCAGTTCGTGATCCCCGGCTCGAACTACCATATGCGCATGGGCGCGGTGGCGCGGCTGAAGTCGATCTTCGACAACGAAACGTGGTTCGACGTCGCGCTGCCCGATGTGACGGCCGATCCGCTGAAATTCCGTGACGAGCGCAAATATGTCGACCGCATCAAGGATGCCCGCACCAAGACCGGGCTGAACGACGCGATCAAGGTCGGCTACGGCAAGCTTGAGGGCGCCGGCGTCGTGGTCGCGGTGCAGGATTTCGATTTCATGGGCGGCTCGCTGGGCATGGCCGCCGGTGAAGCGATGGTGCGCGGGCTCGAGCTCGCGGTCGAGAAGAAGTCGCCCTTCATCGTGTTCGCCGCATCGGGCGGCGCGCGGATGCAGGAAGGCATCCTGTCGCTGATGCAGATGCCGCGCACCACGGTCGGCGTGCAGATGCTGCGCGAGGCCAAGCAGCCTTACATCGTCGTGCTGACCAATCCGACCACCGGCGGCGTCACCGCGTCCTATGCGATGCTTGGCGACATCCAGATCGCGGAGCCCGGCGCGTTGATCGGCTTTGCCGGCGCGCGCGTGATCGAGCAGACCATTCGCGAGAAGCTGCCGGAAGGTTTTCAGCGCGCCGAATATCTGCGCGAGCACGGCATGGTCGACATGGTCGTGCATCGCCATGAGATGAAGGCGACGCTGGCGCGGCTGTGCCGCCTGCTGACCAAGGCGCCGGCGCTCGAAACCGCATCGAAGCCCACGGCCGCGGTCACCGAGCCGGCCCAGATCGTCACGGCACCTGAGACGGTGCCGGCCGCGCCGCACGCGTGACCGCAAGCGCGGCCCCATCGCAACCCTCGTTCGAGGCGTTGATCGCGCGGATATCGGCGCTGCATCCGAAGCGCATCGATCTCAGCCTCGACCGCATGCGCGGTCTGATGGAGCGGCTCGATCATCCCGAGCGTAAGCTGCCGCCGGTGATCCATGTCGCCGGCACCAACGGCAAGGGCTCGACCGTTGCCTATCTGCGCGCGATCCTCGAAGCATCAGGCCTGCGGGTGCACGTCTTCACCTCGCCTTACCTGGTGCGGATCAACGAATGCTACCGGTTGGGCGCGGTCGGCGGCGGCAAGCTGGTCGGTGACGACGAGCTGCGCGCGACATTCGAGGATTGCGAACGCATCAACGCCGGCAATCCCATCACCATCTTCGAGATGGAAACCGCGGTCGCGTTCTGCTTGTTCGCAAAGCATCCGGCCGATGTCGCGCTGCTCGAGGTCGGCCTCGGCGGCCGGCTGGATTCGACCAATGTGGTCGAGACGCCGCTCGCCGCGGTGATCGCGCCGATCAGCATGGATCACATGGAATTCCTCGGCGACAATCTGACGGCGATCGCCGGCGAGAAGGCTGCGATCATCAAGCGCAAGGTGCCGGTGGCGTGCGCCGAGCAGGCCCCGGACGCGATGGCTGTGATCGAGGCGGAGGCGAACCGTATGCGCGCGCCGCTGCATGCCGCCGGCCAGCAATGGCATGTCGGCGTCGAGCGCGGCCGGCTGGTCTATCAGGACGAGCGCGGCTTGATGGATCTCGCTGCGCCAAAACTGTTCGGCCGGCACCAGTTCGACAATGCGGGCCTTGCGATCGCGACGTTGCGTGCGATCGACACCTTCAAGCTCAGTATCGCGGCCTATGAGGCCGGCATCGTCAACGCCGAATGGCCGGCGCGGATGCAGCGGCTGGTCTCAGGCAGCCTGGTCTGCCAGGGGCCGCAGGGCTCCGAGGTCTGGCTCGATGGCGGCCACAACGCCGAGGGCGGCCGTGTTGCGGCCGCGGCGCTCGGCGATCTCGAGGAACGCGTGTCGCGGCCGCTGGTCGTGATCGCGGGCATGATGGCCAACAAGGATGCCAATGCCTTCCTCGCCAATTTCGCCGGCTTGACGCGCCACATCATCGCGGTGCCGGTGCCCGGCCGCGACAACGGCATGGCGCCGGATAAACTCGCCGACGCCGCGCGCGCGCTCGGCATGCGGGTCGAGATCGCAAGTGGCGTCGACGCCGCGTTGCAACGGCTTGCCACGCTGGCCTACGAGGTGCCGCCGCGCATCCTGATCACCGGCTCGCTGTACCTGGCTGGTCCCGTGCTTGCGGCAAACGGCACGCCTCCTGCATAAGTGGTCTCGCGTCCCCGATGCGGTGTGCCAGAGCCTTTTCCGTTCCGATGAATCGGAACGGGGCTCTGATCTTTGTTTGACGCGTTTTCTTCACGCGAACCGGTACCCACTTCGCTCGAAAACGCTCTAG
>NZ_JACMYO010000317.1 GCF_020889685.1 Bradyrhizobium oropedii
GCACCAGCGGCAGGCGCGGCCGCCGGCTGTTGCGCCGCAGCAGCGAGCGTGAACGCCCCCAGCACGACACCCGCGAGCAGCAGGCTGCGCGGTGCGAACGAGTGTTGTTTCATGATGATCTCCCCTGGGTGGAAGCCGTTGTTCATTGCGCCATTGAGGTCGATCGGCGCCATCAGGCTTTCCGTTCATAGTCTTGCGAATTTGTCCGGACAATTGCAATCGGAAACATGCTGACATCGCCCAACGCATGGTTGTGGCCGGGCGGCCCTGTCGGCCCGTGTCAGTGTCAGCCCGCGTCAGTGCCAGCCCGCGTCAGTGCCGTGTCATCGAGTGGTCCGGGCGATCGAGAATCGCCTCCGTGAATGGAAACTCCAGCACGATCTCGCCCTCGTCGTCGGTCACCTCGATGACCGCGCTGAGCAGCGCGCCATCGGCGCCCTCGGTCTTGAGCAGTTCGCGAATCATCGCCCGCGCCATCTCCCACGCACGATCCGGATCCCGCAGGATTTCGCCGTCGGGGTCGGAGATCAGCTCGTCGCCGATACGGGTATTGAAGAAATAGCGTGGCATCGGCAGAACTCGGCTCGGTTAGTCGCTCCCGGCGCGCGGGAGCACAGATTCGTCATCAGGACCTTCGGAGGACCGCGGGGCCCCTGTCTCTTAATCCAAGATCACCATTCACTGTGTGGCGAACAACAGGAAAAAGGTCTGACGCCACCGGGTTTTGACGGGAAATGCGCGCACAAATTTGTGAGTGGCCCGGATTCGTCTTCCGCAGTGCAGCATGGCATTCCCAGGGACACCTGGCGAAAAATTTAAGTGGCGAACTTTTCCAAGCACAGTAGTTTACTTTGCAGGGCGGAAAGTTCGTCCGGTTGCAACAAGGAGAGCCAAATGGCCTGGAAAGCACCGAAGATCGTGGAAGTGTCGGTCGGCATGGAAATCAACATGTATATGTGCGCCACCCGCAAGTAAGCGGCAGCGCTCACTACACGTTTAGCGTTTTAGCGCAGGTGGACGTCCGGCGTGACGCGCTCCCGAGCAAGGGAGTGTGTTTCAAACCCGGGGTCCACCTCGTAGCGTTTTTGGGTCCGGGTTAAACTGCTCCAGGGGACGGATCATGCTTCGTGTCGTCGTCCTGGGTGCCGCAGCTGGTGGCGGCGTTCCGCAGTGGAACTGCGGATGTGCCGTGTGCAGGACGGCGCGAAGCGACCATCCCGAATTGCAGAGCACGCAAGCCTCGATCGCCGTCAGCGGTGATGGCGCGCACTGGTTCCTGGTCAACGCGTCCCCCGATCTGCGCCAGCAAGTAACTGCCACGCCGCAGCTGCACCCGAAGCCCGGCGCCTTGCGCCACAGCCCGATCGCCGGCGTCATCCTCACCAATAGTGAGATCGATGCGGTCACCGGGCTGCTGTCGATGCGCGAGGGCTCGCCGTTCAATATCTACGCGCATGAGCGGGTGCTGGCGATCCTGCGCTCGAACAGCATCTTCAACGTGCTGAGCGAAAAGAACGTGGCCCGCCTGCCGATCGCAGTCGACCAGCCCTTCGAACCAGCCCTGCCCGATGGCTTGCCGTCCGGGCTCGAAGTGCTGCCGTTCGAGGTTCCCGGCAAGGGCGCCTGGTATCTGGAGGGCAAGACGCACCCGGCGGGCGCCGACGGCGTCGGCGATACGCTCGGTCTGCGTATTGCGGACAAGCGCAGCGGCAAATACTTCTACTTCTTGGCCGCCTGCGCGCGGGTGACCGACGACCTGAAATCACGGCTCAAGGGCGCGCCGCTGGTGTTCTTCGACGGCACGGTGTGGCGCGACGACGAACTGATCGCGGCGGGGCTTGGCAACAAGACCGGCCAGGGCATGGGACATATCGCGATGTCGGGCGATCAGGGCGCGATCGCGAGCCTCGCCGGGCTCGACATCGGACGAAAAGTGTTTTTGCATATCAACAACTCCAACCCGGCGCTGCTTGGGACCTCGGCCGAACGCAAGGCGGCCGAACAGGCGGGCTGGCAGATTCCCTCCGACGGAACGGAGATCGTGCTGTGAATGTCGTGCCTACAAACGGAATGACCGCACTCTCGATCGGCAAGGGCATCATGCTCGACAGTGCCGAGGCGATGGAAGCGACGCTGCGCACGATCGGCGCGACGCGCTATCACAGCCTGCACCCGTTCCACCGCCTGCTGCACGGCGGCAAGCTCAACAAGGGCCAGGTCCAGGCCTGGGCGCTGAACCGCTATTACTACCAGAGCACGATCCCGCTGAAGGACGCGATGGTGATCTCGCGCTTCCGCGACCGCAACACAAGGATCGAATGGCGCCACCGCATCGAGGATCACGATGGCGACCTCGGCAATGAAGGCGGCATCGAGCGCTGGCTGAAGCTGACCGAAGGCCTCGGCCTCGACACGGCTTACGTGGAATCCACCGAAGGCATTCTGCCGGCGACGCGCTTCGCCGTGGAGGCCTATGTGCATTTCTGCCGCGACCGCACGCCGCTGGAGGCGATCGCCTCCTCGCTCACCGAATTGTTCGCGCCGAACCTGCACGAGGAGCGCATCTCGGGGATGTTGAAGCATTACGACTTCGTCAATCCCGACATCATGAGCTATTTCAGCCGCCGCTTGACCCAGGCGCCGCGCGACGCCGGCTTTGCGCTGGACTACGTCAAGCAGCATGCCAGGACGCCCGCCGAGCGCGAGGCGGTCTGCAACGCGCTGATCTTCAAGACCAACGTGCTGTGGGTGCAGCTCGACGCGCTGTATCACGCGTATGTCGACGGCCAGATTCCGCCCGGCGCCTTCGTGCCGAAGACGAGCTAGGAAACAAGGTCATGGCCAGCCGCAACATCAGCGTCAGCGAGACCAGCCGGCCGAAACTGCCGCGCCACACCAAGCTGAAATTCGACGAGACGCGGCAGGTCTGGGTGATCCTGGCGCCGGAGCGCGTGCTGGCGCCGGATGAAATCGCGGTCGAGGTGCTGCAGCTTTGCGACGGCGTACGCAGCGTCGCCGAGATGGTGGACCAGCTCGCGGAAAAATACGCCGCGCCACGGGAGGCGATCGCGACCGACGTGGTGGCGATGCTGCAGGACCTGGCCGACAAGGGCTTTCTCACCGAAGCGCGCGAGAGCACAGCATGAGTGACACGCTCGCCGACAACAAAACAACGACGCCGGGCCCGAACGCAGCCCCAAGCGACGGGCTCGCCGTGTTGGAGAGCCACCGCTCGGCGGCCGAGACCCACGGCATCCCGCTCGCGGTGCTCCTCGAGATCACCCACCGCTGTCCGCTGCAATGCCCGTATTGCTCCAACCCGGTCGAGCTCGACCGCGGCTCGACCGAGCTCAGCACCGACGAATGGAAGAAGGTGCTGAGCGAACTCGCCGAGCTCGGCGTGCTGCAGATCCATTTCTCCGGCGGCGAGCCGACCGCGCGCAAGGACATCGTCGAGCTGGTGCAGCACGCGACCGATGTCGGGCTCTATTCCAACCTGATCACCTCGGCGGTGCTGCTGACGAAAGACAAGCTCTCGGCGCTGGCCGATGCCGGCCTCAGCCATGTGCAGATCAGCTTCCAGGGCAACGAGCCCAGCGTCGCTGATCGTGTCGCAGGGCTGAAGGACGCGCACAAAAAGAAGCTCGAAGTCGCGAAATGGACCCGCGAGCTCGACATGCCGCTCACGGTGAATGCCGTGATGCACCGGCAGAACCTGCATCAGTTGCCCGATATCATCCAGATGGCGGTCGATCTCGACGCCGACCGGCTCGAAGTCGCCAATGTGCAGTATTACGGCTGGGCGCTGAAGAACCGTGCCGCGCTGATGCCTACCATCGAGCAGATCGAGGAAACCAGCCGGATCGTCGAGGAGGCCCAGGTACGCCTGAAGGGCACGCTCGCGATCGACTATGTCGTGCCGGACTACTACGCGCTGCGGCCGAAGAAATGCATGGGCGGCTGGGGCCGCCAGTTCTTCAACATCTCGCCGGCCGGCAAGGTGCTGCCCTGCCATGCCGCCGAAAGCATCACCGGGCTCGAATTCGAGTCGGTGCGCTCGAACCATTCGATCGCCTGGATCTGGCAGAACTCGGAAGCCTTCAACCGCTATCGCGGCACCGGCTGGATGCCGGAGCCGTGCAAGTCCTGTGAATTCCGCGAGGTCGATTACGGCGGCTGCCGCTGCCAGGCCTTTGCGTTGACCGGCGATGCCGGCAACACCGATCCGGCCTGCGCGCTGTCGCCGCGGCACGAGGAAATCTTCAAGCAGGCCGAGCGGGAATCTGCCGGCACGCAGAACCGCTTCCTCTACCGCAACTTCGCCGGCGGCACGCTGGAGACGGACGAACACCAGGACAACCCCAATGGCGCCTGACGCCGACGCCGGCAAGGCTGCCAGGCGATCCGATCCGTTTGCGCCGCTGACGTCGGAATGGCTCGATGTCGGCGACGGCCACAATCTGCATGTCGAGAGCGTCGGGCGCGAGGGCGGCATCCCCGCGGTCTATCTGCATGGCGGCCCGGGCAGCGGCTGCCAGCCGGATCATCGCCGGCTGTTCGATCCCGAGCGCTTCCACGCCGTGCTGTTCGACCAGCGCGGTTGCGGCCGCAGCCGGCCGAAGGGCAGCCGCGACCACAACACGACGCAGCATCTGATCGCGGACATGGAGAAGATCCGCGAGCGCTTCGGCTTTGCGCGCTGGATGGTGGTCGGCGGCTCCTGGGGCGCGACGCTGGCGCTGGCCTATGCGCAGGCCCATCCCGAGCGGGTCAGTGGCCTCGTGCTGCGCGCGACGTTCCTCGGCACCAGCGAAGAGCTGGAGGACGTTTTCACGCGCGCTCTGCCGCGCTTCTATCCCGGTCTCTCCGATGACTTCCTCAACTTCCTGCCCGAGAACGAGCGCGCGGCGCCGCTCGCCGCCTATTACCGCCGCATCCTCGATTCTGATGTGGCCGTGCACGCGCCGGCCGCGCGCGCCTGGCACGACACCGAACGCGTGCTGTCGGAGCACACGCCGAAGCAGACGCGGCTCGATCTCAAGGCCTCGGGCGCCCTGCCCTCAACACCGTTCATGGAGGCGCACTACTTCGCCAATGGCTGCTTCATGCGGCCGAACCAGTTGATGAAGGAGGCCGGCAAGCTCGCCGGCATTCCCGGCATCCTGGTGCAGGGCCGCTACGATCTGCTGTGTCCGCCCGCGACGTCGCACGCGCTCGCCGCGCGCTGGCCGGGCAGCGAGGTCCGCATCATCGATGGCGCGGGCCACATCCTCTACGATCCCGGCATCCGCAATGCCGTGATGAAGGCGATCGCGGATCTGGCCGCCAGAAGCTAG
>NZ_JACMYO010000318.1 GCF_020889685.1 Bradyrhizobium oropedii
CGGCAGCGACGTTGGCGCGTCATACTGCTCATCTGGTGATGCCCTTATAAAGGAAGAAGATTTTGCTGCGGATCTCGAGATATCGGACGACGCGATCGTCTGGCATCGGCTTCGCGGCACACAGCTTCTCGCTGCAGGTCGGCGAGCCGGATAATCCAGGGCGCCCCGGCGCACAGCTGCCGGGCCGGAAGGGTGCCACTGCTGACCATCCGATAGGCCGTCGTGCGGCTCACCTTCAGAATGTCGGTAGCTTCATCCAACGTCACTTCGGCGCGCTCGGCTCGTTCACCTTCGCGGTAGACAGGAATGCCGTTGGTGTTCCGGAGACTGCAGACGTGGGATCGTGTCCAACTCGCACCATGTGCAGTCGGCTTGCCAGACCTATTGAGGATCGCAGCGATTGCCGTGTCCGATAATTGCCTCGCCAATACGCGAATGAGATCGAGGACATCGGCTTCGACCGTCCAGCGGGTCTGTCCGATCTTGTTCTTTTTGACCGTCAACTGGGTGTGATCGCCGCCTTGCCAGTGAATGATGAGCGCCAATGTATTGCCCACGACATCGACGATGATCTCTTTGACAAACAGCCTGATGATCTTCTTGCGTGTCTCGATGGACGCCCCGGGACTGTTCCACGCCTTGGTCAAATCCTTGCCGAGACTCATCAGCCTCGCGCGATCCGCGGCGGAAAGCGCTGGAGCATATTGCGTCTGTTTGAGGGTCTCGAGCTGGACCTCCAGGTCGCGCAGTTGAACCAGCTTCTCGTTCCAGCGCCGCTCCAACTCACTGGCAACCAGCCGGTTATCGGGATCGACGGCGTCGTACTGTCGCCGTGCCCGAGCGGCTTCGTATTGAGCGTGCTGGATTGCGTTCTCGATGTGTTGGCGCTTGTCGCAATGATGCACGCTCTGGGCTTCCATCGCGGCCAGCGCTGCTTCAATCCCAAGAGGCTGCAGTCGATCGAGCACCTCCTGGGCGACGACGCGATCGACCCGCATGCCGCCAAAGCCGATACAGTTGTCGGCCGCTTTGGTGCCGAAGGCCCCCCGGCAGGCATATCGCTGTGTGTTCCCGCCCTTTCCAGTGTACTGGATGTGCAGGCGTCGGCCACAGCGCGCGCAACGGAATAAACCCGGCAGCAGAGCATCGCCGCGCCTTATCGAACCGCGACCCATATAGCTCTTTCCATTGGCGTTGTCGGCAATCAGGTGCTGATTCCTCTCGAACTCCGCCCAGGCGAGATAGCCCTCGTGATGGTCGTGGATCAAAACGTCCCAATCCTTCCAATTGCGCCGGAGCGTGTCGCGCATGATCCGCTTGCGCCCGTCCTTGATCGTCACCCGTGTCCCGCGCCGACCATAGGCGTAAGAGCCAGCGTACACCGGGTTCGTCAGCATGTGGTGCAGGGTGTGATAGACGGGTGCCTTCCATTCGACTGGGCGTTTACCGCGACCTTGCACAATCGCTGGAACGAGGACGTTCTCCTGCCTGAACCAAAGCAGCACCTGCCGGATTGATTGGAGCTCGGCGAATTTGCGGAAGACGAGCAAAATGCCATCCTGGACGCGCCGATCAGGATCCTTCTCGATACGGCTGTCATCCGTCTTCACGTAGCCAACGGCGACCGTCAAATGAAGTTCGCCCCGCCGTGCCTTTTGGCGCATGGCCTCGACGGACCGCTGTCGGAAGATCGACAACTCCATCTCACTCATGGTGCCCTTCATGCCAAGCAACAGCCGATCATTGGGTGAGCGTGGATCGTACGATCGATCATGTTGATACCTTCATTTGTTTGCTCTCGGGTCGAAAACGAGGTGATCTCGAGCTCCTGTCTTAAGCTCCTGCAACGCAACAATGCTGGCTTCCGTATCAGGAAAGAGGAATCGCTTGTCCCAAGGATCGCGCTGGATATTAATGGTGCCGCTGCGGATACGTCGCTTGATCCAAGAACTCGAAACTCCCAAACGCTTTGCCATTGCGGTCACCGGCAGCCAGCCAGCAACGTGACGAGCACGCGTTGCGACGCCGTCCTGCAGCACGCGATGGCGCTGCCGCACGATCTGAACGGTTCGTACTGGAACATAATTTCGGCGCGGTGAGCGGTGCCCCTCCTGGGTCAAGGTATTGGCGATTTCGGCATCATCGAAACCCTGGCGGGCCAGCTCAAGGATCCGTGCTTGCATCTCAGTCCCTCGAGTTAGAGCATGCAGCGCATGGACCCTCGGCTGGACTTCCAATTCGGATATCTCGCCACCACACCAGACGATCCGGATCGCGATTCGATCGCGCGTGATGCGGTGGAGAACAACCTTGTCAATCAGCGTTCGTAATAACTGCTTCTTATCTGCCCGGCTCACATCAGGCCGCTGCCAGAGCTCAGGCAAGTGCGGACCAAGCGCAAGAAACTCATTCTGCTCCTCTGGGGTCAACATGGCTGATTTACTCTTCGTGGCTCGGCGGGTGGTCAGCGCCTCTTCAGCCTGCCGGAGTTCGCGTAGCGCTCTTTCCCATCGCCGCTCCAGCTCAGCGGCGATGAGGCGATTGTCAGGATCGACCCGATTATATTGTCGTTCGGCCAGGAGTGCCTGATAGCGCAGTCGCTCAACCTGCTCTGCTCTTCGGCGCGATCAAGCGCTTCGTCAGTCTGCTGCCGCGCATTGAGCGCACGTCTCCAGGACTCCACCTCAGCGGGAGCGATCGCTGCAAAGAATGCAGCCACCACCTGTGCGTCGATTGGATCGGCGGGAAGATGCTGGCATAGCGTCTTGCCTTGGTGGTTCAACAGGGAATTGCAGACGTAGCGAGACCCGCCTTTGTATTGTATCGACATCTTGTGGCCGCACCGGCCGCACCAGGTGATGCCCTGCAAGATAGCGGCGCCCTCTCGGGGCACGCCACGCGTTTGATTGCGTTGGTATTCGGCATGGTTATCGCGCAACATGGCCTGGATCCGCTCAAAGCCATCCCAATCGATGTATGCAGGATAGCGGTCCTTTACTACTACCTTCCACTCTGCCATTGGGCAGCGAGCCGTCTTCAGTTTACCACTTGCATAGGACGTGCGGCAGGACTTGGTACGGCCATAGACGAAAGCGCCAGCATAGGCCGGATTCCTCAAAATTCCGGAAATCATGCTGGCTGATGGTGTCCGCCACGCAATATCGCCGAACCGGTCCCGCCGCGGTATGGAGAGCGCACGATCTCGGAATGACCGGATTACCTTGCCTACGGAGCCTCCCTCCAGAAATGTCGTGAAAACCAGTGATATCCGCTGCTGCACCTCCCTGCTCGGATCCTTCGATACCACGCCATTGGTGTCACGTTCCAAACCCGCCGGTAACAGTAACGTCAACTCGCCGCGCTCGGCCTTGGCGCGCAGCCCCGCCGTCAGACGGCCGCGCAGTGTGTGCAACTCCACTTCGGAGATTGTGCCCTTTAAGCCGAGTAACAGGCGCCCATTGGTTGAGCCAGGATCGTAGACGCCGTCGCGATCGGCAATGAGGCATTGCCGGTAGCCGCACAGATCGAGTAGCGGGTACCAGTCAGAGCAGTTGCGCGCGAGACGCGTCACCTCGTAGGAGAGAATGATTCCGATTTCACCCAACGTGACGCGGGCGATAACGTCCTTGAAGCCCTCGCGATGGGCTGCTGTCGATCCACTCAACCCAAGGTCGGCATCAACGACATCAATATTGGTATCATCCCAACCGAAATCGTTGGCTCGCTGTCGCAGTGCATACTGCAGCCGCAGGCTTTCCTGGTTGGTCATCACCTGATGAGGCGTGGACTGCCGAATGTAAATTACGGCTCTGCGACACAGGTGGCTCCCCGTCACGAGATCCGACCTCATGGCTCTCCTCCCAGCGAACCACGCGAGCTTGCCAATTTTGATTCGGAGCCGTGCCCTAAAGAATCATTTGTCGGCTGATTCGCCAAGCTCCTCGGCACCACGTCTCTTGAAAGCCGGAGCAAGTCTCGAATGCTTTCGAGCGAAAGCTTGCTTGACGGGACAGACAGCCGCTCGCCATAGAGGTTGGTTGCTGCAGCTCGAATTCTCAGCAAATTGCCGTCGCGATAATAAACGAGAACGCAGCCGCCGGGTCGGAACGAGCTTCCGGCCGATACCAAATCAAAGCGCCGCCCGTATAGTGGATGGGTCGGGTCGGTTACGGTAATCTGCTCCAACTGATCAGATGGCTCCCGAATAGGGGCATCATGCTGTGTGGTCGTAGATAGCTTCCTCGTCGACAATCAGCGTGCCGACCAGGCCACAGAACTCCAGCAAAGTGTGCCAATCTCTGCCGTTCCCGGCAAGGCGTGATGCCTCGAGCGATACCACGGCGCCAACCCGTTCTTCGCAAATCGCGGACAGTAGCTTATCGAAGCCCGGTCGGACCGTTCCGCCACCGGACCGGCCGAGATCATCATCGACAAGCTGGACGTCTTCCCATCCAAGCTGCCGCGCGCGTTCGACCAAGCCATACTGGCGTCGTTGGCTCTCGAGATTGTTGACGACCTGATACGCCGTGGATTGTCGGATGTACACGAAAGCGGCACGGGCCAGGTGCGCGGGCGTGATCCTACTCATCGCCTGCTCCCTTTTTGCCGTTGGCCTGAGGCTCGTTGGCCGGCTTCGCCGCCGCTTCCGTCAGCAATACTCGCAGAAGCGCCACCGCCTTCTGGCGTTCGGCGCCACTCATATCGCCGGGCCGGGTTAGGGGAAGGAACAGATCCATTTGCGCACGACACTGCTTTCTCATTGTCGAATCCTCCGGGGCTTTCTTCCTCCGGACGACAGGCTACGAGATGATCAACCAGACTACGCAGTTGAATGAGTTGGCTGACAGGAAGGCGCGGAACCGTTACAATCTCCATCGAACATGCCGCCGGATCGAACATCCAGCCCGGCACCTGGAAGGAGCCGCCCTGCGGTTGCCGAATCAGGAAATAATGAACACCGTCGTGCTCATGGTCGCCGGTCACCAGGACCGTCCGGCCGAACAGCGGGTGGTACGGATAGGCGATCACGGCTTCGAATGTCAGAAACCCGGCACTATGGCCCCGGCTCGGACGGCGGCGGACGAACCTGGGCGACCATCGCAACGCTGCTGCAGACGGCGAAAATGAACACCGTCGATCCGTTCGCCTGGCTCGCCCTCACACTTCAGCGTATCGCCAATGGCTGGCCGAGCAGCGAAATCGACGCGCTTATGCCATGGAACCACGCAGCCTGACGGCCTCAGCTTGCCGCTTACCAATCTTTTGTACCGCTGGTTCGTGGGACTGTCGCCGGACGATCCGGTCTGGGACCCGACCAC
>NZ_JACMYO010000319.1 GCF_020889685.1 Bradyrhizobium oropedii
ATCCCGGCGGTGATCCCGATCGTCCGGGCCCCTGACGACCCCGGGGTCGACGAGGATGGTGCGGTGGACGAATTTGCGGAACAAATCGGCCCGCCCAAGGTCCAGGTGGGCGGTTGGCGCGGATTTTTGTCACGTTTGGGAAGCTAATTCGCGGTTAGATGTCAGCTGTGTGGTTCGATATCCGCGTTTTCCTTGCCAAGGCGGCCGCTGCCCGATATCAGGTGGCACGTGTTTTCAGGCAACCGTGGAACGCTGCGTCTGGTCCGCCGCAATAGCTCAGTTGGTAGAGCACGTCATTCGTAATGACGGGGTCACAGGTTCGAGTCCTGTTTGCGGCACCACCACTCAAAACATCCTCAGTGCTGATCCGGCCGGCTGCTCCTGCAACTCGGGCGGAGCCTGGATTCGTGCGCAGCACAATCCGCTCATGATCGCAATCGCGACCAGGACGCCGCGCAATCCCGCGAGATGAACGAGGACGAAGACGTCGCCGAGTGCATGATGCGGCCGGGGCGAACGCTCCAGGCGTCGTGGATGTGCACGATTACGGTCACATGAACCTCGGGTCAGCGCAGTCCGAGCCAATCACTGGTGAGAATAGGACACAACTTAGAGCGGAATTACCGCTGCGAGTGTTCGCTGGTTGTGCGCTCTCGCGCGGAAGGCTAGTTACTGAAATACGATTGCGAGGGATTGCGTTGCGACACAAGGATCATGACGGCGAGCTGCAACGACAGTTTGCTTTCCTGAAGGAATTCCAGCGCGCCCACGGCCGCCCGCTGCGCGTGCTGCATATCGGCAACATCGCGAACAACGCCTACAACAATGCCTTGATTCAGCGTCGCTTTGGAATCGAAGCGGACGTCATTTGCTATAACTACTATCACGTCATGGGTTGCCCGGAATGGGAGGCCGCAAGCTTCGACGGCAAGGTCGACAACATGTTCCCGGATTGGTGGGCCACCGGGTTGGGCGGTTGGCGGCGACCGGACTGGTTCGTGCAAGGCTCCGTTCTCGAATGCCTCTCTTATCTCCGTGCGAAGAACGTCGGCGACAGCGGAGCCGCAGCATTTTTCTGGACGCTGCTGCAGGCAAGATACTGGGAGATCCTTGATGGCGTCGCTTCCGCAGAGGGCCGAGTCCGTCCACCGATGCCGGAGCATCTGGCAGACACGATCTCGATTGCGCACGAGTTTCTGGATTTCCAGCTAAGCAAGTCATCCAGAATTTCGCAGCCGCTCGATCAGTCGGCTATCGTCCCGCCGGGGACGACCGTAGAGGCCGCACTCTCCCCCATTGCGCCGACCTCATTGAAGGCGGCCCCGCACGATCCGCAGACCGAGCAAGGCCGATCTCTCGCCAATCCCGAAGGACCAGGCCGGTTCATCTTAATCTATCGCTCCTTCCTGACAAAAAACGTATTCGTTCATTTGCGGCGTGAGGCGGAAAGCGGATCGGTCGCCGGGTCGAGTTTGCCCGTCGCGATTTGGCGAGGTCAGAGACGCAGTCGCGGCTTGCCCCGTTTTGGGTTCGAGTTTCCTGCCGATGTCTTCACGATGCCGAATCTTGACGCCGCGACGCAGGCTGCAAGCGAAAGCAATGGAAGACCAAGGCGCCTCATATCGATCTATCGCTCCCTTCTAACCAAATTTGTATTTGCTGATTTGCGGCGTGAGGCGGAAACTGGAGTTGTGGCCGGGTCGAGCATGGCGGTCGCGATTTGGCGAAGCCAGAGACGCAGCCGCGGCTTGCCGCGGTTTGGATTCGAGTTTCCAGCTGATGTCTTCACGATCCCAGGCCGTGTCGCCGTGACGCCGGCTGCAGGCGAAAGCAATGGAAGACCACGCCGCCTCGTATCAATGTATCGCTCCCTTCTAACGAAATTTGTCTTTGCTCATTTGCGGCGTGAGGCGGAAACCGGAATTGTCGCCGGACCGAGTTTGGTGGTCGCGATTTGGCGAAGTCAGAGACGCAGCCGCGGCTTGCCGCGTTTTGGATTCGAGTTTCCTGCTGATGCCTTCACGATCCCGGATGAGGAGCCGGCTGCAAGCGAAAGCGCGGCCGCTGACGTTGTTTCATCTGACGTCGTTTCGTCTGACGCCATTTCGTCCGACGTCGGTTCGTCGGGCGCTCCCGTGGTGACCCACCCGGACATCGCCGACCGCCCGGAGTTTCGCTACTTCGAAAAATACGGCAAGGGAGAGGATCGACGCGCTTCGCAACGTGCGGCGCTTCTTGGTGACCTGTTGCGACAGTTTGCGGACTATCCGGCAGAAGCTCTGGTCTCTGTCGATGCCTTCGCATCCGCCATTGCCAATGAATTCGCTGACGTGTTGGAGCAATATGACGTCATTCAGGGCTATTCGATCGACGGGTTCATTCCGTTCATCAACGGATTCAAGAATTACGCGTGTTACGAACACGGCACGTTGCGGGAAATGCCTTTTGAGAAAAGCTACAACGGCATTCTGTGTTCGGCGGCGTACAAGAACGCAGCCTTCTCGTTCGTGACCAACTCGGATGTGCTGCCGTCGGTGAAACGGTTGGAATTGAAGAGGGAGCGCACCGTTTACCTTCCGCATGCCTTCGACGATGAAAAAATCTCAAACTTTTGGGCAGAACACAGGATCCCGAAGCGGGACTCCAACGTCACCACATTCTTTAGCCCGACGCGCCATCACTGGCACGCAGCACCCGTTTCAATGCAGAAGGGCAATGATCTTTTTCTGAGGGCGGCAGCGCAGGTTGCGCAGACCGATCGCGATTTTCGTATCATCCTGGTCGAATGGGGCGTCGACGTTCACCGAAGCAAGGAACTCATTCAGGAGCTTCGAATCGAAGATATGGTTTCGTGGATACCGTCGTTGAACAAGGCGGAGCTTCGACAGCTTTACTGCTCGAGCGAGGTCGTCGTCGATCAGTTCAGGATACCGGCGATGGGCGGAGTTACCTTTGAGGCAATGGCGCTCGGACGCCGCGTCATAACCAATCTTGACGAAACCCAGTCAGCGGAGTTCTTCGGAGCGGCGCCGCCCTGCCTGGTCGCCGACAGCATCGAGTCCTGCGCTGCCCGTATTTCCGAGATTCTCGCCGATCCGCTGGACGACAATGGCCGCGGCAATGCGGCGCGTCGGTGGTTCGAGAAATGCCATTCCGCGCGGCGCGTCGTCGCACTTCAATTGGCCGCCTATCGAGAGATCTGCGCCGCCTAGATCCGCGCGCCGCACAGTCCGCTCATGATCGCAAGCGCGATCAGTCCGGCGGCGGCGAGCCCGGTTGCCCAGATCCGGTTGGCGACCGCCGTCGCCACGCCGTGCGCGATCAGGACGCCGCGCAATCCTGAAGCCAGATGGGCGAGGACGAAGAAGACGCCGAGCGCGTAGTGCGGCACCAGGCGAATGCTCCAGGCATCGTGGATCAGGCCGGTCGGCGCGCCGGACGCCCAGGCCCAATTGGTGTCGATGTGGTGCACGGCGCGCGCCGAAACGAATGCGGAATTCAGATGGGTGATGATGAATGCCGCGAGGTAGACGCCGGAGCCGATCTGAAACATACGGAATGCATCTGCCGGCAACGCACTCCAACGCCAGGCGAGCCGCACGCCGACGGCGACCTGAAACAGCATCAAGGCAACGAGGATGGGCTCGATCACGGACGATCGATAGACCGTGCGGCCCACCTTCATTACGGCGGCATGGACTTCGGGCCCAAACAGGCCCAGCAGATGATTGGTGAGGTGAAACGCGACGTAGAGCAGAATCACGGCCGCGGCCACCCCGTGCACGACGCGCCATCTGGCGATGGATGGTGCAATCGCGGTTGATTTCGCCGGCCGTTCCTGCTCGCTGCCGAGCAGCACGTAGAGACAAGCGGCGAGCCAACCCGCGACCCATACGAGCTCGTCGCTGACATGGATGTGCAGCAGTCCGAGACCGACGCCGGTCAGCACGAACAATGGCGGCGCGGCGATGGTGACATAAGCGAGCCGTCGCACGCGCAGTTCGAAGGACGACGGTGCTGCCTTGGTGAGCCACCAGGCGCAGGCAAGGCCCAACAACGGCGCGGCCGTCGCGGCGAACAGACAGAGCGCCGCGAGCACCAGCCGCACGGTCGATATCTGTCCGCTCGTTGGAGAAACGGCGAGATGAAATGTATCGAGCAGGAACGGATAAGCCATCGCTCCCGCCGCCGGGATCAGCCAGCGGAGCTTTTCGGCGGTCGTATTCGTCAGGCGCTTGTCGCCGGTCCGAATGCGACCTTGTTCAATTGCACTCACTGAGTTCTCCGGAGTTCAGGCATCCTGCGCAGAGGAGAGGGCCAAACCGACGAATCTATTCCCAAGCTCTCGAAGGCTCGGCACACAAGCCTGTGCGGTAGACGCTGGTGTGTGCGGGCAAGCGGCGTTGCGCCGAGATCTTGTCTCAAGGCGTATGACCGTACAGCAATGCGGCTCTACCCATAGGACCAAGTTCCAACAATCCGACTGGACCATGCCGCCTCGTCGGCAGCCCGGACCGGGAAGACGTCTGCGGTCATTGCTTCGCGTTCAAAAGCGATTCAATGCGCCGCGATTGCACGATGGCGTCGCCGAGATCCACGAACGCCGCAAGATCCCGAGGTGCCATCGCCAACCCAAATCCGTCGATATCGCCGGAGCGGGGAGCCCATATCGCGCGGCTCTCCAGAAGGTAGACGCCGTAAGCCGCTTCGATTCCGGTGTAGGCGTTGGTCCTCAATTCTTCTTGTATTGAGTAAGCCGCCAGCGCGGCGTTGGTGACAATCGAGGTCTCGATCAAGGCCTTTCGATATCCAGGGCGCTGCACCACCGCCGGCCCGAAGGCGGCGACCAGCTTTCTTTCGGAAGTCTGGACCACGACCAGCGCACCGTCGAGAATGCTGCGAAGCGAACGCTTTGTCGCAAGCGGCAAGTATTCACGCGGATTCAGGAACACGTCGACGGCCGTCGTGAGTGCGCCGCATCCGCTGTGGCCGAGTACGACGATGAGTTTGAGGCTGCCGCCAAGGTTCTCGACGGCGTATTTGAGGCTTCCAAGCACCTCAATTCCGAGGCCGTTGCCCGCGACGCGGACCACGAAGAGATCATTGGGGCCTTCGTTGAAAATGAGTTCAACGGGCACGCGCGCGTCGGAGCAGCCCAGCACCGCCGCAAACGGTCTTTGCTTCGGCACAGTGCTGTCAGCTGGCAGTCCCAGG
>NZ_JACMYO010000320.1 GCF_020889685.1 Bradyrhizobium oropedii
ACGACACCGAGTGTTTGGCACGGCACAGGAATGTTGGTTGCAGCGAGTCGACCGTCAATAGCACCGCGACGCCACAAACGCGTGGACGCGATTGTCGCCGAGCACATGGGCCATGAAGCCCGGCGACCCGAATATCTTGGCAAACGCCCGATCGCGGATGCTCAAGCCGCCGGTGTAGGCGCCGAAGGCCGGCATCACCGCGCGCTCGCCGTCACTGGCGAAACAGCGCCGTTCGATCGAGCGGCCGCGGGTCGGCACCCGCGCCTTGGGATGAAGATGCCCGGCGATCTCGCCGGCAGCTCCGGTCGGCTCATGGCGGAACACGATCGGGCCGATCGCAACTTCAGTGGCGACCACGCCGCCGAGACTGGACGGCAGCGCCGGATCATGGTTGCCGGCGATCCAGATCCAGTTGCGCCGCACCTGCAGCGCCGCGAGCGCCTCGCGATCCCCATCCGACAGGCGCGCATGCGCATCGCGATCGTGAAAGCTGTCGCCGAGCGCAATCACCTGTCGCGGATCGTGCCGCGCGATGACGGCGGCGAGCCGGCTCAACGTCGCCACCGTGTCGTAGGGCGGCAGCAGCACGCCGCGGCTGGCGAAGCTCGAACCCTTTTCCAGATGCAGGTCGGACACCACGAGCAGGCGCTGCTGTTCCCAGAACAGCGCGCCGGAGAAATCCGCCACGAAGCCGACATCCGCCACCGTGACCCTCGAAACGCGCATGTCGTCACCGTCTCGCAAAGCTGGCGCGCTTGCCGTCACGTCCTGTTCCCCAGAGTTATGATCCGATCGAATCGGATCATATTCTTTTCTGGTCGCGTTTTCTTCACGCGAACCGGTATCCACTTCGCTCGAAAACGCTCCAGCGTTAGGTCATAGCCTCCCGCACGAGTTCCTCGGCCGCCTCGGCCAGAAGCTCGTCGGATGCTTCGCCATAAACTGACTCGCGGCCGATTTCCAGCAGCGCGGGGACGGCAAGCGGAGAAACGTGGTCGAGGTCCTTGTGAGTGATTCGGCCGTGGATGCGCGAAAGCATGTCGCTGAGGCGGCGGAGATCGAGCAATCCCGTGGCGGCATCGCCGCGCGCGGCGCGCAGCAGCACGTGGTCGGCCTGGTGCTTGCGCAGCACGTCGTAGATCAGGTCGGTCGAGAACAGCACCTGGCGGCGCGACTTCTCCTCGTCGGTGAAGCGGCGCGCGATCAGGCCGGAGATGATGGCGCAGTTGCGGAAGGTGCGCTTCATCAGCGCGGACTCCGCAAGCCATGCCTCGAGGTCGTCGCCGAGCATGTCGGGATCGAACAGCGCGTTGAGATCGAGCTTGCCGTGCCGGATCATGAAGGAGAGATCGCCGACGCCCCAGACCGCGAGCGCGTATTCATTGGCGACGAAACCGAGCGGACGGGCGCGGGCGCGCTCCAGCCGGCGCGTCAACAGCATGCCGAGCGTCTGGTGCGCGAGCCGCCCCTCGAAGGGATAGCAGACCAGGTAATGGCTGCCGCCGCGCGGAAAGGTCTCGACCAGGAGCTCGCGCACCGCCGGGACGCGGGAGAATCTTCGCTGTAGCGTGAGCCAGTCGTGCACCTGATCCGGCAGCGCCGTCCAGGCCCGGCTGTTGTCGAGCAATTTGCGGACACGCTCGGCAAGATAGGTCGAGAGCGGGAACTTGCCGCCCATATAGGACGGCACTTTTGCATCTTTATCATTGGCGCGGGAGACATAGACTTGGTCCTCGACCAGCGCCTCGTAACGCACCACCTCGCCGCCGAACACGAAGGTGTCGCCGGGCACCAGGCCTTCGATGAAGACCTCCTCGATCTCGCCGAGCATCCGGCCGCCGCGGGCGATCGCACCGGTCGATCCGCCGCTTTTCCCTTGGCCACCGGCACGCGAGCGCACCAGCCGCACCTTCAGCATGGTCTCCTCGACGATGGTGCCGACGTTGAGGCGATAGCTCTGCCGCACCTTGGGATTGGTGACGCGCCAGCGGCCCTGCTTGTCCTGCTTGATGCGCGCGAAACGCTCATAGGTCTTCAGCGCGTAGCCGCCGGTCGCAACGAAATCGACCACATCGTCGAAATCCGTCCGCGCCAGCGCTGCATAGGGTGCCGCGGTCCTCACCTCATCGTAGAGCTCATCGGACAAAAACGGCTTGCCGCAGGCGCAGCCGAGCACGTGCTGGGCCAGCACGTCGAGCGCGCCGGTGCGCAGCGGCGGGGTGTCCTGCGCATTCTCCGCGATGGCATCGATCGCGACGGCGCATTCCAGCACTTCGAACCGGTTGGCCGGCACCAGCACCGCGCGCGAGGCCTCGTCGAAGCGATGGTTGGCGCGGCCGATCCGCTGCATCAGCCGCGACGAGCCTTTGGGCGCGCCGATATTGATGACGAGGTCGACATCGCCCCAGTCGACCCCGAGATCGAGCGAGGAGGTGCAGACCACGCCGCGCAGGCGGCCGGCGGCCATTGCGTCCTCGACCTTGCGGCGCTGCGCGACGTCGAGCGAGCCGTGATGCAGCGCGATCGCGAGCCCGTCATCGTTCATGCGCCACAGATCCTGGAACAGCATCTCGGCCTGGCTGCGGGTGTTGACGAACACCAGCGTGGTCTTGTTGCGCTTGATCAGCTCATAGACCTCGGGCAGCGCATGACGCGCGCTGTGGCCTGACCACGGCAGCCGCTCCCGGGTGTCGAGCATCTCGACCACCGGCGGCGCGGCGCCGCCGGCAATGACAACGTCGGCGGACACGCTCTCGCCGCCCGGCTGCGGCACCAGGAAGCGCGCGAGCTGTTCCGGCTCGGCGACCGTTGCCGAGAGGCCGATAGCGCGCGCCTGTGGCGCGATGGTCCAGAGCCGCGCCAGCCCGAGCGACAGCAGATCGCCGCGCTTGGAGGTGACGAGCGCATGCAGCTCGTCGAGCACGATGCGCTTCAGCGAAGAGAACAGAAACGGCGCGTCGTCGGAGGCGAGCAGCAGCGCCAGTTGCTCCGGCGTGGTGAGCAGGATGTCCGGCGGATAGCGCCGCTGCCGCTGCCGCCGCGACACCGGCGTGTCGCCGGTGCGGGTCTCGATCTTGATCGGCAAGCCCATCTCGGCAACCGGCGTCTCCAGATTGCGCGCGATATCGACCGCTAGCGCCTTGAGTGGCGAGATGTAGAGCGTGTGCAGCCCGCCGCTGCGGCGAACGCTGCGGCCGGCGGAAACGACCTTTGGCCTTGGATCGGCTTCAACGGCGCCTTCCTGCCGCAGCGGCTTGATCCCACCCGGCTCGCCCGCCAGTTCCACCAGCGTCGGCAAGAATCCCGCCAGCGTTTTGCCAGCGCCGGTCGGCGCGATCAACAGCGCGGAGCATTCCTCGCGCGCCTTCGCCAGCAGCGCAAGCTGATGCTCACGCGGCGACCAGCCGCGTGAGGCGAACCAGTCGCGAAACCGGCGCGGCAAGAGATCGGCCGTTTCCGACGGCGGGACGGAAAAGAGATCGAGCGTCGACACGCCCAAGAGGTAAGTGGTTCAGGCGGTTTCGTCGAGGGCGGGCGGAAATGGCGGCAGGTGGCAAGGGGGTACCCCTACCCCTCGCCAACGTCATTGCGAGGAGCGAAGCGACGAAGCAATCCATCTTCCCCCGGGAGGATAGATGGATTGCTTCGCGGAGCCTGTCATCGGGCGCGCGTTCGCGCGACCCGTTGGCTCGCAATGACGGGGATGAAGCGCCCGCGCCCCTACTCCGTCATCGGCTCGCCGAAGAGGTCCCAATCCTTGCCGTTGAAGATCGAGACATAGAGCGTCTTCATCGGCGTGTAGTCGTCGGGCGTGTAGCTGTAGTTGATCCCGTCAAGGAAATAGGGCGAGTGGAAACCGGCTAGCGTGGTGGCGTGCTTCAGCACGTTGGCGCGGGTCAGGTCGTCGCCGCAGCGGCGAAGGATCTCGCCCATCGTCGCCGCCTGGCCATACCCGGCGAAAGCGATGGTGTTATCGGGATCGATGTTCGGCAAATACTTCTTGCGCAGCTCCTCGAACGCGACCACGTCCGCGTCCTTCTCGTAGCGCGGCACGCCGACTTCCTTGTTGTAGCGGATCGCGACGATGTCCTTGGCGTTCTCGAGGCCGGCGGCGCTCAGGATCGAGCGGCCGGTCGAGCCCGCCGACAACAGCTGCAGCGGCTTCCAGCCGAGCTCGGCGACCTTGCGGATCGACTGCGACGTCGCCTTGCCGGTAGTGATGTTGTAAAATACGTCGGCGCCCGACTTCGACAGATTGATGAGCTGGGAATCGACCGTCGGATCGGTGAGATCGTAGGTCTGCTCCATGATCACCTGCGCCTTGCCGCCGGCATCGGCCAGCACCTTCTTGAACGGCCCGAGGAAGTCGCGGCCGAAATCATCGTTCTGGTAGAGAATGCCGATCTTGGCGTTGGGCTTCACGCTGACGACGTGCTTGGCGAGGATGCGCGCTTCGGTCGGATAGAGCGGCAGACCCGCCATGGTCCATTTGAAGTTCTTCGGGTCGTTCCACTTCGAGGCGCCGGTATTCAGCAGCAATTGAGGGACGCCCTTGGAATTGAGGTATTTGTGCACTGAGGTCTGCGGCGCGGTGCCGAGCGAGCCGTAGAGCGCCAGCACCTCCTCCTGCTCGACCAGCCGACGCGTCGCCTCGACGCATTTCGGCGCGCTGTAGGCGTCGTCCATGGTGAGGAATTTCACCTTGCGGCCGTTGATGCCGCCCTTGTCGTTCAGCATCTGGAAATAGGCTTCGCCGACGCGGCCGAGCACGCCATAGAGCGAGCCCGGACCGGAATGCGGCACGGTCTGGCCGAGCTTGATCTCGGTGTCGCTCGAACCCGGATCGTACTTCTTATCCGCGGCCCGAACGAACGGCGCAGGCAGCACGGACGCTGCGATGACGGACAATGCAGTGGCGCCGAATTCGCGCCTTGTATGTTTTTTCATTATTTCTCTCCCTGAGGCGAAAAGCTCTCGCATTCCGCCCAGCGCCGGGCAAGCGCGAAGTCACCACTTTGCGGCGCAATGCCGCGTCACGGCAAATGCGTAGCGTGTAGACTCAAGTTGGAGTGCGAACTCGGTTCTCTCTTCCCTTCTCCCCTTGTGGGAGAAGGTGGCGCGGACGCAGTCCGCGACGGATGAGGGGTATGCATCCGCGGAGACAAACCCCTCACCCCGCTTCGCTGCGCGAAGCGACCCTCTCC
>NZ_JACMYO010000321.1 GCF_020889685.1 Bradyrhizobium oropedii
GCTGAGACGCTGGTCGCCGGCTTCACCGCCAACTGCCCGATCTACAACACGCTGAAGCGTGGCGGCCCCGTCGAGATTTCTTGGACTGTGAGCTGACCCGATGCCTGACAAGAAACTGCACCTTGCCGCCTTTGTCTCCGCGGGCCCCGTCTCCGGCAGCCATGCCGGATGGCGGCATCCGGAGGCGGATGGCGACCTGCTGTCCGCCGCCTACTACCAGAATATCGGCCGGCTGCTGGAGCAGGGGCGGTTTGATCTCTTGTTCATTGCGGACATCCTCGCGATTCCGGACACGCTAGGCGGTAGCCTGGACAGCCAGCTTCGCTACGGCGCCTTGGGTGCGCTGCGGCTCGATCCGCTGGTGGTGCTCTCGATCATCGCCGGTGCGACGAAGCATCTCGGTCTCGGCGCGACCATATCGACGACTTACGCCCAGCCCTACGTACTTGCGCGGGCGCTCGCGACGCTCGACCATCTCAGCGGCGGCCGCGCCGCCGGACATCGTCACCTCATTCCAGGAAGCCGAGGCGCGCAACTTTGGCCTGACCGAGCAGCTTTCGCGCGAAGAGCGCTATGAGCGGGCCGACGAGTTTATCGAGGTCGTGACCAAGCTGTGGAATTCGTGGGAGGATGGTGCGCTGATCCGGGATCGCCAGACGCCGCTGTTTGCTGACCCCGCGTGGGTGCATCGGATCGATCATTCCGGCAAATGGTTCAACGTACAAGGCCCGCTCAATGTTAGCCGGCCGCCGCAAGGGCGCCCGGTCTTCATCCAGGCCGGCGCTTCGGATCGCGGCCGCGATTTCGCGGCGCGGTGGGCCGAGATCATCTTCGTGACGCCGGGCCTGATGGACGTCGCGGTCGAACGTGACCCCGATACGATCAAGGTGTTGCCGGGCATTGTTCCGGTGATTGGCGACACGGAGAAGGAGGCCAAGGCGCTGCACGACCAACTCCACGAATTGTCGCATCCAGAGTCTGGTCTCTCGACACTATCCTATCATCTGGGCGTCGACCTCTCTCGCTTCCCCCAAGATCAGGTCTTGCCCGAGAATCTCGACGTTCCCGGGGTCGAAGGGCACTACCGCGAGGTCTCCGAACTGACGCGACGCTCGGGCTTGAGCCTAGCGGAACTGGGACAGCGCTACGGCGCCGGGAGAACCACCAGCGGATTTGCCGGCACGCCCGGTTCGGTCGCCGATCGGATGCAGGAGTGGTTCGAGGCCGGCGCCTGCGACGGCTTCATGTTGCAGGTTCCGTACCCTCCTGGGCGGTTTGGAGGAGTTGGTCCACGGCCTCGTGCCGGAGCTGCAACGTCGGGGCCTCTTCCGCACAGAGTACGACGGGGCGACCCTGCGCGATTCGCTCGGCTTGGCCCGGCCGCCAGGTTGAACGTTAATCTTCAAACAGCTTGGCATGCTTGGCGGTTTGGGTGTTTCGCGTCGGGAAGTCCGAGCCAACTGAACGATCACATCGGACGTGTCAGGAGTTTGGCGCGAATAGCTACTCCAGTGGGACCCCGACAAGGAGTTCGATAGAAAACGACGATGCCCCTCCAAGCTCAGAATCGATTAGCAATTTCAATCACATAAGGTTCATAATTTTGTGCTGAGTGGCGCGCCGCTCAGAAGTGCCTGCAAACACTAGTTTTGCTTTTTGTTTTCTACCATGTGGGCCCTACGCGGCCAGCTTCGGGATCTCCCGTTCAATCAATTGCAGAAATCGGATGGTGGGTGCCCGCGCGACCACTGTTTCTTGCGCAACTAGCGACGGTACCTCGGAACGGGTGCCATTCACGCTCTGGTTCCCATTCCGCAGGGATCGGGTGTTGCGCCTCCCCGCAACCACCGATGCTTGCGATAGCAAACCATCTAGAGCCCCGGCCTCCGAAAGGAAGTCGGGGTTTTTCTTGCCTGCCGCAAAGCGCAGGATCGCGGCTAGGTCCCCGCGCAATATGATCGCTAGCTGTTCGCCATTGGGGACGAGTGTCACCCGATCGACCAACGTGCGGCAAACCTCCGCCGCTTCGGCTCTCTCGCCTTCGCTTTGCAGGTTCTCATACAGGGCGGCCACGCGGTGACGGTAGATCCCCGCCATATTCGGGTGGAGGAGGGGCGGCGGGTCCTCCGCGTTCGCGAGCAGGTCGACCAACTCGGCCTTTCGTGCTTCCAGAGCGCCAATCTTGTCCTTCAACTTCGCTCCCGGCACGCCCTCAAGGATGCCGCAAAGTCGATCGTACAAAAAATATTTTCGTGATGAACAGTCCGGACCGCCATTTGCGTGATCGCGACGTCGCACACAGCTCCGCCCTCTTTTCATCTCTGCGGCTCTGGGGGTCCCAAAAGAGCCGCGGCCTTGCAGCGAACCGAAGATTCGGCTATATATCCAGATATACTATGGAGGCGATCAGTGAGCAAGAGTGCACAGAGAAGGGCGATCGAAAATTACCGATCCCGGCTGACGAAGCGTGGCATTGTGCGGTTCGAACTCCAGGCCCTTGAGGCCGACCGCGACCTCATCAGAGTACTTGCGCGCAAGCTGAGCGAGGAAGGGCCGGAAGCTGGTAATCTCCGGCGCACGGTTCAACGGGCCGTTTCTGGCGAGCCGCCCAAGCCCGGTGGCATCCTGAACGCGTTGCGGCGCTCGCCACTCGTCGGCGCCGATCTCGACGTGACGCGCCCACGTGAAGAAGGGCGCAAGGTCGACCTGTGACACGCTATCTTCTCGACACCAACATCATCAGCAATGTCGTCAAGCCGCAGCCATCGGAATCGCTCCTGGCTTGGATGGCGGCACAGCGCGACGACCATTTGTTCATCACCTCGCTTACCCTCGCCGAAATCCATCGTGGCATCCTGGAGAAGCCGAACGGCAAACGACGAGCAGCGCTCGACGCCTGGTTCTCAGGTCCGGAGGGGCCCCAGGCTTTGTTCGCGGGCCGCATCCTGCCGTTCGACGAGAAGGCGGGCCTCATCTGGGCGGGATTGATGGCGGAAGGGAAAGCCGCCGGCCGGCCACGCAACGGGCTTGATATGATCATCGCGGCCGTCGCCGGTTCGAACGACTGCGTCGTGGTAACGGACAACGAGAAAGATTTTGCCGGGGTCCGGGTCATCAATCCGATCCGTGGATCGATGTGACGCCGCGGCAAATTGGAGAGCGTTGAGGTCGATCGGGCGCTGTTCGTGCGATATAACCGCCGGCTAACGAGTTACTATCTCCGCGCGCTGAAAAAGGAAGAAGCAAGAGAGCGCCTCCCAAATAAACTTGGTTTCGATAAAATCGAGCACTTGGTAATTTGCCGCCTCCCGATGATCACCACCATAATATCCTACAATAGGATAAACACCTTGTCGGAGGTGAAGCGCCGTGCCGGCGCTAATAGCGAAGATTAGATTAGCCTCGCGCCGTTCGATGTCGCGGGCTGGCGGCCGCCGCCAGGTCGGCACCGGAAGGTCATAGGGCGATAAGGGGGAGATGACGCCAAGCGAATCATTCAAGCTTGTACGATAGAGGGGGCTGGCGATCCTGCCCCAGCGGGGCTATTGCCGAGCGATGCAACCTGAGGGGCAGCGGCTGGAGCTTGAGTCTCCGCGGCGAGAGCTTTTGGTCCAGAGGATTTGGGCGGATATCCCGCCAACGCTAATCATAGTCTTTAGATCGAATTAGGGCATAAATGGATATCCACTTCTTTCTACCTCAAGGTCCGCATCCCACGGAGATGGAAGGCTTGGCCGAGATGCGCCGCGTTCTTCCGCGGCAGTGGATGGGATTTGCGAATTTCGTGATGCGACAGCGCGGTCGGCGTGGCCAGGACCGCGAAATTGATGCCGTCATCATAGCGGCCGATCGGATCATCCTGGTCGATCTGAAGCACATCCGCGGTCGGATCGACAACCGTGGCGGCTTTTGGCACCGAGGCGCCGATAATCTAGGTCGTTCGCCCGCGCATGAAATTCGCGATAACGCGAAGATCCTCGCTGATCTCATTAGATCCGAGGTGCATAAGATTCCGGCCGCGCCGCCAGTGGAAAGCGTCGTCGTCCTCACTCATCCGGATTGCGATCCGAGTGGGTTGGATAAGGTCGAACTCGACAGGACCGTAAAGCTGGCGGACTTCCTGAAGATTTCCCGCGAGCAAGACTTTCGACGCCTGTTCACGACCCACTCACGGTTTGGAGCCTCAAACCCGCTGTGCACAGGGCAACTTGGTGCGCTACTCCAGGGGTTCTTCCAAAATGGAAAGCTGTTCGAGCCCCGGAAGACGCGATTTTACGGCTTCATTCCGGTCGGTGATTCGGAATTCAAGCACCCCCTTTTCGAGGAATTCTCCTGTCATCAACCTGAAGATCCGAACTATACGGGGCTGCTTAGGTTGTGGGATTTTACCGTCGAGAGCGAATTCCTCGTCGAAGAAGCGCGGCGTCCGTGGCGGAGCGCGAGCGGGCCGTGCTCGGACACATCCGTGTGCAGGACCCGGCCCTGTACGAAAACTACGTGCTGAGGTCGATCCACTTCGATTCCGAGTACACTCTGAGGTACTCGGAGATCTTCGACCGCCTGCCGGATCTCGAAAGGCTCAACAGATTCCAGGGTCCTCTCCAGGATCTGACGTTCGAGCGACGTGTCGAATTGGCGCGGTTGTTCCTCGACCGGATAGCGAGCCTTCACCGTATTCGGGTTGCTCATCGCGACCTTGACCGACATTCGGTTTGGATCAACGAGCGCCGAAGCAAGGTCGTTCTTTCCGGGTTTGGTGCCGCACATTTCCCGGAACGAACGTCGATCGGTGGAACGCGCTCGAAACTTCTTGCAAGCGGGTTCAGGGTACCCGAGGACGTGGGCAAGAGCTCGAGCGGAACGCCATTTCAGCAGGATGTGTTCCTGGCTGGCGCGCTTGTCTGGACGCTGCTGTCAGGAGAGCGTCTGCAGTCCATGGATCGCGTTCCGCTCTGGACGTCCGGGACCATGAAGGGTCTGGATATTCCAGACGCGTTCAGGGGCTGGTTCGATCGTTGTTTGAAGACCGAAGCGCGTGAGCGCTTTGACAACGGCGTCGAAGCGGCCGACGCGTTCGCCGAACTTGTGCGCAAGACCGAGAAGGCTTCTCTAG
>NZ_JACMYO010000322.1 GCF_020889685.1 Bradyrhizobium oropedii
TTGGAAGTGAAGAGATTGCACGCTCTCAAGTCTCTGGCAGCCCGCGCGGGACACGAGCAACACTGCGTCCTTCGTTACCACCTGTTGTCGGGTTAGTAGCGTTCCAGACACAGTGATGTTCGGACGGCGTGCCGCCGCACTCTCAGTTAAGCCGTTGGATAAAAGCGGAACCGTTTTCTGGGGCTCTTCCTGCACACAGTTGGCACGACTCTTGAATTTCTCTCTTTGCGTTGCCGAACACCGATTAGCGGTATCCGTGGAAGCTGCTAATCGTCATGAGCTTCTGACATGACCGATATCCTACTTCCTCCTGAAATTGTCAGCTTCACCGCGGAGAGCGTCCTCTCCCGACGATCAGGACGATCTTTGGTCATCTATAAGATCATTGTGCTCTTTGTTGTTGTGACATTGGTCTCACTGCCAATCATCACCGTAACGGTCTCTGTTCAAAGTGCCGGGACGATTCGCCCCACCATCGAGAAGACGCCCCTGATCGCGCCTGTCTCCGGACGCGTCTCGCGCATCCTTGCCGTTGACAACGATCTGGTTAACCGAGGGCAAGAGATCCTCGCCCTCGATGATGAGGTGGTTGAGCAAAGGCTGATGGCGCTTACGGGCGAAATTCGTGCGAAAACCGATCTTGCCCGTGACCTCGAAACTCTGATTTCCTCTGGCACAGAGGCTAAGGACCAGATCCACCTCCTGACCAAGTCCGCCACTGCTGAGCGGCTACATTTTCTCAACCTGCTGCGGGAGAACCAATATGCCCGCAGTCATGCTGCGGCAGAACTCGACCGCGTTAAGCGACTGGTCTCCGTTGCTGCATCGCCCGCAAAGGCCGTTGACGAAAAGACTTTCGCACTCCAGAGCATTGAGGTCAAAGGCGAGATCCTCGCACGTAGCAAATCCGCCGAATGGAACCAGCAGCTCTTCGACACTAACCTACGCCTTAAGGAACTTACAGCCAGCTTGCATCAGCTCGAGAACGAACGGGATCTGACCCTCATTCGAGCTCCCGTGTCAGGCGCTCTAGAGCAATTCTCCGGCCTCACCCCGGGCAGCTATGTCCAGGCGGGGCAAACCGTGGCTTGGGTATCGCCCGACGGCGAACTGGTGGCTGAAATCTACGTCTCTCCCAACGACATCGGCTTCGTGCGATCGGGCCAGTTGGTGCGGCTCCAAGTGGATGCCTTCAACTACAATCGATGGGGTGTCATCGACGCGACAGTGCTTGACGTGGCGCAGGATTTCACTCTCCGCGACAAGAACCCCGTCTTCAAGGTCCGCTGCGCGCTCTCTCGCAACCATGTCGCGCTCAAAAACGGGGTTGTCGGTCGCCTGAAGAAAGGCATGACCGTGCGGGCCCGTTTCCTCGTGGCCGACCGCACGGTCCTGCAACTCCTCTACAGTGAAGTCGACGATTGGCTCAATCCGCTGCTGACGCGCTAGTTCTTCATTTCCAAATACGCAACGAGCCGCCATGTCGAGCAAGGTCATCAAGTTCAAGCAACGTGATGTCACGGATTGCGGGGCCGCCAGTCTTGCTTCTGTCGGAGCTTTCTATGGCTACAAGCTGCCATTGTCGCGCATCCGCCAGTACGCCTCGACCGGCCGCTCCGGCACCACGGTGTCGGGCCTCACGCAAGCGGCTCAAAAGCTGGGCTTCATCGCCAAGGGAGTGAAGGGTGGCTTCGACAGCCTGTACAAGATCCCCAAGCCCGCTATCGCGCACGTCATCGTCAAGGAGGTCTTGCACCACTTCGTCGTAATCCAGGCGATTGACGCTAGGTGGGTCATCATCATGGACCCAGCCTATGGCGAAATCCGCAAGCTGTCGCATGAGGAATTCAAGAGGCAATGGACTGGCGTCCTGGTGCTCCTCGTTCCGGCAGACACCTTCAAGCGCCGTGACGAGAGCACCTCCCCTCTTCTCCGCTTCGCCCGTCTGCTTGCGCCACATAGGGAGATGATGGCGCAGGCTCTCGTCGGGGCGCTGGTGACGACGATTCTCGGCCTCTCGACCGCCATCTACGTCCAGAAGATCGTCGATCACGTGATCACAGCAGGCAACCGCAACCTGCTCAACCTGATGAGCATCGCCATGCTGCTCATCCTGGTGCCACAGATCCTGATCAATATCCTCAGAAACCGGCTCGTCCTGCAAACGGGGCAGAAGATCGATGTCTGCTTGATCCTCGGCTACTACAATCACATCCTAAGCCTACCCCAGAAGTTCTTCGACAGCATGCGCCTGGGCGAAATCGTTTCCCGCATGAACGACGCCGTGAAGATCAGGAGCTTCCTGAACGATGTCTCGATCACCATGTTCGTCAACGTGCTAGTGATACTGTTCTCGTTCGGACTGATGTTCGTTTACTCGTGGAAGATCGCCTTGGTCGTGGTGATCTCCATCCCTATATATCTCTCAGTCTATTGGATCATCAACCGGCTGAATAGGAAGCGCCAGCGCGCCATTATGGAGAATGCCGCCGATCTCGAGGCGCAACTGGTTGAATCACTGGGTGCGGTCTCCACTATCAAGGCGTTCAGTATGGAGAGTTTTGTCAACCTCAAAGTGGAGACCCGCTTCATCAAGACGCTGCACTCCGTCTACAGTTCCGGCCTCATCTCGGTCTTCGGAGACAATGCCTCGACTTTCCTCTCGACCCTATTCACCATCGTACTGATGTGGTTCGGTACGACGCTTGCCCTCGATCAGACCGTCACGCCCGGCGAATTACTGTCCTGCTATACGTTGCTCGGCTATATCACCCGGCCGGTTGCAAGCCTGATTCAAACTAATCGGATCGTTCAGGATGCTTTGATCGCGGCGGATCGCCTGTTCGAGATCTTCGACCTGGAGCCGGCTAGCGGCGGCGACATTGATGCCACCAAGCCCGAGCTTGGCGATATCCGCTTGGAGAACGTCACGTTCCGCCATGGCGCGCAGTCGGAGCTTTTCCAGGATCTCAGCGTCACCTTCCGCCGAGGCGAGATGACGGCCGTGGTGGGGGAAAGCGGCTCCGGCAAGAGCTCCCTTGCGGCGCTGCTGCAGAATATTTACCCGCTTGAGGGCGGACGCATTCGGATCGGCTCTTATGACCTCCAGGACCTCTCGACCGTATCCCTGCGTAAGGTTATTGCTGCGGTACCGCAATCGATCGACGTGTTCTCGGGCTCGGTGATCGAGAACGTCGCCCTTGGCGAGTTCGAGCCGGACATCGCGAAGGTCCGGCAACTTTGCGAGCAAATAGGGCTGCGGGAGGTGATCGAGCGCTGGCCTGGTGGCTACCAAGCCTATCTGGGCGAGAACGGCGTACGCCTGTCCGGCGGCGAGAAGCAGCGCCTTGCCTTGGCTCGGGCTCTGTACCGGGATCCGAAAATCCTGATCCTCGACGAGGCGACCTCCTCTCTCGATTCGGTCGCCGAGGCGCGTGTCGTACGCGTGGTTGAGGATCTGCGTCGGGCTGGTAAGATCATCATCGTCATCTCTCATCGGCTCAGCACCATTTGTGACGCCGACAAGATCGTGGTCTTGGACAAGGGACGGGTTATTGCGGAGGGACGGCATGCGGATCTGCTGATAGCTGAAGGCGCTTACGCTCGCTTGTGGCGGGCGCAAATCGGATCTAGCTAAGCCCATCAGCGCCTCCGTAAAGTTCGGATGGATTCGACATCGGCCTCGCTTTGGTGTCAAACGAACCGGCTTCCGAACAGCCGCATTCTGCGAGGCTGAGCCTTATTGCCGGAGCTTGGGGGCATCGCAGAATTTTCGAGGATCTTACGCTAAGGTGATTCGAGGAAAGCCCGCCGGGCGCTGACGCGTTGTTTCATCCAAGAACGAGTAGGAGCGGTAATCGGCAAGAGACCCCTCAACGGAGGGATACGAGGGACGTACTTTGCCCAGCGCAGCGGTGTGCGAAGTTCAGTGCGGCCGTCGGCAAAGTTGGTCTCCTAATCGGTAAGCGGCAAGGAGACCAAGGAGACCCCGTCTGGCGGAGTGATTGAGCGATCGGCTATTGACTGCTGAGTTTGTGAGCCGATGGGAGCTTCTATGTCTGCGGCTAGTTCTGGAACTAGAACCTTCCACATGCGCCAATCAGGCGGTCTTCGTCGTACTTCGTCGTATGCGTACTGAAGTTCGGGGCTTGGGCTACGCGCACCGAAATAACAAGGGGACATGAGTGCGGCGTCAAAGAAAAACCCCGGCATTGGAGCCGGGGTTCTGTAATTCTCGCTTTCTTCGATGCGGCTGGATCAGAAGTCCATGCCTCCCATGCCGCCGCCCGGGGGCATAGCCGGGCCGGCTGCGGCCTTCTTCGGCAGCTCGGCGACCATGGCCTCGGTGGTGATCAAGAGCGCCGCCACGGAGGAGGCGTTCTGGATCGCGGTGCGCACGACCTTGGTCGGGTCGATGATGCCCTTGGAGACGAGGTTGCCGTATTCGCCGGTCTGCGAGTCGAAGCCGTAGGCGTACTGATCCTTCTCGAGGATCTTGCCAACGATCACCGAGCCGTCTTCACCGGCGTTGATCGCGATCTGGCGGGCCGGCCAGGACAGCGCCTTGCGCACGATCTCGACGCCGGTCTTCTGGTCGTCGTTCTTGGTGCGCAGGCCCTTGAGCTGCTCGGAAGCACGGAGCAGGGCGACGCCGCCGCCCGGGACGATGCCTTCCTCGACAGCCGCGCGGGTCGCATGCATCGCGTCATCAACGCGATCCTTGCGCTCCTTCACCTCGACCTCGGTCGCGCCGCCGACGCGGATCACCGCGACGCCGCCTGCGAGCTTGGCGAGACGCTCCTGCAGCTTCTCACGGTCGTAGTCCGAGGTGGTCTCCTCGATCTGCGCCTTGATCTGGGCAACGCGGGCGTCGATGTCGGCCTTCTTGCCGGCGCCGCTGACGATCGTGGTGTTTT
>NZ_JACMYO010000323.1 GCF_020889685.1 Bradyrhizobium oropedii
CCGAAGCCCGCCACCGCGCCGGAGAATGTCATCGCGCGCGTCGGCGACACCAACATCTCGGCCGATGATCTCCGCAGCTATGTTGCCGCGCTCGCCCCGCGCGAGCAGGCTGCGCTCGCCAAGGATCCGGCGATGCTCAGCCAGGCGGTGCGGCTGCTGCTTGCCAATCGCCTCGTGCTGCAGGAGGCGGTTGCAAAGAAATGGGATCAGCAACCCGCCATCGCGGCGCAGCTCGAGCGAGCCCGCGAGGGTGCGGTCGTCGAGCTCTATCTGCAATCGGTGTCGACGCCACCGGCGAACTTCCCGAGCGAGGACGATCTGCAGAAGGTCTATGAGGCCAATCGCGCCGCATTCCTGATGCCGCGGCAATTCCAGCTCGCGCAGATCTTCATCGCCGCTCCGAAGGAGGGTGACAAGGCTGCCGAGGACAAGGCCAGGCAGGAGCTCGACGACGTGCAGCGCAAGCTGAAGGCGCCGGGAGCGGACTTCGCGGCGATCGCGCGCGGCGACAACAACGCGGCCAAGGATGCCGGCGACCTCGGATGGGTTGCGGAGACCCAGATTCGTCCGGAGATCCGCAGCCAGGTGATGGGGCTCGCCAAGAACAGTGTGTCCGAGCCGATCAAGCTCGACGACGGCTGGCACATCATCAAGCTGATCGACACCAAGGCGTCCTACACCCGCACCCTGCCGGAAGTGCGTGACCAGCTGGTGCTGCAGATCCGCTCCGAGCGGTCGACGATGATGCGGCGGGGCTATCTCGCCGAGCTGCTGAAGCAGCATCCGCCTGTCCTCAACGAGCTTGCACTGTCGAGCCTGCTCGACGCGTCGAAGAAATAACACGGAGACCAAGATGTCCGAGATCATCACCAAGCTCACGCTCGAAGACTTGCGCGACAGCTTTCAGAACGGCGGTTATCGTGTCGAAACGCTGACCGATCCGGTCGCCAACACGACCTATCTGCGCTCGGCGACGGCGGGGCTGGGCTTCGAGATCCGGCCGGGGAATCAGCTGGTCGGTGAGGAACAGAGTTTTGTCGACGTCATGCTGGTCACCACGCTCCAGGTGCAGGGCGAGCTGCCGCTCGACCTCGTCAACCGCTGGAACACGACGCGGCGGTTCGGGCGGCTGCAGTTCAGCCAGCCGTTCCTGATGTTCTGCCTCGATGTCTCCGTCGCCGGTGGTGTGGCGCCGAACTTTGTGCGGGCGCAGATCGAGGTCTGGGACCGGCTGGTTCAGGAGTTGATCGCGTATCTGCGTGAGGAGTTGCCGAAGCTCGCTGCCCGGAGTGGCGCGGCCGCTGCCGCTCCGCAACCCGGTGCGTCGGCCCAGCAGCCGGCGCATGAGCGCACCGCGGAAGCGGGGGCGGTTCCCACCATCCAGTAGCCGCGCCGGCGCGCGACGATCAGGACTGCAAGCGACCCATGTATGACGGGGCCTCCACGATGAAGGCGAGCTGCTTCAGCCGACGGCGGAAGCGGCTCGATCCTGCTCGTCGCTGGAGCAGCTGCATCGCAGCCGGTGGCCTCGCGCTCGCGCTTGGTTTTGCGCAGCCCGTTCGCGCGCAGGGGGAGACGGCGGCCCCGTCATTCAGCATGCGCTTTGCCGCGGTCGATTCGGCCGAGCCTTCCGCCGACGCGACGGCAAAGCCGCCAGCCGAAGCGGCGACGAAACCGGCCAAGGATCTTGCAAAGGATGCCGGCGGGAAAAACCTCCCGCCTGCGCCCGCGAGCCAGGCCGCGGTTTCGGATGCGCGCATGCGCTATCGCGCGCTGATCGAGAAGGAGGCGGCTGGAACCGGGCTAGCCCCTGAGATCGCCGAGGCCGTGATGGGCGTGGAAAGCGGTTACAATCCCGATGTGATCGGCGGCGTCGGCGAAATCGGCCTGATGCAGCTCCTGCCGTCGACCGCGCGCATGCTCGGCTTTTCCGGCTCGCTAGCCGAGCTTGCGATTCCCGAAAACAACATTCACTTCGGTGTCATGTACCTTGCGGAAGCGTGGCGACGTGCCGGCGGCGACCTCTGCACGGCGGTCATGAAGTACCGCGCAGGTCACGGCGAGACCCGCTTCTCCTATCTGTCGGTGAACTATTGCGTGGCGGTGCGCGCCCGGCTGTTTGTCCGCGGCTTCCGGGTGACGGGCACCGTGCCGGTCGCGACCTTCGGCGAACCTGGGCGTGGTGGCGCTGGTGGCGGCGGATGTGGCCGCAAATGCCTCGGCGGCGGCGGCCGTATCGGACGCGTCGACCTTGTCGCGCTCAACACGCGGCTGAACGCGCTTGTGATCCAGGCCCGGGGAGGGAAGTAACGAGCGGCTATGCCGCCGTCATTGATATCGCCGGCTTGATATCCTCCTTTGGCTTCCTATCGTTTGAAACAGTTCTGGTTCTGCAAGGAGCAGTACCGATGAAAGCATTCATCTTGGCGATCGCCGCTGCCGGATTGTCGGCGCTGCCGGCACAGGCTCAGACGCAGCAGCACACGCCGCTGCCGGAAATTGTCGTCGGCGCACCTCCGCCGACGGTCAACCTCAACCGCGACACCAGTGGCGGCACCGGCCGGGCTGCGGCAAGAGGTGGCGGCGGCAGTGCTCCCGCCGAGCGCTGCGGCGATGCGGCCTCGCTTGGCTGCATCAACGAGCGGTTGAAGAAGCAGGTCGATCAGGTCAATCCGCCCGTGACCAACACGCCGCCGATCGACGCGAAGTCGCAGGATCTCAAGGTGGGCGTGGTCAACGTCCCGGCGGTGCAGCAGCAATATGGCCGCAACTTCGGGGTCTCCGCCTTTCCCTATCGCCCGCCAGCGCCCGTTTTCAGTCATCGATAACGATCGCGCGACCCGACGCCAGCTTCTCACAGATCGTGACGCCGTCACATTTCTGACGATGGGCATGTGGACAATAGAACGTGCAACGGCTTGCTGATTCCATGCGAAAATCTGACGTGACGTGCCCCCATTGCCAGGCCGGCTATCGCCGGATCGAGTTGACGTCAAAGGGCGGCGTCGCAGGCGAGTTTCGATGCCTGGTGTGCGATCACATGATCGAGCTGATGGATGGCTCGACCGATGTTGCGTTTCGGCTGACCGTGCAGCCGGGCAAGACGTCCTACGCCTATTAGTGTCTGCCCCGGTGAGGCGGTGAGGGATCGCAGCTTGCGATCATTCGCCGCGGATATCGCTCGGTGCCTTGTTCGTCCACCGGTGGAACGCGCGCCTGAAGTTCGCCGCGTCGCTGAAGCCGAGTGCCAAAGCGATATCGTCGTTGGCCAGCGTCGTGTTGCGGAGATATTTCAGGGCAATCTGGGTCCGCAGCTCGTCGTGCAGTCCCCGAAACGAAAAGCCTTGCAGTCGAAGCTGGCGACGCAACGATCGGTCGTTCACGCCGACCAGCTTCGCGATGGCTTCGAAAGTCGGGGGATTTGCGATGTCGCGAAGCAGGATGGCACGAATTTTTCCGGCAACGCCGGTCCGCAATCTCAAGTCTCCGAGCAAGTCGTCGCAAAGGGCCACGATGGTCGGGTAGGTCGTCTTGTTGCCGAGATCCGCGCTCCGATCCAGCCATTGCGCCTTGAAGACGATCTGGCTGGCCGGCTGATCGAAGCGCGCCGGGCATCCCAGATGATCGAGCGGAAGTTCGAAGTCCGGTCCTTGCGAATAGGCGAGCGTGATTTCGGTGGGGGCGAAGCCCGGCCCCATGATGTCGCGCATCAACGAGATGTGGATGCCGATCTGCATCTCGGTGACGAATCGGTAAAGCGCGGAATCGGCCTGCGCGTGCAGATTGGGCTCGATGGTCCATCTCGCAGAGGCCTTGTCCTCGGTGAAGTCGATTGTCGCCAGCGGTGCCGCGAGCGCGTGGTAGCGCATTGCAAATTCCATCGCCTTGCGGAAGTCCGGGCAACAGAGCAGCGCATAGCCGTACATTCCGTATGTCGAGATGTGGATCGATGCGCCGATGCGATAGGGCAGATGACGGTCGGTCGACAGGCGCAACGCGTTCTGGCAGACCTTCGTCAGCTGCGTCAGCGAGATCCGCGCTTGCGGAGAATGAACGTCGGCTAGCGGAATCTTGGTGTCGCGCAGGATGGCGTCGGCCGGCACGCCGGCGCTGGCCAGCATGTCGAAGACAGCGCCGAGCTTGGTTGTCTCATAGACCTTGTCGCTGGTGCCGACAGTCAGGATCCCGTCTCGGGAGCCCAAAGGCTTCTTCAGTCGCATGGTTGGTTGCAAAGTGAACCAGCCTTTCCCTAGGTCCCGAAGCGCCGCAAACTTGGCCTGAGCGGATGTCCGCTCGCCGGCTCCTTGGAACATAGCCGGTTCGCGCCACAACCCAAGACCTATCAATGGGGTCGCCTTGTTGCGCAGCAGCAAAAAATCGGAGCGGCGAAATCACGATGGGGACGGCACGAGAGCAATTTCGGTAAAGACCACTGCCGCTGACGAGTGCACCTTGTCCGGTTGAGACCCCTGCGATGTCCGTTTCGGACCTTCACAAATCTCGGGCGTCACGCGAGGCTTCGTTCTAGTGTCACTCGGTCAAACCGTCGTGACGCAAGACGGCAGACCACGCGATCCGCGCGCTCAAGAACTGCGGACGTCACGGTCGGAGGACATGCCAGGTCGAGGGAGGCTTCCATGGTTGGAAGGCTGATTCAGACTGCCAAATCCGCCTATCACTATCCGCTCATCTTCAAGCAGCTGTGGCACACACCGCGCGTGCAGGCGCCGGATCAGGAGATCGTCTACCGCGATCTCAAGCGTCAAACCTATCGGCAGACCAGAGAACGCATCGGACGTCTTGCCTCGGCGCTC
>NZ_JACMYO010000324.1 GCF_020889685.1 Bradyrhizobium oropedii
AGCAGGGACCCATACTCCGCAGCCGGTGTTGTGAACGGGACTTATCGTTCCGCCATCGCACGACAATGACGATTTGTGGTTATGGGTCCCTGCTTTCGCAGGGACGACACCAGATGTGTTGCGGTTGGAGAGTCATGGCTCCGCATTCTCGCGACATGATTTGTCCGAGCTTTGCGCTTCGTTCCACCCTCCTCAAACAGAGGGCGCCCAAGTCAAGCCCCGACGAGTCAAGCCTCGAATTGCGTCGATTTGCTTGGCGCGTCATCCCGGGCGATATTAGACTTGCTGCCATGGGACGCTAGAAAGATCCCGCCACAACGCACGGCCATAGCGACCATACCACCCCGGCGTGACGGGCGGAGGGCGACCGGCCGGGAGGAAACCGGATGATCTCGGCCCGCTCGCATGTCGAGGAAATTGCGCATGTTGCCCTCGGCAAGGGCAGCCAGCGCGACGCGCCCGTGGTCCAATCCTGGCTCCGGTGCCTCAACGATTATCGCCTCGATCCGGCCCAGGCGCAGGAAGCCTACATCGTGCCTGCGACCCAATTGAAAGAACATCGCGAGCAGTCCGACGAGTTGATCAGGATCGGCCGCTCGGCGGTCGAGGGCCTCTTCCGCCACGTCATGGATCAGCACTACGTGCTTCTGCTTTCCGACGCCCGCGGCGTCACGGTCGATTTCATGGGCGACCCGACATTCGACAATCAGCTGCGCCGCGCGGGCCTCTATCTCGGCTCGGAATGGTCCGAGAACCGCGCCGGCACCTGCGCCGTCGGCGCCTGCATCGTCTCGGGCGATCCGGTCATCATCCATCAGGACGACCATTTCGACACCAGCCATATCGGCCTGACCTGCACGGCAGCGCCGATCTTCGACACGCTCGGCGACCTGACCGCCGTGCTCGACATTTCGCAATTGCGTTCGCCGACGGTCAAGGCGAGCCAGCATCTGGCGCTGCATCTCGTCACCACCACGGCCCGGCGGATCGAGCTCGCCAACCTGATGGCACGGACGCGGCACGACTGGATCCTGAGGATTTCCCGTTCGCCAGATTTTCTGGACGTCGATCCCGAGGCGGCGATAGCCATCGACGCGAACGGGCGCATCTCCGGTCTCACGCATGGCGGCTTCCGCGCGCTCGCCCGCATGTTCGAGCCCCAGCCGGGCGCCGCACGCGGCGTGATCGGAACGCCGATCTCGCAACTGTTCGACATCGACGTCGATGATCTGCCGCGATTCACGCGCAGCCGGGCCGACCGGGAGCGTGTGATCCGGACCCGTTCCGGCGTGATGCTGTTCGCCGGCGCGATCGCGCCGGTCACACGCACGCGCGGCCTGCCCGCCGCCGATCGCATCCCCCGCCCGTTGCGTGAATTGAGCTTTGGCGATGCGGCCATGGAAGCGGTGCAATTGCGCGCCTCCAAGCTCGCGCCAAGGGACGTGCCGATCCTGATCCAGGGCGAGACCGGCGCCGGCAAGGAATTCCTCGCCCGCGCCATTCACGACATCCGCCCCAATCCCGGACGCTTCGTCGCGGTGAATTGCGCCGCCATTCCCGAGGCTTTGATCGAGTCCGAACTATTCGGCTATGCGAGCGGCGCATTCACCGGTGCCGCACCGCGCGGCAAGATCGGCCTGATCGAGGCCGCCGACGGCGGCACCCTGTTCCTCGACGAGATCGGCGACATGCCGATCGGATTGCAGGCGCGGCTGCTACGCGTGCTGTCCGAGGGCGAGATCACTCCCGTCGGCGCGCATCGGCCGAAGCCGGTCAGCTTCCGCCTGATCTCGGCCTCGCATCATCGCCTCGATCAGCTCGTCGCCGATGGCCGCTTCCGCCGCGACCTGTTCTTCCGTCTCAATGCTGCCACGCTGATGTTGCCGGCATTGCGCGAACGGCAGGACCTCGACGGGCTCGTCGATCATCTGCTGGCCCGGATCGGCGCCGACGAGGGCCGCACCATCCGGCTCTCGCACACCGCGCGCATGGCGCTGCGCCGCCATCCCTGGCCGGGCAATCTGCGCGAGCTCGCCAACACGCTCCGCGTCGCAGCAGCTCTCGCGGATGGATCGGAGATCACACTGAACGATTTGCCGGAGACGATGCGCAATCCCGCCGAGCCCGCGGCGCCTGCCTTATCGGCAAGCGACGATCTCGCTGCCGAGCTCGCCGCCTGTGGCGGCAATGTCTCCGAGCTTGCCCGCCGGCTCGGTGTCGATCGATCGACCATCCATCGCCGCCTCCGCCACCTGAAGCGGAGCTAACGCACCTGTGGCAGGTGTGGCGCCACAGCTGTGGCGCCGCCACGCTGCGCGACACCCCGACGCTTCCGTAAAGCCTTGATTTCATGTGACCTGCATGCCCGGCACCCTTGGCATGCAGCTTGCGCTCCCTTGGCCGAACGCCGCGATCGCAGATCGCTTGCGTCAATCACCAAAAGGAGGAAATGCATGCTGGACACCACTGCGAATGCCAAGGCGGAAGTTCTGCTCAATCGGTTTGGCAAGACGCTCGAGGACGGCGATATCGACGCCGCCGTCGCGCTGTTTGCGACCGACTGCTACTGGCGCGATCTCGTCACCTTCACCTGGAACATCAAGACGGTCGAGGGCCGCGACGGGGTTCGCGATCTGCTCACCCACACCCTCAAGACGGCCAAGCCGCGCCATTGGCGCGTCGCCGAAGGTGAGACCGCCACCGAAGCCGACGGCATCCTGGAGACCTGGATCAGCTTCGAGACCGACGTCGCGCGCGGATACGGCCTGGTCCGTTTCCGCGACGGCCTGATCTGGACGCTGCTGACCACGATGGCCGAGCTGAAGGGACATGAGGAAAAATCCGGCTTCACCCGGCCGCTCGGCGCCAGGCATGGCGTCAATGCCGGCGCCAAGAGCTGGAAGGAGGAGCGTGAGGAGGAAGCCCGTTCCCTCGGCTACACGACGCAACCCTATGTGGTGGTCATCGGCGGCGGCCAGGGCGGCATCGCGCTCGGCGCGCGGCTGCGCCAGCTGAACGTACCGACCATCATCATCGAGAAGAACGACCGGCCCGGAGACAGCTGGCGCAAGCGCTACAAGTCGCTCTGCCTGCACGATCCCGTCTGGTACGACCACCTGCCCTATATCGACTTTCCGAAGAACTGGCCGGTGTTCTCGCCGAAGGACAAGATCGGCGACTGGCTCGAGTTCTACACCAAGGTGATGGAGCTGAACTACTGGACCCGGACGACCGCGAAGCGGGCTTCCTTCGACGAGGCGACCAAGGAGTGGAATGTCGTCGTCGATCGCGACGGCGAGGAGATCGTGCTGAAGCCGAAGCAGCTGGTATTTGCGACCGGCATGTCCGGCAAGCCGAACATCCCGAAGTTCAAGGGAATGGACCAGTTCAAGGGCGAGCAGCACCATTCCTCGCAGCACCCGGGACCGGACGGCTACAAGGGCAAGAAGGTCGTCGTCATCGGATCCAACAACTCGGCGCACGACATCTGCGCCGCGCTTTACGAGAACGGCATCGACGTCACCATGGTGCAGCGCTCCTCAACCCACATCGTCCGGTCCGCGCCGCTGATGGAGGTCGGCCTCGGCGATCTCTATTCGGAGCGCGCGGTGAAGGCCGGCGTGACGACGGCGAAGGCGGACCTGATCTTCGCCTCGCTGCCGTACCGGATTCTTCATACCTTCCAGAAGCCGGTCTACGACAAGATCCGCGAGATGGATGCCGATTTCTACGCAGCGCTCGAGAAGGCCGGGTTCAACCTCGACTTCGGCACCGATGATTCCGGCCTGTTCATGAAGTATCTGCGGCGCGGATCGGGCTACTACATCGACATCGGCGCCTCGCAGCTGATCATCGACGGCAAGATCAAGCTCGCCGGCGGCCAGGTCGAGGAGATCACGGCAGGCGGCGTGAAGCTCGACAATGGACGCGAGGTGCCCGCCGACGTGATCGTCTACGCGACCGGCTACGGCTCAATGAACGGCTGGGTCGCCGACCTCATCAACCAGTCGACTGCCGACAAGGTCGGCAAGGTCTGGGGCCTAGGCTCGGATACGCCGAAGGATCCCGGCCCCTGGGAGGGCGAGCAGCGCAACATGTGGAAGCCGACGCAGCAGGAAGCGATGTGGTTCCACGGCGGCAATCTGCACCAGTCGCGCCACTACTCGCACTATCTGGCGCTGCAGCTGAAGGCACGCCTGGAGGGCGTCCCGACGCCGGTCTACGGACTGCAACAGACCCATCACAAGGGCTGAGGCAGACTATCCCGCCTGGTCTTCCGCTCCCGGACCAGGCGGGATTTTTCGGAGATTGAATATGCCGGTGGCAAAGCCTCACCCGTGGCGTCGCGATCCCCAGAGGGCGCGAACATCCTGTCCCGGGCTCTTGCGGTGCAACTCAATCCACAATCGTCGCTGGAACCGGCGGCGGCGCGCGACGTTGATGTCAGGCATCACTGAGTATCCGAAGGGTGAGGACACATGCCGAGGGCTGCCCGCAACAAGCACACTGTCCTGGCGTTCGTCGCGATCCTCGCAGTCGCGGCATCGACAGCGCTGTTTGCAGGTAGCGCCGATGCCGCCCGCGGTGGTGGCGGCGGCCATGGCGGTGGCGGTCATGGCGGCGGAGGCTTCCATGGTGGCGGTGGTGGATTTCACGGCGG
>NZ_JACMYO010000325.1 GCF_020889685.1 Bradyrhizobium oropedii
CTCGGCGCGGCGGCTGCCGCGGCCTGCGGCTGGGCGCCCGGGTTGATCCAGCAGGCGTGGATACGGCCGTCGAGGCTGCCGCGCACCTTGTCGTCGATCTGGGCGCCGAACCGGGTCAGGCAGCGGAAGGCGGCCTGGACATGGCCGCCGGGGCAACCGAACCGGTCATAAAGGTCGAGATGGCGGAAGGCGGTATCGAGGTCGTCGTTCCACATCAGGCGGACCACGCGGCGGCCGAGCCAGACGCATTCCGGGTTGCCGGCCGGGCCGTTGATGGCCTGCTGGGCCTCGACGAATTCCTCGACCTTGCGCTGGTTGGCCTCGCGCACGGCGTTGGCATTGGCGTCGGGCTGTCCAGGCTGCTGTTTGGCCTGATCAGGCGGGTTCGGCGTGCCGCTCTGGGCGAACGCGCCGCCGGCTCCGTTCAGGAGCGCGAGACAGGCGACAACGCCCGTTACGGCAAGGTGGCGCAAAGCAGTGTTCTTCAACTCAAGCAGCCGTCGACGCATGCATTCCCCGATATGTTCCTGCCCCTGCGGGATCATCTTAACGGCTCGCGTGATGCCGTCCAAATAGGTCTCCAGTGCGGCGGAGACTCTGGCGGAATCCCATGACTGGAATTTGGTATTTTGTCCAGCAAACTCACAACTTTATCGACCCAGCGCAAAACTGTCGCAGGACAACCATGGTATTGACCTAATCCTACACTTGGCAGATGGGCTGTGACCGGCTAATTCGACGGTCCCCCGGAGGATGGAACCGATTTCGCTTCGTACGCCGCTGGCGCTTCTCCTGATCTCGCTCGCCGTGATTGCATCCGTGTGGTGGTGGCTCGCCACGCCGATTACGCTCGCGCGTGCGCCGATCGATCCTGCCGCAAAACTGCAATGCGTGTCCTACACGCCGTTCCGCGGCGCCCAGACGCCGCTCGATCCGACCACGCAGATTCCGGTCGAGCAGATCGAGCAGGATCTGGCCGATCTTGCCAAGGTCACCGATTGCGTGCGGACCTATTCGATCGAGAACGGCCTCGACCAGGTCCCCGGCGTTGCGGCCAAGGTCGGGCTGAAGGTGATGCAGGGCATCTGGCTCAGCAGCAACCGCTTCAAGAACCTGCAGCAGATCGCCATCGCGGTGCGGCTCGCCAAGGAATATCCGGGTGTCGTTACCTCGCTGATCGTCGGCAACGAGGTGCTGCTGCGCGGCGAGATGACCGCCGCCGATCTTGCCGGCAACATCCGCGCGGTGAAGGCGGCAGCGGGCAATCTCCCTGTGACCTATGCCGACGTCTGGGAATATTGGGTGAAGAACCGCGAGATCTATGACGCGGTCGATTTCGTCACCATTCATATCCTGCCGTATTGGGAGGACGTCCCGGTCAAGGCGAAGTACGCCGCGGCGCATGTCGACGATATCCGCAAGCGGATGGCGGTGACGTTCCCCGCCAAGGAGATCCTGATCGGCGAGACCGGCTGGCCGAGCCAGGGACGGATGCGGGAGGGCGCACTGCCGTCGCGCACCAACCAGGCGCGGGTGGTGTCCGAGATCCTCGACCTCGCCAAGCGCGAGGGCTTTCGCGTCAACCTGATCGAGGCCTATGACCAGCCCTGGAAGCGCAAGCTCGAGGGCACCGTCGGCGGCAATTGGGGTCTGTTCGATTCGATCAAGCGGCAGGTCAAATATCCGCCGGGCGTTGCGATCAGCAACTATCCCGAGTGGAAGCTGCAGATGGCGGGCGGCATGGCGCTGTCGGTCGCCACTTTCCTCGCGGCCTGGCTGACGCTGCGCCGCCGGCCCTGGACGCCGCGGCCGTCGGCCTGGATCGCAGTCGCCATTTCGGCGACGACGGCGGGGACGCTGCTCGGGATTGCCGGCGACAAGATGTATTACGAGAGCTATGGCGTCGCCGGCTCGCTGCATTGGGGCGCGCTGCTCGCGGCTGCGATCGTCTCGCCCCTGCTGACCGCGCACGCGCTGATCGCCGGGCGCTCGCTGCCGACATTCCTGGAACTGGTGGGGCCGCGCGACTATCGCGGCAAGGGCGCGATCGGCGCGGTGCTGGCAATCGTGCTGATCGTCACCACGGTGATCGCGGCCGAAACCGCGCTCGGCTTCACCTTCGATCCGCGCTACCGCGATTTCCCCTATGCCTCGCTCACGATGGCGGTGGTGCCGTTCGCGCTGCTCACCATGCTCAACCGTCCGAAGGAAGGCATCCGGCCGCTCGCGGAATCCGTGTTCGCCGGCCTGCTCGTGATCGCCGCCCTCTACACGATCTACAACGAGGGCACGATCAACTGGCAGTCCGACTGGACCTGTGTGATGTACCTCTTGCTCGCCGCTACGCTGTGGCGGGCGCGGGCCGCGCAAAACCCAGGATAAACAGCCCGATCGCAAGGCCCGACAGCACGACGTTGTAGAGCACGATCCCGAGCCCCGCAGCGATCAGGCCGACGGTGAGCAGCACGATCGACGGCCGCGTCAGGTTCAGCACCGCGATCACCAGCGCCGTGATCCCGAACACCGAGTTCTTGAACAGCACGGTCGACAGCGCGCGCGCCTTGCAGAGCATGGTCTGCGTGCCGGCGTCGCAGGCCAGCGCAACGGGCGAGAATTCGATCGCCAGATAGCGCACGTACAGCGCGTAGCCGACGGTGACGAAGCCGACGACCATCAGGAACTGGACCTGGTAGGGGGAGAGGCGGAACGGAGGTTTTGTCATCGCGGCACTATGGTTGGGAACGGGGTCTGGGACAAGGCCGGGTCAGAGCAGCGAAATCAGTTGAGAATTAGGCCGCAATCCCTTCGCTTCACATGATTATTGGCTGTTCCGCCGGAACATCGAGGAAATCGTCGTCGGCTCCGGCTTCTTTTCCTCGGCGACAGGCTGCTGCGGCGGCGCCACCGCACGCTTCGGCGCGAGCCGCCGGTGCGGCAGCGCCGGCCTGGCTCCGGGGGGCGGCTCGTTCAGGGCCAGCCGCTGGCCGTCATAGATCGCCGTCTCGCAGGTCCGCTGGATCAGGCTGAGGCCGGCGCAGATCCTGGCGGCGGTCCCGGCGTCGTTCAGCGGTCCGGCCACCAGGCGCAACTGCATGCCGAGCCCGTTGCCGTTTTCCTTGATGACGATGATCGGCCGCAGTGCGGCCAGCGGCGCGTTGGCCTTGGACTTCAGCAGGCCGCGCCAGAGCGCGCGCAGTCCATTGACCGAATTTGCCGTGCCGAGATCGACACCGAACTCGGTGCGGTGGATCTGTGCCTTCGGCGCGCCGGCGTCGTCTTCCGCGTCGGCGTCCGGATCCGCTGTGATCACCAGCGGCGGGATCGGCGCCACGCTGACATCGTTGGCAGTCGGAGGCTTGAGCGCTTCGACCGTCTTGTTGGCAGCGGGATCGAGTGATGCCACGCGCGGTTTGTCGATCGCCGGTTTGTCCATGACCGGCATGGCGGAGGGCGGCCGCGCCGCGGCCTTGGTATCCTCGGCGCCGGCTGCAACGGCGGCGCTCATCAGACTGGCAACCGATGTGCTGGTGGCGGCAGAAACCGGCGGCGAATTGTCGGAAGCTGACGGCTTCTCCGCGACGGCCTGAGGCTTCGGCGCTGCGGCCGCGGCCTTCTTCTCAGTCGCGACGGTCTTTTCAGCCGTCGCAACCGGCTTCTCGATCGCTGCCGGTGCCTTGTTGTCGGCGGATGTGGGCGCCTTGTCGGTCGCGGCCGGCTTGTCCGATGGCGCAGGCGGCATCGTCGCGACCGCGGCGACGGCCGGCGCGGAGGAAGCGGGCACCGCATTGGCTGTTGCGGGCGGCGTGCCCGGTGCGGCAGCCGACGGTGATGGCGCCGCCGGCTGCTTGGCAATCGTGCCGGTCACGGAGTCCAGGCCTTGCTCGATCGTCGTGACGCGCGAATAGAGCCGGTCGCGGTCGCCGTTGAGCGTGTCGATCGCGGACGCCAGCCGGCGCGTCTCGTTGTGGCTCTCTTTCGCCAGCGTCTGCAACTGCTGGGCCTGGCGTGCGACCTCTGACGCGGCGATCTGGTCGCGCTTCAGCGTCAGCGCCGACTGGTTGGCCATTACGGCAATGGTGACGGCGCCGACCGCGGCGACGCCCCACGACCCGAGCCGCCACAGCATGCGGCGATCGAAAGCTTCCTCCTCGGCCAAAAAGCCGGTGGTGCTCTCGGTCTCGAATTCCGCCGCCAGATTGTCGCGATCTTTGGCCAAAGCCCGCTTGGCCCTCCTCAAGGCCCGCCGAATCACGAGGCAAAGATTAACAGGAAATGGACCGGGAACTTGAATCCTAGGGTTCACGGAGGCGAATCGGTTTCTTCTGCCGGGGAAAACAATTAAAGACGGCCTCGAAGAAAGCTTGGCGCAGCCGACTGCGCGAGACATCGAGGATTTCGAATGACTGCGCGAACCAGCCTGACAGTGGTGCTTGCGGCCGGCGAGGGCACGCGGATGCGCTCGTCGCTGCCGAAGGTGCTGCACCCCGTGGCCGGGCAGGCGCTGCTGTCGCATGTGCTCAATGCCGCCGCCTCCGGCGCGGGATCGCAGCTCGCCGTCGTGATCGGCCCGGATCATGAGGCGGTCGCGGCCGAGGCGCGCCGGGTGCGACCCGATGCGCAGGCCTTCGTGCAGCGCGAGCGGCTCGGCACGGCGCATGC
>NZ_JACMYO010000326.1 GCF_020889685.1 Bradyrhizobium oropedii
TCCGCGGCGGAGGTTGGGAGCGGGACTTGCGATTCCAACGAGGCGCATAATTCGCGCTTGTGGCTATGGGTCCCTGCTCTCGCAGGACGACACCGAGTGTGTGGCACGGCTGGTAAGTCATACTCTCCCATTCTCGCGACATGATCTGCCGTCGGGTCATTCTGATGCACCCCTCGGAACCGCGATGGAACCTTGTGATTTCGCTCGCGTTGTCGCGCGATGGGCAAGGCTGGCGCAAAATCCAGATCGTCGAAGGGGCCGCCACTGGCCAAGGCCACCTCGCCCCGGAAAGCGAGTGCGAAGCGCGCGGGCGCCGCGGACGGCAACGCGGCGCCGAGCCAGGCCGACGACAAGGAAGCGGACGACAAATCGGAATTTGTCGAGGTCATTGCCGAAAACGGCGACCACGTCGAACCGCCGCCGCCGGAAATTCTCGAACCCGATCCCGAACTGTCGCCCGAAGAGGCCGAACAGGCCCGCAAAGACTATCTGCTGACGCGATTCTGGATCACCGCGCGCGGTTATTGGGGCCGCAATGGTGACCGATTGGCGTGGCTGTTCACGATCGGTCTGCTGCTGCTCATCGTCACCAACGTCGCCGTCCAGTACGGCATCAATGTCTGGAATCGCGCGATCTTCGATGCGATCGAGAAACGCGACTCGGCCACAGTCTTCCACCTGACGGCCATCTTCTTTCCGCTTGCGATCGGCAGCGTGCTGTTGGGCGTTGGCCAGGTGTTCGGCCGCATGAGCATTCAGCGGCGCTGGCGGGCCTGGCTCACCAACGACGTGGTATCGCGCTGGCTGGCCAGCGGCCGCTACTACCAGCTCAATCTCGTCGACGGCGATCACAAGAACCCGGAATATCGCATCGCGGAGGACCTGCGGATCGCAACAGACTCGCCGGTCGACTTCATCGCCGGCGTGACATCGGCGCTGCTGTCTGCCGTCACCTTCATCGTCGTGCTCTGGACGATCGGCGGCGCGCTGACGCTGACGCTCGGCGGCTCGTCCATCAGCATCCCCGGCTTCCTCGTCATCGCGGCGATCATCTACGCCGCGATCGCATCCGGCTCGATCATGGCGATCGGCCGCCGCTTCGCACAGATTTCCGAGGACAAGAATCAGGCGGAAGCAGAATTCCGCTACGTCCTGACGCGCGTGCGCGAGAACGGCGAGAGCATTGCGCTGCTCGGCGGCGAGACGGAAGAACGCGACGGCATCGATAAGACATTCTCGAACGTGCTGCGACAATGGGCACGGCTCGCTGGACAGCACATGCGGACGACGCTGGTGTCGCAGGGATCGAGCCTGATTGCACCGGTGATCCCCCTCTTGCTGTGTGCGCCGAAATTCCTCGACGGCAGCATGACACTCGGCCAGGTGATGCAGGCGGCCTCCGCCTTCACCATCGTGCAGGCCGCGTTCGGCTGGCTGGTCGACAATTATCCGAGGCTGGCCGACTGGAACGCATGCGCACGCCGTATCGCCTCGCTGATGATGTCGCTCGACGGCCTCGAACGCGCCGAGACCGGCGACGGCTTCGGCCGCATCCGGCGCAGCGAGACCGGAGGCGAGGCCATGCTGAGCCTCAACGATCTCTCCGTCACGCTCGACGACGGCACCGCCGTGGTCGGGGAGACCGAGGTCGACATCGAGGCGGGGGAACGGCTGCTCGTCGCCGGCGAATCCGGCACCGGCAAGAGCACGCTGGTGCGCGCCATCGCCGGGTTGTGGCCGTGGGGCGGCGGCAGTGTCGGCCTGCACGCGGACCGCCGCCTGTTCATGCTGCCGCAAAAGCCCTACGTGCCGTCGGGCACGCTGCGGCGCGCGGTGGCCTATCCCGGTGCGGCAGAGGACTGGAACGTCGAAGAGATCGGCAAGGCCCTGCACAAGGTCGAGCTCGACCATCTCAAGGAGAAGATCGAAGAGGATGCGCCGTGGGACCAGACGCTGTCCGGCGGCGAGAAGCAACGGCTCGCCTTTGCGCGCCTGCTGCTGCACAGCCCCGACATCGTCGTGCTCGACGAGGCAACCTCTGCGCTCGACGAAAAGAGCCAGGACAAGATGATGGAGATGGTGACGACGGAGTTGCCGAAGGCGACCATCGTCAGCGTCGCCCATCGCGCCGAGCTCGAAGCGTTCCATAGCCGCAAGATCGTGCTGGAGCGCCGCAAAGGCGGCGCCAAGCTGGTCAGCGACGTCGACCTGATCCCGCGCAAGGGCAAGCGACGACTGCTCGGCCGCTTCCTGCAGCAGCGGCGAGCGCCAGGCAGGGCGGCATAACGGGCGTTGGCGCTGTCGTCAAAACCGGCTATGCATGCCGCGCTTTCGACGAGGAACAGGCTTGATCCCCAGCAACGACATTTCACCGGCGCCGTTCGGCGCTTTCGCGCCCAATGCGGCGCAGGCCGCCATCATCCGGCTGGCGCACGGCTCAGGATTGAAGCGCGGCGCGTTCCGGCCCTGGCTGTCGCGGCTGGTCGATCTGTTCGGCTCGGGACCGCTTGACGTGAGCTATCAGGGCGCATCATTCCGCTTCTATCATCAGGCGAGCGCGACCGAGCGCGGCGCATTGTTCAATCCCGATTACAATCTTGAAGAGCTCGCCTTCCTGCGGGCACATGTCGGCGCTGGTGGAACCTTCGTCGACCTCGGCGCCAATGTCGGCACCTATGCACTGGCGCTGGCACGTGACGTCGGGCCCAATGGCAAGGTGATCGCGATCGAGCCGCATCCGGTGACGCATGCGCGGCTCAAGTTCAACACACAGGCCTCCAACTATCCGCAGGTGCGCCTGGTTGCCGCGGCCGCTGGACCGACCGATGGCGAGCTGATGATCGAGACCGACGGCGACAATCTCGGCGCCAGCCACATCGTCACCGGCACGCCCACGGGCAAGGCGTTCAAGGTGCCGTCGCTGCGGTTGCAACGCATCCTCAATGAGGCCGGCGCGACCAAGGTCGATGCGCTGAAGATCGACGTCGAGGGTTTTGAGGACCGCGTGTTGATCGGCTTCTTCCGCGACGCGCCGGAGCAATTGTGGCCGCGCGCGGTCGTGATCGAGCATCTGTCGAAGGACGAATGGACCGACGACTGCATTGCGGACATGCACACGCGTGGTTACGTCGAGCAGGGCCGGACGCGGAGCAACACGCTGCTGGTGCGGGAGTGATCCCGCAGCGCTCGTCCCCTATGCGAGGAGCTCGGAGACTAGCGCGCTTTACCCACGTCATTGCGAGCGAAGCGAAGCAATCCATGGCGCAGCAAGCGGAGAAATGGATTGCTTCGTCGCTTCAGCGCAAAATTGCTCTGCAATTTTGTCGCGAGCTCCTCGCGATCACGGTGGCGCAGAGCGACAATCGTCTCAGGATGAGCGAATATCGAACTGATGACGTAGCCAGAACAACGGAGGCTCGCGATGATCGACCATATCGGCTTTTCGGTCTCCGACTACGAGCGCGCGAAGGCGTTCTACCAGACGGCGCTGGCGCCGCTCGGCTACGGCCTGATCATGGAAGTGCCGGCGGAGGTGACCGGGCACGCGCCGGCGGCGGGCTTCGGTGCCAACGGCAAGCCGGATTTCTGGATCGGCGGCGAAGGCGCGATGAACAAGCCGGTGCATATCGCCATCACCGCCAAGGACCGCGCCACCGTCGACGCCTTCTACCAGGCTGCGATGGCGGCCGACGGCCGCGACAACGGCGCGCCCGGCATACGCGCGCATTATCACCCGAACTATTACGGCGCGTTCGTGCTCGATCCCGACGGGCACAATATCGAGGCGGTCTGCCACACGCCGGGATAACGCGCACAGGAACGGCGCGGCGCGCGTTCCGTTATCGCTTCGAACTGCGATGGAGCGATCAATGCGCGCGATCCGAGCTGGCATCGACGACGGGGTTTCGATCTGATGCCGATCGAGCCTCCCGAGATCCCGCCGGCGACACCGGGCAATCCGAACGAACCGCCGCCTGGGATTCCGCCCGGCAATCCGCAGCCGGAGGTTCCACCGCCGGTGCGCGAACCGGGCGAGCCACCACCGCCGGACGAGTTGCCCGGCAACACGCCCGACGAATCACCGGTGCGCGGACCACCTGCACCATCCGGCCCACCGCCTGCGACAGATCGCCCCGCCGGGCGATGAATCACCCTCGCGCCTTAGTTCCCCATCGATTGCGAATGTGTCGGAGCGTTTCTTCTGAATGTCCAGTGAACAAAGGCACATGCAACCCGTTATAATGTCGAAATAAACTTCGTCGATGATTCGGCGCTCGCCACAATCCGGCCTAACGGCTGGCAATTCATCGTCCTGCCGAATTGTTCGGCTCTCACTTTCTTTCCTGCCCAGACTTTCCGCCGGGGACTCCAATACCATGACAAAGCTTCGTCTCGTGCTGCTCGCCACGACTGCGCTGACGGTGATGCAATTCGCCGCCTCAGCGTCGCACGCACAAACTTCGCCGCTGGTCGTCGCACAGGCGCAGCCAAAGGAAGAGCTCGGACCGGACGGAAAGCCGAAGCCGCGGCCGGCGCCGGGCGCGCCTGCGCCTGCACATCCGGCACCGCCGG
>NZ_JACMYO010000327.1 GCF_020889685.1 Bradyrhizobium oropedii
CCGGCGACGGCGCGGGCGTGCCCGCAATCATCGCGCGCGCCGCGGCCAATGACACACCGCGTTGCTGCAGCAGGACGACGGCCGCGATCATTGCAAAGAGAGCCAGCATGGCGACGTAGCGCAGCGGCGCCGACGATGACCACCGCGGCCGGCGCGGCAGCTCGGCCAGCTCGACAGGATCGAGCGTCCTAACGAATGCGTCCTCGGCATCGACCCGCGGTGGCGCCTCGATCCGCCGCGCGGCGCCGGCCGCCTCGAGGAAAGCGGGCAGCGCCCGCGCCGGCGGCACCGAAAACGTCTCGACGAGATCATCCCTGGTGTGCGCCTCGACGCCCTCGATCGCCACCTCCAGCGCCTGCATCAGACGCTGTTTCTCCTGCGGATCCTCGTGCGAGAGCTGTTGCAGCTTCTGCCGCGCGAGCTCGTAGACCGCGCTGCGCAGCTGCTGCGGGTCGGAACGCACGGAGTCGATCGTCCGCGACAGCACCAGCGCGAACTCCATTTCGGGGTGCGCAGGGCTGATATCCCTGACCGTCCTCTGGGCCGGCGTCGACGTCATAAATGTTAGTCTGGTTTGCCCATAATGTTACAACATTGTAGGCGGCTTTTACTGTTAACACAAATGACGAAACCCGCGGATGACGACGTGGTTTGACGTGACCGATCCGAGCAGCAGCAGGGTTCATTGAGCCGATCTTTGCAAATCCTGGACGACTGGTTCTTCGCACCGAAGCGGGACCGCCGCTCCTGGCCGGACCTCCTGCTGTTGGCGGGATGGATCGCGCTGGCGGGCTTCCAGATATCCCGTCATGTGATGTGGCGCGACGAAGTCCGCGCGCTGACCATCGCCCTGAACGGCGACGATGTGATCGCCATGCTGAGAGGGCTGCACGGCGAGGGCCACCCTGCTCTTTGGTATCTCCTGCTGCGCGGCGCGCACGCTGTGTTCAACCGGGTCGAGGTGCTCCCCGGCGTCGCCTTCGCGGTCGGGCTCGTCACGGTCGCGCTGCTGATCTTCCGATCGCCATTCCCGCGGCCGCTGGTCCTGCTGCTGATCACGGGTCACGCGCTGCTGTTCGAATATGTCGTGATGGCCAGGAATTACGGCATCTCGGCCCTGTTCCTGTTTGCGATCGCGGCCTGCTATCCGGCGCACCGCGACCGCGGCGTCCTGCTCGGCATGCTGCTGTTGCTGCTCGCCAACACCAATGTCGTCGGCGCGATCATGGTCGGCGCGTTCCTGCTGTTCTGGCTGCTCGACATGCTCGCGAGCCAACGCGAGACCCAACTCGATACCCCCGGCTGGCGCTGGTCGCCGCAACTGACCAATTTCGCGATCAATGCGATCATTGCGACGATCGGCGTCGCGATCTGCGCGGTGACGATGCTGCCGACCTACAATGATGCGGCGGCCCGGGACTGGTCGCACGCGTCACCGCTGACGGCTGCGATCCTGTCTCTCGTAAACCCCGGCGCGACGTCGCTGGGCGCACTGTTCGCCAATCTGCTGCCGGGGATCGCAGGATCGGTGCTGCTGTTCGCCGCGACGCTCGGGCTGCTGCCGCGGCGTCCGGCCTTTCTCGCTGCGATCGCCGCATTGCTGCTGACGTCGCTGTTCTTCGCGGTCGCCGCCAACGGTGCCTACCGCCACGCCGCGGTCTGGCTGTGTTTCCTGATCACGCTGTACTGGATCGGCTGGAGCAAAGTCGCTACCGCATCCGACGGACTGCTGCCGGCGATCGGGCGCGTGTCGCTCCTGCTGGTGCTCGCGATCCAGACCGCCGCAGGCATCAACGATCTGCGCAACGCCGCGACCGGAATTGTCGCGAGCCGCAGCGCCGATCTCGGCCGCCTGATCGCCTCGCGCGCGGATCTCGCCAATGCGGTCATTCTCAGCGAGCCGGAATATCTGGTCGAGGCGCTGCCCTACTACGTCAGGAACCCGGTCTATCTCGCGCGCGACCACAGGTTCGGCAGCGTCGTGATCTTCTCGCGCAAGGGCAGGATGGACAGCGATCTCGGCGAGACGCTGCGCCTGGCACGCGAGCTTCGCGACACGCGTGGCGCCCCCGTCATCATCCTGCTGGCGTATCGGCTCGATGAGATCACGCCGGACCAGATCTACGACGAAGGCAAGGACTGGCGGACGTTCCGCGCCTCTGCCGCGCAGATCCGCGATTTCCGCGAGGCGACCACGATGATCCGCCGCTTCGGCCCCGCCAGGACCGACGAGAGTTTCGACGTCTACCTCCTCAATTAGATGATCGCCGAAATCGAGGCCAACAGGACAAGGAACCGCGCAATGGCGCTGATGGACAGCAAGGTCGAAGCCCGCAAGCCGCCTGCCGCAAGCATCCGGCAGTACCTCGCGATCCTCAGGCTCGATCACAGCACCAAGCACATCTTCATCGTTCCCGGGATCATCCTCGCCGGGCTGCTCCGCGGCGCGAGAGGCGAGCATCTTGCAGCCTCGATCGTCCTCGGCCTGACGGCCGCGATCTGCATCGCGTCGGCCAACTATGTCATCAATGAGTGGTTCGACCGCGACTTTGACCGGCATCACCCAACCAAGTCGCAGCGCTCGGCGGTGCAGAGCGCCATGGACGGCAGGATCATCGGACTGGAGTGGCTGCTGCTGGTCGCGCTCGGCCTCGTCTGCGCATCCGCCAGCAGCCGCCTGATGCTGTTCGCAACCGGTATCTTTGCCTTGCAGGGCATCGTCTATAACGTCCCGCCGCTGCGCAGCAAGGACAAGGCCTATTTCGACGTCATCTCGGAGTCCGTCAACAATCCGCTGCGGCTGTTGATCGGCTGGGCGATGATCGATCCGACCTCGCTGCCGCCGGGTTCGGTGATCCTGTGCTATTGGTTCGGCGGCGCGTTCCTGATGGCCGCCAAGCGGCTGTCCGAATATCGCGAGATTGCCGCGTCCCACGGCAAGGAGCTCTTGGCGCGCTACCGCGCGAGCTTTGCCGACTATACCGGGGTGTCGCTGACCGCTTCCTGCCTCAGCTATTCGCTGTTCTCGGTGTTCTTCCTCTCGGTGTTCCTGGTGAAGTATCGCATCGAGTACATCCTGGCGATGCCGCTGGTGGTGATGCTGTTCACCACCTACTTTTCGATGTCGACGTCACCGGGATCGTCGGCACAGAAGCCCGAGAAGCTCTATGGCGAGCGCGGCCTGATGCTGACCGTGCTGGCGCTGGTCGCGGTCTTCCTGGTGACAAGCTTTGTCGACATGCCGTTCCTCGCCCGCCTGGCGGAGCAGCACTACATCACCCTGGATTGAGGCCTGAGGGTTATCGCCGGCGCGGATGCGCCTTCTGGTGCCACGCCCAGGCCGAGCGGATGATGTGGCCGAGATCGGACCGGTTCGCCTTGAAGCCGAGGCCGCTCTCCGACTTGGAGGGATCGGCGACCAGGATCGGCGGATCGCCGGCCCGGCGTTCGCGCACCACGCTCGGCACCGCTTCACCGGTCACGGCGCGGATCGCGTCGAGCACCTCGCGCACCGAATAGCCGGTGCCGGTCCCGAGGTTGAACACACCGCCGGCGTTCCCCTTCAACAGCAGCTCGAGCGCCGCGATGTGAGCGGCGGCGAGATCGTCGACATGGATGTAATCGCGCACCGCGGTGCCGTCAGGCGTCTCGTAATCCTCGCCGAAGATCGCAAAGTCCGGCACGTGCCCGAGCAGCGCCATCAGCGCGCGCGGGATCAGGTGCGTCTCGGGATCGCGCAGTTCGCCGATGGTGCCGGAGGCATCGGCACCGCAGGCGTTGAAGTAGCGCAGGCAGACCGATTTGAATTGATAGGCCGCGCCATAATCGGCGAGCAGCTGCTCGATCATGTATTTGGAGCGGCCGTAGGGATTGACGGTCGGCCCTGCAGCACTCTCGGGAATTGGATCGCGCCCGGCATTGCCATAGACGGCACCGGTAGAGGAGAACACCAGGCGGTCGCAGCCCGCCTCGCGCATGCCGCGCAGCAGGCCGAGCGTGCCGGCAACGTTATTGGTGTAGTATTTCTGCGGATCGGCGACGGACTCGCCGACCGCACTGAATGCCGCGAAATGCATCACGGCGAGCGCGTTGTGCTCGCGGATGGTAGCGGTGATCTTGTCGTGCTCGGCGACGTCGCCGATGAAGAGCGGTCCCCATTGCACGAAGTTGCGATGGCCGGTGGACAAATTGTCGTAGACGACCGGGAGAAATCCGGCCTCCGCGACAGCCTTGGCGCAATGGGATCCGATATATCCCGCGCCGCCCGTGATGAGTATAGAACCCCTGCTCGCCATTGCGAATATCGTCCCTGCGCGGACCAAACCTGCGTCTCGACGGACGCAGCCGCTGCATGGGTACGACATTCCATCCCGCGCGGCAAAACGGCGATGGGAATAGCGTTAAGACTGAACGGATTTGCCGCTGACGTGACGGTTAACGCGACCCCAGCGGGACGTTGGTCCGTTGCCCGACCGGCGGCCCGTGACGTGACGGCCGGCCGTAAGGGTAAACCGGTGTTGCCGGTGGGACCGGCCGGG
>NZ_JACMYO010000328.1 GCF_020889685.1 Bradyrhizobium oropedii
GAGCCTATCGAGGAGTATGAGGAAGCCAAGGCTTTTGGCTTTCAGACCCGCCCTGTCCTGATAGGACCGGTCACATTCTTAAAGCTTGGCAAGAGTGCTGATCCTGCGTTCCAGCCACAGTCGCTCCTGGATGATCTGATACCGGTCTACATCGAGGTTCTGCAGGAGCTGGCCAAACGGGGAGCAAACTGGGTTCAGTTCGACGAGCCCTGCCTGGTCCTTGATCTGGATGAGGGTTCGCGAAAATCTTTGCTGCACGCCTACGACCGGCTCGCCGGGGAGGGACCGGACGTCAAGATCATGGTTGCCAGCTATTCCGGCGACCTCGGTGATAATCTGGATACAGCCTTGAACATGTCTGTTGCCGGACTGCACGTGGATCTGGTTCGCGCGCCGAAGCTCTTGGAACGGATCATTGCTACCGGCCGAAGCGATCTCATCATGTCGCTTGGTGTCATCGACGGACGAAATGTATGGCGGTCGAATCTGTCGGCGCTCCGCCAGCGGCTGGATCCCGCCATTGCGAAGCTAGGCAGGGATCGTGTACAGATCGCCCCATCCTGCTCGCTGCTTCACGTGCCGGTCAATGTTGAACTCGATACCGGGCTTGCTTCCGATGTCAGGAGCTGGCTTACTTTCTCGGTACAGAAGATGCGTGAGCTTGCGATCCTGGCGCGGGCACTCGCGGGCGACCGGAACGTTGCGGAAGCTCTTGCTGAATCGCAATCTGGCGTGACCGTCCGCCGGACTTCGCCGAAGATCCGTGATACCAATCTCGCCGTGCGGATGAGAGCGATCGACCAGGCCATGCGCCGGCGCGCCAGCCCACTTGTCCGTCGTGCCGAGATTCAACGCAAGCGCTTCGGACTACCGGCTTTTCCCACCACGACGATCGGATCGTTCTCGCAGACCGCAGAGGTCCGTAATGCCCGTGCGGCACACGCGCGAGGCGCGACGAGCAATACGACAAATTCCTCAAGGAGGAGACTGCGCGCTATACGTTGGCAGGAGGACATCGGTCTGGACGTCCTCGTGCACGGCGAGTTTGAGCGCAATGACATGGTACAGTACTTCGGCGAGCAGCTTGCTGGCTTCGCATTTACCAGGAACGGTTGGGTGCAATCCTATGGCTCGCGCTGTGTCAGGCCACGGATCCTGTTTGGCGATGTTTTGGGGCCCAAGCGGATCACCGTCGGCTGGTGGCGCTACGCGCAATCACTGACCAGCAAGCCGATGAAGGCAATGCTGACCGGACCAGTAACGATCTTGCGATGATATTCCAAGAAGCGAGGTCTGCCGTCAGATTGCGCTCGCGATAGAGACGAAATTCGCGATCTCGAGATAGCTGGTGCGAGCATGATCCAGATCGACGAAGCCGCACTCCGCGAAGGATTGCCATTGCGTCGATCAGAGTGGGCGGCCTATCTTGAGTGGGCCGGGGATAGCTTCCGCATTTGCTCATCGGGCGTCGCTGATCAGACGCAGATTCACACGCATATGTGCTACTTGTAGTTCAATGACATCATCTACACGCCTGGCCCGATCTGATTCGGATATTTGTAGTTCCTGAACGCGTCTATCAGTTCATCCATTCTCCAAGCATTCCCGAGGCAGGGGAAATGAAGGAGCTGATGGCATTGGCCCGGAAGCGGCTGCAGGATTCGCAGCTCAGGGCCAATCCGGACTGTGGCCTGAAGACGCGCAAATGGGAGGAGGGCCGCCCGGCGCTGGTCAACATGGTCGCCGCCCGCGAACGGCGCGCGGCATCCGATCGGCCAGGCCGTTGATCCTGCACTTGGCTCTCTCCTCGAGGAAGCTGATCCGCTTCTGAGTCATTTGCGTTCTCGATCATCTTGGCGGAGCCTTGGATGAGCACAAAAAAAGCCCGGCCGCACTTAGCAGGCCGGGCGAAAGTTAAGTCTGAGAGGAGCGACGCTGACGCATCGCCGACTTCCATCAGCGGAGGGAGGACAGCCGATGGTCCGATCACCGGCGAGGACATTCGCCGAAAATCTGAACCCAATTTAAAGCACGAGCTCAGGGTAGCTCAATTATGCTGTGGTATGCGGCCGATGTAGTCGAGTATTGGAAAACTACACCAAGGTTTGTCGCTGATCAGCACTTTCACAATGGTGTGCCGAGCCGAGCAAGGACTGCGGGTGACGCCCGGCGGTCGTGGTATCGGCCGAGGCTAGTGCAATTGGCGGCGCTTTCCTGCCGCTCGATCAGCCAATGCATGGGTGGCTTCTTATTGATCTGAACCCTGCTCAGGCAGTCGCTGTCCGGTTCCACTCAATAGCCAAGGTTCGGCTTGCGACTCTGTTTGGGATCGATGAGCGGATCGACGCACGACGTTGAAAGTGGCGGATGCCAATCGGGTGTTCCTCAATCACGAGATCGGTCTGACCCGGGCATAAGCCAGTTCACTGGTGACCGAAGTGCGGGACTGCTAGAGTGACAAGCTAGGCCGTCCACGACGATCAGACCGCCCCACTGTGCGTAGCCCCGCACCGAGGAAGGTGAGCGTCGAACGCCGACGCGACGCTCCGGACCAGGAACTCGGCGCCATCGGCCACGGAAAGCCGGCCATCGTCAACCACGACGACGCCATCTGCGATAAGGCTGTCGAGTCGGGACCGATCGATGACGGCCACCTCCGGATCCCTGCCGTGACGACGGGATGTCTCGGAGAGATCGACTGTCATGTCACACATAATTCGCTCGATGATCTCCGCTCGGTAGCGATCGTCATCAGTCAGCGAATAGCCCTTCGCGGTCGCGAGCCGATCCTCGGTGACACGAGCGAGGTAATCCCTTGTCGAGACAGCGTTCGCGACGAACCCTTGTTGCATGCGGCCGATGGCGCTGGCGCCGAGACCAACAAGGGCGTCCGCGCAATCGTCAGTATAGCCCTGGAAGTTGCGCCGCAACCTGCCTTGCTGCGCCGCCAGAGCGAGATTGTCGTGCGGCAGGGCGAAATGATCGATGCCGACGCGCACGTATCCAGCGTCAACCAAAGCGTCGGCTATCATTTCGGATTGGAGGTAGCGCTCGACGCTGTTGGGCAGAGTGGATTCGTCGATCTTGCGTTGATGCTTCTTGAATGTAGGAATGTGCGCGTAGCCAAAGGCGGAGAACCGATCCGGGTGCAACTCGAGGCATTTGTCGACGGTGTCCAGGCACGAATCGACTGTCTGTTGGGGCAGTCCATACAGCAGGTCGAAATTGATCCGACAAACGCCGGCGCGGCGTAACCGATTGACCGAAGTTGCGGTCTGTTCGAAGCTCTGCAGACGATTGATGGCCCGCTGAACAACCGGATCGAAGCTTTGCACCCCAAGGCTCGCCCGGTTGACGCCGCAATAGCCCAGCGCCTCGGCCATCGGATCGCTCAAGATGCGTGGATCGATCTCCACCGCGATCTCGGCATCAGGCAGGACGGCGAACGAATAACGCAACGAACCGACCAAATCAGCGAATGTTTCAGGTGTCATGATCGTCGGCGTGCCACCCCCGAAGTGAATATGAGAGATCGGCTGTCGTTGCCCAACGGCTTCTGCAACGAGGTAGGCTTCAGTGCGCAGTCCAGCCGCATAGATCGCGATCGGATCGTCGCGTTTCGTGACAGATGTGTGGCAGCCGCAGTACCAGCACATGCTTCGACAAAATGGCACGTGGACGTAGATCGAGGCGGACTGCTGGCGGCCCAGGGACTTGAGCCAAGCTTGATAGTCGATCTCGCGAACTGACTCTGAGAAATGAGGGGCCGTCGGATAGCTGGTGTAGCGCGGCACTCGGTGCTGCCCGTAGGATTGTGCCAGGTCCGGTCGCATTCGGATGCCTTTCTTGCTTTCCAGGCCGGATTATCCGACAGGGGCCGGATGAGCTTTGCGCTGCCTCAAATTATCCCGGTTGCTGGTGGCTGTGGCGGCTCTGAAACCTGATTGGTAGGTCATGCTCGCGGCGCATGCATCGTGCTTGGGATCGCGATGAAGCGGTCGCGTCAGGAATGAGCATTCTTGGCGATGCGAACCCATAGCTCGTCGTTATCCAATCGCGCCAGCATTGGGAGAGGCGAACGAAGCAGAAAGCGTTGTCGATGTCGAACGTGACGTCCAACGCCCCGCTGTTCGTGCCGAACTTCCGGGACTTGGCGGCATCTCGTGATGCGTGCGGCGAGCCGAGCCGGTGCCGGGCCCGCGATTCAGCCCATGCCGGGCAGGACTTGAGGAGGGAGAGTGTTTCGCCGTACCCGGCCTGGCCGCACTCGTCCTCATCGGTCGCGGACATGAGAGATGCCCTTTTTGCGCGAGATCAATGCGGTGTGGCCGAGCCTGCTGCGATCCCTGCCGACGATCACGTTGGAACCAGATCCTATGGAGGTTCGGCCATACCCCTGGCGACGGTAATTAAAGCAAGCGATCATCGAGCGCGGAAGCGTCCAGACTGTGCGTAGCCTGCGAGCCGGCGGAGCATCGCCATCTTCATTTCGACAGGATGAGCATGATCTCACATTCTCCT
>NZ_JACMYO010000329.1 GCF_020889685.1 Bradyrhizobium oropedii
CACGGTTTTGGCATCGGGCGGGCGCGGCCGCGCCGGGCGACTGCGGCGCGAAAGCGGCGCCTGGCGGATCGTCAGGCGGCCGACCGCGTGCCAGCCGAAGAAGCGGTTCACCCGTTCCAGGATGACATCGGAGGAGTGCTGGATCTCCAGCGCCATCGGCCCTTCGACCCGCAGCACCAAGGTCGCGGGCTCCTGCGGCTGCCCTTCCACCGGGCGCGGCCACTGCATCTTCATGGGCTCGCAATAGGCCGCGATCCGGTCGCCGGCGATCTCGGTCCAGCGCGTCACCAGTTCACGTGCGGCAAAGCCCTGCTTGGCATAGGCGTCGGTGAAGACGTTGCTGAGCAGGATCGACAGGGGCTTTGCGCTGATCGGGCCGGGTCTGGACATGGGAGGGGTTATAGCATCCTGCGGTAGGGAACGCTCCGGCCGTCATGCCCGGGCTTGTCCCGGTCATCACGCCTGGACGAAGAGTACAAAGAAAGACGTGGATGCCCGGGTCAAGCCCGGGCATGACGTGGAGGGATTGGATCAGTGACCTTAAGGTAGGCCCATGAGTTCTCGCGCGGCCGCCAAAACCAAACCGACTGACCACCAGACCGCCCGTCCGGCGCGGCTGCTCGCCTGGTATGACCGGCATCGCCGGACGCTGCCATGGCGCGCGGCGGCGGGCGAGCGGGCTGGTCCGTATCGGGTGTGGCTGTCGGAGATCATGCTGCAGCAGACCACGGTGCGGGCGGTCGGGCCTTATTTCGAGAAATTCATGTCGCGCTGGCCCGACGTGACCGCGCTCGGCCGCGCCTCGCTCGACGATGTGCTCAGGATGTGGGCCGGGCTCGGCTATTATTCGCGGGCGCGCAATTTGCACGCCTGTGCGGTTGCGGTGATGGGCGACCATGGCGGGGTGTTTCCGGACACCGAGGACGGCCTGCGCGGGCTGCCCGGCATCGGGCCGTACACGGCGGCTGCGATCGCCGCCATCGCCTTCGACCGCCGCACCATGCCGGTCGACGGCAATATCGAGCGCGTGGTCACTAGGCTTTATGCCATCGAGGAGGCGCTGCCGCAGGCCAAGCCGCTGATCAAGGAGATGGCCGCGACGTTGCTCGGCCCATCTCGGGCCGGCGACAGTGCGCAAGCCTTGATGGACCTCGGCGCCACCATCTGCACGCCGAAGAAGCCGGCCTGCGCATTGTGTCCGCTGAATGACGATTGTGCAGGCCGCATCCGCGGCGACCAGGAGACATTCCCGCGCAAGGCGCCGAAGAAGAGCGGCGCGCTGCGTCGTGGCGCGGCCTTCGTGGTGACGCGCGGCGGCGAGCTATTGGTGCGCTCGCGCCCGGAAAAGGGTCTGCTCGGCGGAATGACCGAGGTGCCGGGATCGCAATGGCTCGCCGGGCAAGAGGATGCCGCGGCGCTGGCGCAGGCGCCGGAACTCAAGGGCGTCACGCGCTGGCACCGCAAGGCCGGGGTCGTCACCCACGTGTTCACGCACTTTCCGCTGGAGCTCGTCGTCTATACGGCCAGTGTTCCGTCACGAACCCGCGCGCCCGACGGCATGCGCTGGGTGCCGGTGGCGACGCTCGACGGCGAGGCGTTTCCGAACGTGATGCGCAAGGTGGTCGCGCACGGGCTCGACCTCTGAAGGATGACCTGCTGACACCATGCTGGCAGCAGCGCCCGGCTATCACCTCCGGCACAACGGAGGCCGCCATGATTGCAACCGCGCTCGACAACATCCCGAGACCGCCCTGCGCAAACCTGCTCGGCTGGCACCTTGTCGATGCACGCCCGCGGGAGGGCTGGATCAAGATCGTCTTCGACGGCAAGCAGGACTTCTGCAATCCGGCCGGCTTCGTCCAGGGCGGCATGCTGTCTTCGATGCTCGACGACACGATGGGGCCGGCGGTGTTCGTGATGACCGAGGGCAGGCTCTTCACCACGACGATCACGATGACCGTGAATTTTCTGGCGCCTGCCAAGCCCGGACCGATCACCGGCGAGGCGACCGTGACGCAACTCGGCAAGACCATTGCCTTCGTCGAGGGCCGGCTGACCTCGGCAGAAGGCACGCTGCTCGCGACGGCGACGAGCAGCATCCGGTTGGTGGAAGCGGCACGGGCGCTGCGCTAGGGATTGCTCGCGCGACAGCCAGTCCCGTCACCCTGAGGTGCGAGCGGAGCGAGCCTCGAAGGGTCGACGGCCACCGGCCGTGCCGTGCACCCTTCGAGACGCCGCTGCGCGGCTCCTCAGGGTGACGGAATAGAAGGCGGCTTGAAGCTGCGCGGCGCTTGTGCGCCCGCCCGCTGCACGATCGGCGGCTTGGCGTTCAGGCCCTCGACCTGGAAACCGGCGACGCGCTTGTAGTTCGCGGCGATGTCCTCCAGCTCCTGCTGCGACAGCACCTCGGTGACGACGCCGAAGCCGTTGGGTGCGCGCTCCTCGACCAGCTGCATCACCTGCTCGGGGCCGTTGCGGCGGTTCAGCATGACAAGATCAGTCGTCGCCGGCCGCCGCTCAGCCTCATAGGCTGACAGCGCCAACTGCGTCGGGCCATGCGCCAAAATCTCGCGCGTCAGCGTGCGCGCATCCAAAATCGCCTGCGAGGCGCCGTTGGAGCCGATCGGGTACATCGGGTGTGCGGCGTCTCCCATCAGCGTGACGCGGCCGAAGGTCCATTGCGGGATCGGGTCGCGATCGACCAGCGGATATTCATAGGCATGCTGACAGTTCCGGATCAGGCCGGGCACGTCGAGCCAGTCGAAATTCCAGTTTTCGAACCACGGCAGGAACTCGTCGAGCTTTGCGGTGCGGTTATAGTCCTCGCGGCGCCACTGATAGGTCGGCGGCATGTGCCGCTCTGCGACCCAGTTGATGTCGAACTTGCCGTCGGCGCCGGCCTCCTTCGAGATCGGGTAACAGACGAATTTCAGGATCTCGTGGCCGGCCATGATCATGGTGCGGCCGGTGAGGAAGGAGTCCGCCCGCGTGATGCCGCGCCACAGGATGCGGCCGTTCCAGATCGGCGGTCCTTCCTGCGGATAAAGCTTCTCGCGCACCGCCGAATGGATGCCGTCGGCGGCGATCAGCACCGTACCTTCGTAGCTGCCGGCGGGCTTGCCGGTGGCGCGGTCGATGAACTCGGCGCGCACGCCATCCTGCGTTTCGGTCCAGCCGGTGAGGTGATGGCTGGTCAGGATGTTCGCGGCACCCAGCCGTTCGGTCGCGGCATCGAGCAGCAGCTGCTGCAGCCGGCCGCGGTGGATCGAGAATTGCGGCCATTTATAGCCGGCCTCGAGCCCACGCGGCTCGCTCCAGATCGGCTTGCCGTGCTTGGAGAAATAAGCGAGCTCGCTTGTGCGCACCGCCGTCGCGTCGAGCACATCGTGCAGGCCGAGCTCGATCAATTCGCGCACCGCATGGGGCAGCACGTTGATGCCGACACCGAGCGGCCTCAGCTCGGGCACGCTCTCGAACACGCGGCAAGGCACGCCGATCTGATGCAGGCTGAGCGCCAGCGTCAGCCCGCCAATTCCGCCACCTGCAATGAGCACCGTCATGAAAAGCCCTCTCGATTGGCCTTGGTCATCGCACGACGGCCCTGCCGCGGGCAAGGTACCGCGCGGGGTGGACGGCAAGGGGGGCCGGGGTTAACGTCCGCGGCATCTCATAAAAACCGGGCCGGGTTCGCAGTGAACCGACAAGGCCCGCAGAGGACAACGACATGCTCAAGCTCTATTTCGCCCCCGGCACCTGCGCGCTCGCCTCCCACATCGCGCTGGCCGAGGCCGGCGCGCCCTACACCACCGAGAAGCTCGACTTCAAGGCCAACCAGCAGAACAGCCCGGAGTACCTGAAGATCAATCCGAAGGGCCGTGTGCCCACGCTGGTGACCGACCGTGGTGTGTTGACCGAAACCCCGGCGATGCTGGCCTACATCGCGCAGACTTTTCCGCAGGCGAAGCTCGCGCCGCTCGACGACGCTTTCGAGTTCGCCAGATTGCAGGCGTTCAACGCCTATCTCTGCTCGACGGTCCATGTCTGCCACGCCCACAGGATGCGCGGCGCGCGCTGGGCGACGCAGGAGACGTCGTTCGCCGACATGAAGACGATGGTCCCGAAGACCATGGGCGCCTGCTTCGACCTGATCGAGCGCGACATGCTCAGGGGACCGTGGGTGATGGGCGACAGCTACACGGTCGGCGATGCCTATCTCTACACGCTGACCCTCTGGCTCGACGGCGACGGCGTCGACATCGCGACCCTGCCGAAGGTGAAGGCGCATCGCGCCGCGATGGAGAGCCGCCCGGCAGTGCAGAAGGTGCTGGCGGAGCAGAAGGCGTAAGCGCCAAAAACAAAACTCGGTGTCGTCCCGGCCAGGCGAAGCGCGAGCCGGGACCCATAACCCCAAATCGCAGTCGTTGTGCCACGCTGGGGCCGCTGCCGTCTTCATCACAAGCAGCGATGG
>NZ_JACMYO010000330.1 GCF_020889685.1 Bradyrhizobium oropedii
CGCAAGTCGGGCTCGCCCGACTTGCGCAAACTTACGATGCGCAACCGGGGTAGACCCCGGTTGCGTGGGGGAGGGAGCGCCGACTGGCGTGCCCGCCTCACTGCATGACGCGGCGGTAGCGACCGCCCCCTACACATTCGATCCATGGATCGCGTCGATCACCGCGTCGGTCACTTCCTTCGTCGTCGCCTTGCCGCCGACGTCGGGCGTCAGCACGCCGGCCGCGCACACCTTCTCGACCGCCGCCATCAGGCGCGCGGCGGCGTCCTTTTCGCCGAGATGCTCCAGCATCTGCGCGCCGGTCCAGAAGGTCGCGACCGGGTTGGCGATGCCCTTGCCGGTGATGTCGAAGGCCGAGCCGTGGATCGGCTCGAACATCGAGGGGAAGCGGCGCTGCGGGTCGATGTTGCCGGTCGGCGCCACGCCGAGGCTGCCGGCCAGCGCGCCGGCGAGGTCGGAGAGAATGTCGGCGTGCAGATTGGTGGCGACGATGGTGTCGAGGCTCTTCGGGTGCAGCGTCATCCGCACCGTCATGGCGTCGACCAGCATCTTGTCCCAGGTGACATCGGGAAATTCCTTCGCCACTTCGGCGGCGATCTCGTCCCACATCACCATGCCGTGGCGCTGCGCGTTCGATTTGGTCACCACGGTGAGGAATTTGCGCGGCCGCGACTGCGCGAGCTGGAATGCGTAACGCATGATCCGCGTCACGCCGACCCGGGTGAATACCGCGACTTCGGTGCCGACTTCCTCCGGCAGGCCCTTGTGTGCGCGGCCGCCCATGCCGGCATATTCGCCTTCGGAATTCTCGCGCACGATCACCCAGTCGAGATCGCCGACGCCGACATTGCGCAACGGCGAGGCGACGCCGGGCAGGATTTTTGTCGGCCGCACATTGGCGTATTGGTCAAAGCCCTGGCAGATCGGTAAGCGAAGGCCCCACAGCGTGATGTGATCGGGCACGTCGGGCGCGCCGACCGCGCCGAAATAGATCGCGTCGAACTTCTTCAATTCGGCGAGCCCGTCGGCCGGCATCATCACGCCGTGCTTCTTGTAATAGTCCGAGCCCCAGTCGAAGGTCTTGACGTTGAAGCTGATGTCGCCTGAGCGCTTGGCCAGCGCCTCCAGCACACGGACACCGGCGGAGATCACTTCGGGGCCGATGCCGTCGGCGGGAATGGCGGCGATGGAATGGGTACGCATGGGTTCGTCTCCGGATGAGTTAGTGGGTTCGCACGGGTTTGGGTTGCGGTTCGGTTTGCGCTGTTGCGGCTTGTGCGCGCGACAGCAGCAGCGTGAGTACGGCCGACAGCACCAGCAGGCCGGCGACGAAATAAAGACCGCCCTCGAAGCTGCCGGTGCGTTCCTTGATCCAGCCGATCATCGCAGGCCCGACGAAGCCGCCGAGATTGCCGATCGAGTTGATGGTGGCGATCCCGGCCGCGGCGGCGGAGCCTGACAGGAACATGGTCGGCATGCTCCACAGCGGCGGCTTCGACGAGGAGATGCCGATATTGACGAGCGTCAGCGCCGCGATCACGGCGGCAAGGCTGGTCCACAATCCGGCAAGCGCGAGGCCTGCCGCCGCGATCAGGCAGGCGATCACAACGTGCCAGGTGCGTTCGCCGGTGCGGTCGGAATGCCGCGCCCACAGCACCATCGCGACGACGGCGATGGTCGCCGGCACCGCGTTGAGGAAGCCGACCTGGATCGACGACAGGCCGAACGCCTTGATGATCTGCGGCGCCCACACCCCGAGCGTATAAAGCCCGGCCGAGGTGCCGAAATAGACCAGCGCCAGCGCCAGCACGCGCGGGTCGGCAAGGCCGCGCCAGATGCTGTGGCTCGCGGTGGCGGCTTTGCCGTCGGTCTCGGCCTTCATGGTCTTGACCAGCCAGGCGCGCTCGTCATCGGCGAGCCATCTGGCCTGTTCCGGCCGGTCGGTCAGGAAGCCGAGCACGACGAAGCCGAGCAGCACGGCCGGAACGGCTTCCAGTACGAACAGCCATTGCCAGCCCTTGAAGCCGAGCAGGCCGTCCATCTCCAGCAGCGCGCCGGAGACCGGCGAGCCGAGCACGGTCGACAGCGGCGCTGCGGCCATGAACAGGGCGGTGACGGCGGCGCGCTGCCGCGCCGGGAACCAGTAGGAGAGGTAAAGGATGATGCCGGGGAAGAAGCCGGCCTCTGCGGCGCCGAGCAGGAAGCGCAGCACGTAGAAGCTGGTCGCACCCTGCACCAGCGCCATCGCCGCCGAGACCAGGCCCCAGGTGATCATCACCCGCGCGATCCAGATCCGCGCGCCGATCTTGTGCAGGATGATGTTGGAGGGCACCTCGAACAGGAAGTAGCCCCAGAAGAAGATACCGGCGCCAAAGCCATAGACCGTCGGCGACAGGCCGATGTCCTTGTTCATGGTCAGCGAGGCGAAGCCGATATTGACGCGGTCGACGAAGGCCACGAAGTACAGCAGCATGATGAACGGCACGATGCGCAGGGTGATCTTGCGCAACACGCGCGTGCCAAGCTCGCTTTCCATGGGCTTCCTCAGGGGTTCGTATTGTTGTTGGGACGGCGCATTTTGCCGCGCCACCGGGAAGCCTAGAGGGGCGCACCCTTCCGATTCAATCCGCGTGGGTTTATACAAAAAAATGATATAATCTCGGCGCCGTCGCCCGTCATTGCGAGGAGCGAAGCGACGAAGCAATCCATCGCTCCGCATATGCCGTCTCAATGGATTGCTTCGCTTGCGCCCGCAATGACGCCGGCTAGCACTGGAGTACGTCTTGGAACTGCACCAGCTTCGCTGCTTCGTGGCGGCGGCCGAGGAACTGCATTTCGGCCGCGCCGCGCAGCGCCTGCAGATGATGCCGTCGGCGCTGGGCCGGCACATCAAGCTGCTGGAGGAGGATCTCGGGGTGCGGCTGTTCGCGCGCACCACGCGCGCGGTGTCGCTGACCGAAGACGGTGCTGTGCTGCTGCGCGAGGGCCGCGCGCTGCTCGACCGGGCCGAAGCAATCGAGAACGGTTTTCGCAGGCGGTTGCGCAAGCCTCAGGCGCGACGCTTCCGGATCGGCGCGATCGACAGTGCCGCGGCTGGCCTGCTGCCGCCGCTGCTGCGCGACCTCCGCACCGCCCATCCCGACGTCGCCGTGCAGTTGCTCGAGGAGAAGACCATCCGGCTGCTGCCGAAGCTGCTGTCTGGCGCACTCGATCTCGCCTTCGTGCGGCCGCCGGAGCGGCCCGACCGCCGCATCGAGTTCGTCCCGCTGCTGCAGGAAACCGCGGTGGTGGCGCTGTCGCATAAGCACGCGCTGGCGCGGCGCAAGCAGATCGTGCTGCCCGACATCGCGGATCAGCCCCTGATCGTGCCGGAGCGCCGCTCGCGCCCGCACAGCCACGATCTCACGACCAAACTTTTCGACGAGGCCGGACTGGCGCCGCGGATCCAGGAGATCGCCGACGAGAAGCAGACCATCGTCAACATGGTCGCCGCAAGGCTCGGCGTCGCCATCGTGCCGCGCTGGACCGCGCGGATGGCGATCCCGGGCGTGCGTTTCGTTCCCCTCCGCCTCAAGCGCGGCAGCAGCGCCGGTCGCCTGCCGCTCGCCGCCGCCTGGCTGAAAGGCTCCCGCGATCCGATCCGCGATCAGGTGATCGCAGTGCTGGAGGCAAGGTTGAAGGCTTATGCGCGGGAGGCGTGACGACGCAAAGCAAGTGTCATGTTAGCCTGCTAGCGATCCGTCGCGGCTGCAAGTGCTTCCCGCGCTGGAAGTCGCCCGACGCTTCGCCGGCATTCTTTGACCGGAGGGACCATGCTACGCATCGTCACGTGTCTGACGCTTATGATTTCCCTGCATGCGGCCGCGGCACAGGACAGGACGCCCGGCGCTTCATCGCAGCCCTATTTCGGGGGCTCCACAGCGCCGCCGACCGATCTGCCGTCTGGCATTGGCAGCTATTGCATCTACGACAACCTCATCTACTCGATTGGCTCGCCCATGTGCGTTGGCAAGACGAGCTACGTATGTGCTCCCGCGACAAACGAAGCAGAGCTCAGTCAGCGGGCGTATTGGTCGGCAAGACCTGCTGACCCAAAACTGACCGCGCCGGTGTGCCAGTAGACTGGCTCGGGGTCTGTTCGCCCATCCTACGAGTGCGACAAAACAACCGGGGTAGCTCAGCGTCCCATCTACACCCGTCGGTCAAGTCCCCGGGCTGAACACTCGACCGGGTGATCCAGTACGCCGCGGCCTCTCGGTTGAAGCACTGCTGTCTCTGGAATACTGGATCACCCGCTTTCGCTTTCGCGGGTGATGACAGCATGCGGTGTGACACGGAGCGAGAACCATCCTCATCGTCGTCCCTGCTTT
>NZ_JACMYO010000331.1 GCF_020889685.1 Bradyrhizobium oropedii
AACCACAGCTATATGTTTGGCGAAGGCTGGGGCCACATCGTCGCTCCACAATCACCATTCGTGGTTATGGGTCCCTGCTCCCGTGCGCAATTGCGCACTAGGCAGGGACGACGTCTGGCGAGTGTGGCGCTAATGCCCCTCGAACGCCATCAGCGTGCGCACCGGAACGTCCATCGCACGCAGCTTGGCGGCGCCGCCGAGGTCCGGCAGGTCGATGATGAAGCAGGCCGCGACCACATTGGCGCCGATCTGGCGCAGCAGCTTCACCGCGCCCTCCGCGGTGCCGCCGGTCGCGATCAGGTCGTCGACCAGGATCACGCGCTCGCCGGGCTGCACGGCGTCGGCATGCATCTCCATCTCGTCGATGCCGTATTCCAGCGAGTAAGCGATCCGCACCGTGGTGTGCGGCAGCTTGCCTTTCTTGCGGATCGGCACGAAGCCGGCGGACAGCTGATGCGCCACCGCGCCGCCGAGGATGAAGCCCCGCGCCTCGATGCCCGCGACCTTATCGACCTTCGCGCCCGCCCAGGGATGCACCAGCTCGTCGACCGCCCGGCGGAAGGCGCGGGCATCCGCGAGCAAGGTCGTGATGTCGCGAAACAGGATGCCCTTCTTCGGGTAGTCCGGGATGGTGCGAACGGTCGCCTTGATGTCGTGGTCGAAGGTCATTGGTCTCGCAATCCTCAATTGGCCGGCGGATTAAGCCGGAATGCATTCTCGACAATGCGCAGGCCGACCTCATTGCCGAGCGACATCAGCGATTCCGGATGGAATTGCACGCCGCCGACCGGTAGGGTCTTGTGCTCGATCACCATCGCGACGCCGTCTTCGGTGGTCGCGGTCACCGTCAGCACCTCGGGCACGCTGTCGCGCTCGACATAGAGCGAGTGGTAGCGGCCGATCACGATCTCATTGGGCAGATTATGCATCAGCCTGCCGCCGCGTACCTGGACGCGCGAGGGACGGCCATGCGCGGGCTGGCCGAGCTGGCCGAGCTCGCCGCCGAAATATTCGCCGATCGCCTGCACGCCGAGGCAGACGCCGAAGATCGGCAGCTGCTTCTCGAGCGCGGTGTCGATGGTTTTGGCGATGCCGAAATCCTCCGGGCGACCGGGTCCAGGCGACAGCACCAGCAGGTCCCAGCCCTTCCGCTTCAGCATGTCCTGGGCATGGATGTGCCGGACCACGGTGACGTTGGCGCCGACCTGGCGGAAATAATCCGCCAGCATGTGCACGAAACTGTCGTCGTGATCGATCAGCAGCACGTTCTTGCCCGAGCCGGTGGCATCGGGTGCGAAATCCGACAGCGGCTTCGGCGGATCGCCGCGCAGCGCCTGGAACAGCGCCGCCGCCTTGACCTGGCACTCGCGGTCCTCGGCCGCGGGATCGGAGTCGAACAAACAGGTGGCGCCGACCCGCACCTCGGCGAGGCCATCCTTCATGCGGATAGTGCGGATGGTGAGGCCGGTGTTGATGCTGCCATCGAAATTCACGCAGCCGATCGCGCCGGCATACCAGCGCCGCGGCGATCGCTCATGGTCCTCGACGAACTGCATCGCCCACAGCTTCGGCGCGCCGGTCACGGTCACGGCCCAGGCATGGGTCAGGAAGGCGTCGAGCGAATCGAAGCCTGGCCGCAGCATGCCCTCGACGTGGTCGACGGTGTGGAACAGCTTGGAGTAGGTCTCGATCTGACGCCGCGCCAGCACCTTGATGGTGCCGGGCACGCAGACGCGCGCCTTGTCGTTGCGGTCGACGTCGGTGCACATGTTGAGCTCGAACTCGTCCTTCTCCGAGTTCAGGAGCTTGCGGATCTGCTCGGCATCGCCGATCGAATCCGAACCGCGCGCGATGGTGCCCGAGATCGGGCAGGTCTCGACCCGGCGGCCGTCGGAGCGCACGAACATCTCCGGCGAGGCGGAGACCAGGAATTCGCCGTCGCCGAGATTCATCAGCGCGCCATAGGGCGACGGATTGATGCGGCAGAGCCGCTGGAACACTTCCGCCGGCGAGCGCTCGCAGGGCTCGGCAAACAGCTGCCCGGGCACCGCCTCGAACAGATCACCGCGGGCGAATGCCGCGCGCGCGACTTCAACCGTCGCCTGATATTCGCCCGGGGCGTGATCGGCAAAACCCTGCCGCCCGGTCTTGGCGTAGAGGCTCGGCGCGGTCTCGTGCGACTGGCCGGCGGTCGATTTGCCCTTCCACGAGAACTCGTAACTGAGCGCCACGCCGCGGCCGGTGGCGCGGTCATAGGCCAGCAGCCGGTCCGGCACATAGAGCACGATGTCGCGCTGGTCCGCCTCGCGGGTGCGCTTCTGCACGATGTCCTCGATCTGGAACACGAGGTCGTAGGCGAAGGCGCCGAACAGGCCGAGCAGCGGATCGGCATTGGAAGTGAACGCCGCCACCATGTCGCGCACCAGCGACATCACGCTGGCGCGGCGGGTGCGCTGGTCTTCCTCGACCGGGGCTTCGCCGCGGATGATATGGCCGGAGAGCTTCGTTGCGCTCCGCTCCGAGATCACGACGCACGGCTCGCGCAGCACGTCGCCGAGGAAGGCGATCAGGACTTCGCCGCGCGGGTTCAGCGCCTGCAACGAGAAGTTAGTGCCCGACGTCTCCAGCACCAGCGGCGGATCGGCAAAGCCGAGGTCAAAGCTCTCGTACCGGCCCGGCACCGTCGTGCCCGAGGACAGCACCACGCCGCGGCGGCGGTCCAAGAGCGCGATCAGATCGTCGAGACGGTTGGCGCCGCCGCTGAACTGCTCGACCAGCCGCGCGACCGCAAGGCCGCCATTGGTCAGGTATTCGCTCTTGGCCGGCAGGGAGAAGACTGTCCTGTTCATGTGATCCTCTTACGAGACTTGCCGAGAGAGCGCCACACAGGACAAACGAAGGAGACCGTCGCACTGCGATGGCGACCTTCGACGTTTTGGAAAATGAAAACGCACCGGCCACCTATGAGAAGGTGGGCCACCAACGTCGGGATGGACTGGCAACGGCGCTCATGGGCGCTACTCACCACCCGGCGCGGGCCGTGTCAAGGGATGGCCCGGCAGCCCTGCCCCAATCCTGGACCGCATCTTGGGGCTTTGAGAGGACGGGAATCCGCGTAGGATTCATCGGAATGGCGGCCCGGTCGGCCGCCCAAAAAACAGACAAATGGTGGAGACGCGCAGATGGCGATTTTGGGTCTCGGATATGCCGGCTTCGGCTCCGACGCGCTCGACGACTGGCGGCAATTCGGCACCGGCCTGGTCGGGCTGCAGGCGATCGAGCGCGGCAATTCGTTGCTCGCGTTCCGGATGGACGACCGCAAGCAGCGCATCGTGATCGACCGCGCGCAGGGCGAAGGCGTCAGGTTCTTCGGCTGGGAGGTGGCTGATGCCGCCGCCCTGGATGCGCTGGCGGCGCGCCTGGAGCGCGCCGGCATCGCCGTCACTGCCGAGCCGCAGACCCTCGCCGATGCCAGGCGGGTGCGCGGCCTCATCTCGTTTCGGGATCCGGCCGGCAATCGTCTCGAGGCGTTTCACGGCGCCGAGATCGATGACACGCCGTTCAAGCCGGGACGCTCGATCTCCGGTTTCCGCACCGGGCCGCTCGGCCTCGGCCACGCCGTGCTGACGGTCGAGAATCTCGTCCCCGTGATGAGCTTCTATGTCGACGTGCTCGGCTTCGCCCTCAGCGACTACATCGAGAAGCCGTTCCGCGCCTACTTCTTCCACGTCAACGCCCGCCACCATTCGCTGGCGCTGATCGAAACCGGCACTAACGGCATGCACCATCTGATGGTGGAGCTGTTCTCGCTCGACGATGTCGGTCAAGCCTACGACATCGCGCAGCAGGAGGACCGGGTCAACGTCACGCTCGGCCGTCACACCAACGATCTGATGACGTCGTTCTACGCCAAGTCGCCGTCGGCGTTCATGGTCGAGTGCGGCTGGGGCGGCCGCGAGATCGACCCTGCGAACTGGACACCGTTCGAGATGCATGACGGCCCGAGCCTGTGGGGCCACGAGCGCGTCTGGCTGTCAGCGGAGGACCGCGCCGTCGCGCGCGAGATGCGGATGCGCGCCGCCGCCGAGGGCAAGCGCGCGCCGGTGCAGGTGATGGAAGGCAATTTCAGGCTGATGTCGGGAACCTGCCCGTGGTGGGACGGGGTGAAGGCGGAAACCTAACTCTCGCTGTCGTCCCTGCGAAAGCAG
>NZ_JACMYO010000332.1 GCF_020889685.1 Bradyrhizobium oropedii
GGCTGATGACCCCATCGGGAATCGTCGGTTTTCGTGGCTTGGTTGCTGCGGTCAGTTGCTCCGTGCTGGTCGCAACGGCCGACATCGCACATGCCAAGCCGGTCTGCCCGTCTATTCCTCCGATGCCGACCCTCGAATTGAAGTCCATGTATTCGGATTCCAAGGGTTCGGTCGTCGACAACGCGAATGAAGACGCCAACGCCGAAATCATGGCCCCCATTTTCACGTTCTTTCGCACGATGGAACGCGCACTGGATGGAGCCAATGCCCATCCCGGCAGCCCCGACACCGATTGCGCTTTTCAGCTTTTCGGCCGATGGGCGAAAGCCGGCGCCCTGACATTCGAACCGCAGGTCTATGAAGGTCAAGGCAAGGTCAAACGTGGCCTGCTCAATCCAGCTTTCCAGATGATCGGTATCAAGTTCCGCGCCGCCGGCTATACGTTGAACGGCACAATGCTCGCGTGGCTTCGCCAGATGGATCAGGAAAATATCGAGTTCTACGCCAAAGGCACAAATCGCGCCAATCAACGCGTATGGGCAGCGACCGGCGCCGCATTGAACAATGTGTTGGAACGCGACCCGGTGGCGCTCGCCTTTCAGAATCAGGTCTGGCATGAAGCGCTTGCCGCGATCGACAATGACGGCTTCATTGCGGCCGAACTCGAGCGCGGATCGCAGGCGCTGGTTTATCACATCTATTCGCTATCGGCCACGCTCGTGCTGGAAGCCGCGCGGAATGCCCTTGGTTACAGCGAGCCCACCGCCGAGAGACAACGCGTCAAGAAGCTTGCCGTGGCCATCGGCGAGACGCTTTGCGATTCCCATAAGATGGAAGAGCTCGCGAAAGCCAAGATCAGAATCCCCGACGGGCAATGGGCCTACGAAGTCATGAACGGCTTCGGCGGCGATCGATTCGATGCTAATTGGTCACGTTGTGGTCTGGCGCAGACGGATTTCAATGCCCGCGACATGGGCGGAGACAGCCGTCGCTCGGTGGCGATCCTCAGCGGCTTGCACCGCTGACGACAACATGGTCGCGCCGGCCGCGAGGAGCTACGGCGCCGTGCATGCGGCTACCACGCACTATTTCTGAATAATAGAATAATGCGGTTGATTTGCCCGACGTGTCAAGTTGGCATGTCGCCCTCCAGGCACCCGGCGGCTACTTTGCATGGGGTTGTTTTCGATATTTTGGCCGCGCCTCTTCAGACCAGATTCAGATCCTTCGGCTTGATGCCGGTGAAGATGCGCTCGAGGCTTGCCTGCTGCAGGCCGTAGACGGGCTGGATCAGGCCGGCGAAGAACGCCTTGTAGTCGGTCAGAACGGGATAATCGCGGTTCTGGAACAGCGTCGCCTGCGTGACCTGGACCTGCTCGCCGGCCATCCGTCCGCCGTTGATGCCGCCGCCCATCACCCAATAGACGCTGCCGTGGCCATGATCGGTGCCGCGGTCGCCGTTCTCGCGGAAGGTGCGGCCAAACTCGGAGATTACGACCACGACCGTGTCGCGCCACATCGTGGGACCGATTTCCTCGGAGAAGCCGGCAAGGCCCCTGCCCAGTTCGCCGAGACGGTCGGCGAGATAGCCGGTCGCCGCGCCCTGGTTGACGTGGGTGTCCCAGCCGCCGACGTCGACGAAGCCGAGGTTGAACTGCTCGCGCATCAGGCGGCCGATCCGCCGCGCCGACAGCTCGAAGCCGCGCGGTGACACCGCGCCGCGGTTGGCCGCCATCATCTCCTCGGAGACCGATTTGTAGACGTCATCGCGGACGCGAAAGCCCTCCGACACCGAATTGGCCAGATCGCCTTTCGCGTACATCTCCCGGATCAGCCGCGCCTGCCGGTCGTCGACGCCGGGCTTGCTGACGCTGGCGATGCCGATGTTCGGAATCTGGTTCTGGCCGCGGAAGACCAGCGGCAGCTGGTCGGTGAAGGAGATCGGCTTCACCCGCGTCAGTTCGGTCGCCAGCCGGCTCATGAAACCGGAGCGATAGTCGCGGCTGCCGCCGACCGCCTGCCCGAGCTCGATCGTATCCTGGGTCTCGAAATGGCTGCGCGAGAGGTCATCGCTGGTGCCGGCAAACGGAACGAAAGCGATCTCGCGCTTGGCCCACAACGGATAGATCGAATCGCGCAAGCTTGGATGCAGTCCCCATCCGGCGTCGAGCGCCAGTGCCGCATTCGGATTGCCGGCATCGGGCCGCGCGACCGCAAGCGTCGGACGCGAGGCGTAGTAGAACTCGCTGCCGACCGGCACCACCACATTGGCAGCGTCATAGGCGCCACGCAGGAACACGACGAGCAGGCGCGCGTCGGTCGCGGGTGCCGCCCAGACCCGGCCGGCGACGGTGAGCGAAGCGGAAGCAGCGAAGGCCTTGATCAGTTCACGGCGGTTCATCGGCGAACCTCCCTTTCAGTGCATGAACTCGGGTGACGACAGAAACAGCGTATTCCAATCCTGCGGCGAGACGGCCTGGTCGAGCGCGGCAAGCGTGGTCGGGCTCAGCGTCTGCCTGATGTTGCTGAAGTAGAGCCCGTTCATGACCAGCGGAAACGCCGGCTGGTCGACCGCGTTGGGCTCGTTCGGCTTGAACAGGCCGGCCGATCCCGAGCCGATCGCGCGCGCGATCTCGAAACGCAGCATCATCTGCCCGGGACCGTTCCAGGCTGCCGAAAGCATCGAATAGCCGTCGGGCGTCTCGTGATTGAACAGGCCCTCGGACAGGCGGTTGAGCCAGCCCTGGATCGGCAGCGTATTGAGGACGACCTTGCTGTCATAGGCGAGCCGCACCGACGACATCACATAGAGCATCGGGTCCTTGAACTTGGCGCCGCCCTTCAGGCTGGCGGCGAATTCCGGCGCATGAACCAGCGTCGCCATCACGGCTGCGATATCGCCATCGGTCTTCTGGAAGGTCTGCGCCATTTGCTGCACCAGCGCGGCCGGCGGATTGTCCGACACGAAATAGGTCGCGAGCTGCTTTGCGATATGCGTGGCGGTCGCAGGATGGCGGCACAGGATGTCGAGGGCCTCGTCGACCTCGGCGAGACCGCGGCCCTTGATCTGATGGCCGAGGAAGGTCTTGTCGCCGAAGTCGTGGCGCGCCGGATTGAACTCGAACGCGCCCTCGCGGATCAGCTGGGATTGCTGCTCCGGCTTCAGCTTCGGATCCTCCGACTTGAAGTCGATGCCGACGCCGGTGAGGATGCGCGCCAGCGCCTCGACATCGGCCTGGGTGTAGCCGGAGCCGACGCCCATGGTGTGCAGCTCCATGATCTCGCGGGCGTAGTTCTCGTTGAGGTGACTGGCCGCGTTATCGGCGTTGTCGAGATAGCGCAGCATCACCGGATGATGCAGCGTCGTCGAGAGCAGGTTGCGGAATTTGCCGAGCGCGTTGACGCGGATCGCGCGATCCTCGTAATCGCCGACCAGCACGCGGATGTTGGACTTGTACTGGTGGACATTGAAGTGGTTGAACCAGAACCAGGTCAGGCGTTCGCGCAATTGATCCGGCGCGTAGAGCGCGTGCAGGATGGTGCGGGCCGCGGCCTGCCTGGCGCGGTCGTTCATGGCCTGCTGATAGACCTGTTGCGCGGCCTTGCGCTGCTCGGGATCGGCGACCTGGTTGGCGGATTTGCCCTGCTGGTCGAACGAAACCGCAATGTCGAACGGGAAGCGATGCACGTCCGGCATCGCCTCGATCTGCTTTTGGACGGCAGCCGGCAAAGCAGCATTGGCCGGATGCAGCTGCTCTTGCAGCCAGCGCTCGGCGCCGACCTCGCGCAGATGCGCCGCGCTCGACGCATTGACGCCCCAGGTCAGGCGATCGAGCAGCGCGATGTCCTGCGCCGCGAGATCGGCTGCCCGAGCCGGCTGGTGGAACACCACCAGCCCCGCGATCGTGCCGATCACTAGAGCCATTTCCGTTCCGATGGAATCGGAACGGAGCTCCAGATTTTTGTTTTGACGCGTTTTCTTCACGCGAACCGGCATCCACTTCGCTCGAAAACGCTCTAGGTTCGCGACTGTCCGCGATCCGAGTGTGGCCGTGATGCTCATGAAGGCTGACCTGCTCGGCTCATGGTGTCATGCCCTCAGTGTTTGCACTTGCCGGGAGGACATGCCGGCGCTGCTGCTCGTGGTGCGGGCGCGGGCCTTGGCGGCGGCGCCGCCATCCGCGGCGGCGGAGC
>NZ_JACMYO010000333.1 GCF_020889685.1 Bradyrhizobium oropedii
TGATGCCGTCGGGGGCCGTCCACCCCATCATTGCGAGGAGCGAAGCGACGAAGCAATCCATGCCTCAACAAGCGTAGGAATGGATTGCTTCGCTTCGCTCGCAATGACGGTAGAGGCTGCCCGTCAGGACTTCGCCTTGTCCTTGAAATACGGCTCGACCGGCCCGTGCACCTTGATGGTCAGCGGATTGCCGTAACGGTCCTTGGCGTTACCAGCGGTGACCCGCACCCAGCCTTCGCTGATGCAGTACTCCTCGACATTGGTCTTCTCGGCACCTTTGAATCGGATGCCGACATCGCGCGCGAGAATGTCCGCATTGTAATACGGGCTGTTCGGATCGACCGAGAGGCGGTCGGGGAATTGGTCGTTGGTGGTGTCGTCGCTCATAGCAGCGCCTCGATATCCTTCTTCAATCCTTCGGGCCGGGCGGTCGGCGCATGCCGCGCCACGACCTTGCCGGAGCGATCAACCAGGAACTTGGTGAAGTTCCATTTGATCGACGGCCCGAGCAGGCCCGACTTCTCACGTTTCAGGTGTTCGTACAATGGATGCGCAGCACTGCCGTTGACGTCGATCTTGGCGAACATCGGAAACGTCACGGCGTAGTTGGTCTCGCAGAACGTGGCGATCTGCTTCGCATCGCCCGGCTCCTGCGCGCCGAACTGGTTGCAGGGAAAGCCGAGCACGGCAAAGCCGCGCGGCGAGAGACCGGCGTGCAGCTCCTGGAGGCCCTTGTATTGCGGCGTGAACCCGCAGGCGCTCGCCGTGTTCACGATCAGCAGCACCTGCCCCTCGAACTGCCGCAGCGGCATGTCCTCACCGGCGAGCGATTTTGCGGTGAAATCGTAGACCGTCGCCATCTCAGGTCACCGGATCGATTGGAGAGGACGGCGTGCCGCCGGCCTCGATCGCCTCGCCTGCCGCTAGGCAGAGATCCTCGCGGTAGCGGCCCGCCACCAGCTGCACGCCGACCGGAATTCTTCCGACGAGGCCCGTGGAAACGACGAGCCCGGGTAGGCCCATGAAGGGGATCGCGATCTGCGGCAGCTGCGCGTGCCACACCCGCGCGAACGACGCCTCGTCCTTGCGGTCGAGATGATCGGGGAACGGCAGCTCGCCGGAGACCGGCATCAGCAGCACCGGATATTTGTCGAGGAAGGCAAACCAGTCGCGCGTCAAGGTGGCGCGGCGGGTCAGCGCTTGTGACAGGTCGAACGGATGCACTCTCGCGCGGACGCCGCGGAGGCAGGCCAGCGCGCCGGGATCGCCCTCGCGCTCGGCGAAGGCGAGCTGGGCCTCGTAGCCGTCGCCGAGCCAGAGCCGGGTCTGGATCTCGGCCGCCTCGCGCAGCGACGGCGTGTCGTCGATCTCCTCGACGATCCAGCCGGCATCTCGCAATCGCTTGCCGGCATCGGCCACCGCGGCGACGACTTCCGGCACCGGATCGAGACCATCGGGATTGAGGCACATCGCGACGCGCTTCTCGCGCGGCGGTCCTTCGAGCGGCACCGGCGCGTACCAGGGGTCGCGATAATCGGGCGCCGACATCGCCGCGAGCGAGATGCGCAGATCGTTCACCGTACGCGCCAGCGGGCCGGACACCGCGCTGATCTGCGGGCCGATCGGACGCTCGGGCAATGCCGGGTTGAAGGCCGGGATGCGGCCCATGCTCGGCCGCAGGCCATGCACGCCGCAGGCATAGGCCGGATAGCGGACCGAGCCGGCGATATCGGTGCCATGCGCGATATGGCCGATGCCGGCCGCGACCGCGGAGCCCGCGCCGCCCGACGAGCCGCCCGGGGTGATGCCGGGATCGCGCGGGTTCTTGGTGTCGCCGTGAATGAGGTTGGTGGTGAACCAGCGATAGGACACCGCCGGACAATTGGTGCGGCCGAGCAGCACCGCGCCGGCCCTGCGCAGATTGGCGACCACCGGATTGTCGACCTTGGCGATCAGGTCGCGCTGCGCCTTCAGGCCGTTGGTGGTGGCGTAGCCCTCCTGGTCGACATTGACCTTGATCGTGACCGGCACGCCGGCGAGCGGCCCTAAGGCCTCATTACGCGCAATTGCCGCATCGACCTTTGCGGCCTGCGCCAGCACGTCGTCCGGCCGGTGATCGACCACCGCGTTGATCTTCGGATTGACCGCGTCGAGCCGGGCGAGCCCGGCCTCGGCCGCCTCCTTCGCCGAGACCTTCTTCGATTTGATGAGGCTGGCGAGCTCGGCCGCCGACAGACGCCAAATATCCTGCATGAGACACTCCGTATGACGCAGGCGTTTTAGCCCCACACGAAGGGCAAGGCCAGCGGCCTGCCGCCTGATGTTTCAGCGGACATGCGCGATGTAATAGGCAAGGTCGCCGATCTGCTCCTTGGCCACCGTCTGCATCACGTCGGCCATGGTGGCGTCGTAGCCGTGGCGGCTGTTGTCCTTGTATTCGGCCAGCGTCTTGGCGAGGTAGTCCTCGCGCTGGTTGGCGATGCGCGGAACGTTCTCCTTGCCGGAGAAATCGGTGTTGTGGCAGGTGTTGCAGCGGTTCTGCTGCGCCAGCGCCTGGCCGCGCGCCATCCGCGCGGGATCGCCGGCGTCAGTGGGCGGCGTGGGCTTCGGCAAGGTGGCGATGAAGTCCGAGAAGGTGCGCAAATCGTCGTCGGTCATCGCCTTCGCCATCTCGTTCATCGGCTCGAAGGTGCGCAGCTTCTCGCGAAACATGAACAGCTGGATCAGCGCATAGGGCGCCTGCTGGCCGCCGAGCGAAGGCGTGTTCTCGGTTTCCGACGTGCCATGCTCGCCATGGCAGGCAAAGCACGCAGCAGCGCGCTCCTGGATGGTCTCGGCGTTGGCGGACACAGTGACGGTGGCGAGTGCCAGGATAGCGATGATCGTCTTGTGCATAGGGCGCTCCCGGCATGTTCCGTCATTGCGAGGAGCTCGCGACAAAATTGCAAAGCAATTTTGCGCTGGAGCGACGAAGCAATCCATAGCCCCGCAAGTGGCGGGATGGATTGCTTCGCTTCGCTCGCAATGACGACGATGGATACTTACTGATTTGCGACCTTCGGCTTGCCGTAGCTGACGCGATAGACCGCGCCGTTCCAGTCGTCGGAGACCAGCAAGGAGCCGTCCTTCAGCAGCATCACGTCGACCGGGCGGCCGACATATTTGTTGTCCTCGAGGAAGCCGGTCATGAACGGCTCGACCGACTTCACGGTGCCGTCCTTGTTCAGCTTGACGACGACGACGTCACCGCCCTGCTTCTGCGACTTGTTCCAGGAGCCGTGGCGCGCGACGAAGATCGCGTTCTTGTAGGTCTTCGGGAACTGGCTCCCAGTATAGAAGCGCATGCCGAGCGACGCGGTATGCGGGCCCATCAGGCCGACCGGCGGCGCGTAGTCCTTGCAGTTCTTGCCCCAGCCGAGCTCCTGGTCGATGATGTTGCCCTGGTAGCAGAACGGTGCGCCGAAATCCTCGCCCGCCTTGGTGACGCGGTTGAGCTCGTCTTCCGGCACCGTCTCCGACAACCAGTCGCGGCCGTTGTCGGTGAAGTACATCTGCTTGGTCTCGGGATTCCAGTCGAAGCCGACCGAGTTGCGCACGCCGAGCACATAGACCTCGGCGCCGGAGCCATCGAGATTCATGCGGCGGATCTGACCGTGGTCGGCGTCATGCAGCACGTTGTTGCCGGGCTGGCCGACCGGGACATAGAGCTTGTTGTCGAGGCCGATGGCGATGAACTTCCAGCCGTGCGCCTCGTCCTTCGGCAGCTTGTCGTAGATGACGGTCGGCTTCGGCGGATTGTCCAGATTGTCCTCGATCTTGTCGATCTTGGAGACCTTCGACAGCTCGGCGATGTAGAGCGTGCCGTCCTTGAAGGCGACGCCGTTCGGACGGTAGAGGCCGGAAGCGATCACCTTGACCGAGCGTTTGCCGTCCTTGTTGACGATCGCATAGACCTTGTCGACGAGCCGGCTGCCGACGAACACGGTGCCCTTGTCGCCGAGCGCCAGTGAACGCGCATTGGCCATGCCCGCGGCATAGACCTCGACATTGAAGCCGGCCGGCACCTTCAGCTTGGCGAGCGGCAGCTTGTCGGGCGCAGATGGCAGCGGCGGCGGCGCCACCGGCGCGAGCTTGGCGGCGGCTTCATTGTCCGGACGGCCGATCATGGGCGAGCCGGCGGCAGCGGC